>NZ_JARJBC010000021.1:0-138952 GCF_029269905.1 Streptomyces silvisoli | reverse complement strand
CATAGTGTTTCGGTGGTCATAGCGTTAGGGAAACGCCCGGTTACATTCCGAACCCGGAAGCTAAGCCTTTCAGCGCCGATGGTACTGCAGGGGGGACCCTGTGGGAGAGTAGGACACCGCCGAACAAATATTGAATGGCTGTGCCCCTGGATCCAGATCCAGGGGCACAGCCATTTTTTGTATGCCCGCACGAAAAGAGCTGCCAGTCCGGCGGATCCGTGGCCTGGACATAGAGGGCCTGGTAGACCGTCTCGTGGGTCACGTGCATCTCTGGCCGGTCGGGTAGGGCCAGCCCAGACCTGGCAGATCTACCGGGACGTACGCCTCCTCACGCAGCCGGTCGGCCATGTGGGTGCGTTCGCCTCGCGCAGGTATCTGGATGCCGCTGGGTCGGACAAGGACGGCCCGGTATCGGTGACCAGGTCGAGATGCGGCTGCTCCGGATTGGCCGGCGGCACCGCCCTGAATCTGCCAGAGGCATTACGGCCGTTGCGCCACCGCTCGCCCGTCCTACGGTTGATACCGACGAGCCGGGCCGCCTCGTCATAGCTGAGTCCTTGATCCACGAGCCGGAAGCATTGCTTCCGCTCGCGGACCAGTCTCCTCGGCCCCTGGGCCTGGCCCCGGTTCTCCCTGATCTCGAAGCCGTCGCATTGAACTGGGGTGCTGCGTCGACCACTAGAACTTAAGAGTCAGGACGGGTCCCTCTTTCTGTCTCACTCCCGCGAGGCGGAAGCCGCGTACCCCTCGATACCGGCGGCACGAGCCAGCTCGACGTCGAGGCCTTCACGGCGAATGCGCTGGTCCATGTAGAGCAGCGCGGTCATCCCGGCGCTGAGCGGAAAGGTGAGCGTGGTGCCCACGACGCCGCCGACGGCGATGATGATGAGGAAAGACCAGCTGATGTGTGAACCGGTTGCGAAGAAGCCAGCCATGTTGTCGCTGCCGACGATCTGGGCGATCACCGTGAACGGGATCGACACGATCGAGGTGACCACGAAAGCCAGGACCACGGCGAGGAGTTGCACGCCGAAGACCCGCCACCATGAGCCCCGTACCAGCTTGTAGGAGCGGGAGAGCGAGGCGAACACTCCCTGCTTCTCCAGCATCAGGGCCGGAGACGACAGGCTCAGGCTGATGGTCAGCCAGACGGCGATGCCGCCGCCCACCACGGCGCCGAGTAGCGCCAGGCCCACACCCGCGCTCTCCGGTCCGAAGACCGCCAGGAGAATGCCGGGCGTGATGGCCACGCCGACTATCGCGAGGCCGATGGCCGGAATCAGCAGCGTCAGCCCCAGCATGCGGACCAGCCGTGGCCGGGAGTCACGCCAGGCGTCGCCCGCGGTGACCGGTCGGCCCAGTACGGAACGGCTGACGATCATGGTGAGCATGGCTGTGGCGATGATCTGCCCCAGCATGCTGATGAGCGACGTCAGACCGGTTCCGGCCACCGAGTCTCCGAACGCCTTCAGCACGTCGCTGACGCTCGCGCTGGTACCGTCGCGAAGTTTGTCCAGGCTCGGGTTGCTGGTGAAGAAGGAGCCGTTGACCGCGGTCGAGACCGCCTGCGTCACCACGGCGACGCCGAGCGAGATGCCGAGCACGGTGCGCCAGTGTGCGCGCATTGTGCCGATGGCGCCTTCGAGGATCTCCCCGACGGCCAGCGGACGCAGCGGAATCACCCCTGGCCTGGGCGCCGGTGGCAGCTGCTGCCAGTACGGCCCCGGCGCACCGCCCCAAGCCGGTGTGCCCCACTGCGGCCCGGGGCCTGGCGGAGGCGGTGGGACGGTCCCGCCCGGTCCCGCCGGTGGCCGCGGCGGCATACCGGACGCGTCCCAACTGGCGGGCGGCGGCTGGTTTTTGGACCACTGCGGGGGCACGGCGTCCTGAGGCGCGGGCTGCTCCGCTCCGGCGTCCGGCGCGGTCTGTTCGTCCCGGTCCGCCGGGTCGCCTTGCCCGGACGGTCCGGAAGAGCCGGCGGGGCCGGATCCGGGCGAAGCCCAGCCCGGAGAGTTGTTCATCGGTGCTCCTTTTGTTACTGCGCGTCAGGACCTGTCGGGTCGATCCCCATCGGACCCGCGGCCATCGTGCCATGGGCGGCGCGCACACGGTCCCGTCGTGATGGGTGCCCTGTACGGGGCATTCAAAAGCGCCCCCCGGTCAGGGCAGACTGGACAGATGGGTGATCAGTCCGTGGTATCTCTGGCCAACGACTCACAGTCCGGTTCTCCGGTCCCCACCCCAACGCTGCGTTGGGAGGAGCCGCCCGAAGGGCCCGTGCTCATACTTCTCGACCAGACCCGACTCCCCGTGGAGGAAGTCGAACTGGTCTGCACCGACGTACAGGCGCTGGTGGACGCCATCCGCACCCTCGCGGTGCGCGGTGCGCCGGTGCTCGGGCTGGCGGGGGCGTACGGGATCGCCCTCGCCGCCGCTCGCGGCTTCGACGTCGCCGAGGCCGAGCGGCAACTGGCGTCCGCCCGGCCGACCGCCGTCAACCTCGGCTACGGGGTGCGCCGCGCGGCGGCCGCGTACCGCAGTGCGCTCGACACCACGGCGGACCCGCAGCGGGCCGCCCAGGCCGCGCTCGCCGAGGCGCGTGCGCTGCACGCCGAGGACGCGGCGGCCAGCGAGCGCATGGCGAGCCATGGTCTGGCACTGCTGAAGAAGCTGGTGCCCGGCGGGGGTCTGCGGATCCTGACCCACTGCAACACCGGTGCCCTGGTCTCCGGGGGCGCTGGTACCGCGTTCGCCGTGGCGCACGCCGCACACCGAGAGGGCCTGCTGCGCCGCCTGTGGGTGGACGAGACCAGGCCGCTGCTCCAGGGCGCCCGGCTGACCGCCTACGAGGCGGCGCGCGCCGACATGACGTACACGCTGCTCGCCGACAACGCGGCGGGCTCGCTGTTCGCGGACGGCGCCGTGGACGCGGTACTGATCGGCGCGGACCGGATCGCCGCCGACGGCTCGGTGGCGAACAAGGTCGGCAGCTATCCGCTCGCCGTGCTCGCCCACCACCACAATGTGCCGTTCGTGGTGGTGGCCCCGACCACCACGGTGGACCTGGCCACCGCGGACGGCGCGTCGATCGAGGTCGAGCAGCGCCCCGGCCACGAGGTCACGGAGATCGCCCACCCGATCGCCGAGGCCGGGTCCGGGATCGTCCTGGCACCGCTGGGCACCCAGGCGTACAACCCCGCGTTCGACATCACTCCCGCACCGTTGGTGACCGCACTGGTCACGGAGAACGGCGTCGCCTCTCCCGTAACAGCGGCCACGCTGGCCGCTCTAGCACTGTCTGATACGCGTTAATGAGGTGACCGGAGTGGGCATCTTCAGCGCCGAGGCAGGTTCGAAACGTGAGGTGAGTCACCTGACTCCATAGGTCAGATGCGAAAATGGGATGATGTCGATATGAAGGGACGCGTCCTTGTCGTCGACGACGACACCGCACTGGCAGAGATGCTCGGCATCGTGCTGCGTGGAGAAGGTTTCGAGCCGTCGTTCGTATCGGACGGCGACAAGGCCCTCGCCGCCTTCCGCGACACCAAGCCGGACCTGGTGCTCCTCGACCTGATGCTGCCAGGCCGGGACGGCATCGACGTATGCCGCCAGATCCGGGCCGAGTCCGGCGTACCCATTGTGATGCTCACTGCCAAGAGCGACACCGTGGACGTCGTGGTCGGCCTGGAATCCGGCGCCGACGACTATGTGATCAAGCCGTTCAAGCCCAAGGAACTGGTCGCACGGGTACGGGCCCGGCTGCGCCGGGCCGAGGAGCCGACCCCGGAGCAGCTCGCCATCGGCGACCTGGTGATCGACGTGGCCGGGCACTCCGTCAAGCGCGACGGGCAGGCCATCGCGCTCACCCCGCTGGAGTTCGACCTGCTCGTCGCGCTCGCGCGCAAGCCCTGGCAGGTCTTCACCCGCGAGGTGCTGCTCGAACAGGTCTGGGGGTACCGGCACGCCGCCGACACCCGGCTGGTGAACGTACACGTTCAGCGGCTGCGGTCGAAGGTGGAGAAGGACCCGGAGCGCCCGGAGATCGTGGTGACCGTGCGCGGCGTCGGCTACAAGGCCGGGCCGGGCTGACATCGGGATGCCCGCGGGCAACGGCATCGAGACGACGGTATCCGGGCAGGGCGCGGAGGCCGGGCCCTCGCATGCCGTGAACCAGGACCAGCAGCCGCCCGGCCATGAACGCGAGCGGCTGGAAAGCCGCCACGCCGACCCGCTGCGCGGGCTGCTGCCCGTACTGCGGTCGGCGCTGCGCTGGGCGCGGCGCCCGCTGCTTCCCGCGGCACGCCTGTACCGGCGCAACATCCAGGTACGGGTGGTCGCCACCACGCTGCTGATGTCCCTCGCCGTCGTGCTGGTGCTGGGCATCGTCGTCATCGGGCAGGTCCGCAACGGGCTGCTGGAAGCCAAGACCGCCACCGCCCAGGGCCAGGCACTGGGCGGCTTCAACGTCGCCCAGTCGCTCGCCGCCAACTCCGGAGCCCCCGGCGACCCCACCGGCACCACCAGCAACGGCACGCCGACCGCGGGCCGCGGCCAGGTCGACCCCGGCACCTGGCTCACCAACCTCGTCCAGCAGCTCGCCAGCGGTGGCCAGGGCGTCTACTACGTGGTCGCGCTCAGCTCCGACGCCGACCAGCAGCCCTACCTCGCGGACAGCCCCAGCACCCGCGGACCGCGCGCCTCCGGCGACGTACTGCCCGAGGACAGCGTCCCCGCAGACCTGCGCAACGCCGTCGCCCAGGAGTCCGGGGCGCACCAGAAGGAAACCCTCATCAAACGCGAGGGTGACGCGGACGGCCAGCCGGGTCTGGTCATCGGCAAGCGACTCAACGACGCCAACGGCAAGGCGTACGAGCTGTACTACCTCTTCCCGTTCACCCAGGAGGAGAAGACCCTCAGCCTCGTCGAGACCACCCTGGCGACCGCCGGTGTCTTCGTCGTCGGCCTGCTCGGCGCCATCGCCTGGCTGGTGGTGCGCCAGGTCGTCACCCCGGTCCGGATGGCCGCGGGCATCTCCGAGCGGCTCGCGGCCGGATTCCTCCAGGAACGGATGAAGGTCAGCGGCGAGGACGACATCGCACGGCTCGGCGAATCGTTCAACAAGATGGCGCACACCCTCCAGACCAAGATCCAGCAGCTGGAGGAACTGTCCCGGATGCAGCGCCGGTTCGTCTCCGACGTCTCCCATGAACTGCGCACCCCGCTGACCACGGTCCGGATGGCCGCCGACGTCATCCACGACGGCCGAGAGGACTTCGACCCGGTCACCGCACGCTCCGCCGAACTCCTCCAGAGCCAGCTGGAACGTTTCGAGTCGCTGCTGTCCGACCTGCTGGAGATCAGCCGCTTCGACGCGGGCGCCGCCGCCCTCGACGCCGAGCCCATCGACCTGCGCGAGGTCGTACGGCGCGTGGTCGACGCGGCGGAACCCCTCGCCGAACGCAAGGGCAGCCGCGTCGTGGTGCGCGGTGCCGAACAGCCGATCGTCGCCGAGGCCGACGCCCGCCGCATCGAACGCGTGCTGCGCAACCTCGTGGTCAACGCCGTCGAGCACGGCGAAGGCCGCGACGTGATCGTCCGGCTCGCCTCCGCGGGCGGCGCCGTCGCCATCGCCGTACGGGACTACGGCGTCGGCCTCAAACCCGGCGAGGCCACCCGCGTGTTCAACCGCTTCTGGCGCGCCGACCCGGCCCGGGCCAGGACCACCGGCGGCACCGGCCTCGGCCTGTCCATCGCCGTCGAGGACGCCCGACTGCACGGCGGCTGGCTCCAGGCCTGGGGCGAACCCGGCGGCGGATCCCAGTTCCGGCTCACCCTGCCGCGCACCGCGGGCGAGTCCCTGCGCGGCTCACCGATCCCGCTGGAACCCGAGGACTCACGCCGCCAGCGCGCCGCCGCCAACCCGTCGAAGGCGCTCCGCGACGCGCACACCAGCGCAGCCGTGCCCGCCGCGAGGTCACCACTGCCCGCCGTACCCGCGCACCCCGCCCGCCCGCCCGCCGCCGACCCGGCCGCACTACCCGGCAGCGGGGCGAGGGTCGTCGGCCCTCGGACCACCGAGAGCGCGCCCGCCGCACCGCCCACGGAACGCCCCGAACCGGCCAACACCACCGGCACAACAGCCGCGCCGGACGCCGTACGGAAGCAGGACGCGGACCGCTGACCGGCCCACAGGGCCCAAGGGGAGGACACACCGGCATGTCGCAGCCCGACCGCCGCCGCACGCCCGACGAGCGGGGCACGCCCATCAAACGGGGCGTCACGTCCGGCGCACTGATCTGCTGCGCCCTCCTGCTCACCGGCTGCGCCACCATGCCGGACACCAGCGACGTGACCAAGGTCGGCAACGAGCAGCGGGCCGACTCCGACCCGCAGGTGCGGGTGTTCGGCGTACAGCCGCAGAAGAACGAGCAGCCGATGCAGATCGTGCGCGGCTTCCTGGAGGCGACCACCAGCGACGAGGCCGACTACCAGACCGCGAAGAAGTACCTGACCGGTCAGGCCGTCCAGTGGGATCCGTTCGCGCAGATCACCGTGCTGTCCGGCGGCCCCCAACTCGACCAGGAGCGCGCCAGCGAGGCACGCGAGGACGTCGGCACCACGATCACCCTCACCGGCGGGCAGGTCGCCACGGTCGACCGCAAGCACTCGTACTCACCCGCCACGTCCGCCTACCGGACCAGCTACCACCTGGTCAAGGTCGCCGGAGAGTGGCGGATCGACAGCCTGCCGGACGGGCTGGTGCTCAGCGAGTCGGACTTCCAGCGCATCTACCGTTCAGTCAACTTGTACTACTTCGCGCAGTTGGGGCCGGAGGAGTCGCAAATCCCGCTGGCGAAGGACGTGTTGGTGGCCGACCCGGTGTATGTGCGGCGGCGGATAGACCCGGTCACCTCGACCGTGCAGGCCCTGCTGGCCGGCCCCAGCAACTGGCTTCAGCCGGTGGTCACTTCGGCGTTCCCGGCCGGGGCGTGGCTCAAGAGCCAGAAGGTCAGCCTCGACGACTCCGGCAAACTGCGGGTCCAACTCGGCGGCACGGTGGCGCGTGCCGGACAGGGCCAGTGCCAGCGGATGGCGGCACAACTGCTGCACACCGTCCAGGAGCAGTCGTCCACACAGGTCACCTCCATCGACGTGGTGGGACCTGACGGCGCCACCCTCTGCTCGTTGGGGCATGACCAGGCGCAGGCGTACGCGCCCGCGCGCGTGGTGGGCAACGGCGCGCAGCAGTACTACGTGGACACCGACCACCGCATGGTCGCCGTCGCCGGAAACGCCGAGACCGCCCACCCGGTACCCGGCCCGTTCGGGGAGGCGTCGGCGCACCTGCAGTCCGTCGCCGTGACCCGCGACGGGCAGACCGCCGCAGGCGTCAGGGCCGACGGACGATCGCTGTACGTGGCCCCGCTGTCCTCCGGCGGCACCGCGCGTGAGGCGCTCACCAGTGAGGCCCGCGACCCGTCGCAGGGACTGTCCGCGCCCAGCTGGGACGGCCTGGGCAACCTGTGGGTCGCCGACCGCGACCCGCAGCACCAGCGGCTGCTGACGTGGCGCGACGGCAAGACCACCGAGGTGTCGGTGCCCAATCTCGCGGACGGCCAGATCAAGTCGCTGCGCGTCGCGGCCGACGGGGTACGGATCGCCCTGCTGATCCAGCAGGGCGGGCGCACCACGCTCCAACTGGGCCGCATCGAGCGCTCCGGAACCGCGCAGCAACCGCAGATCTCGGTGACCGAACTGCGCGCCGTGGCACCGCAGTTGGACGATGTCGAGGCGGCCTCCTGGGCGGGCGAGAGCCGCCTGGTGGTGGTCGGCAAGCAGTCCCGCGGCGTGCAGCAGTTGCAGTACGTGGACACCGACGGCTCCGCCGCGTACACCCCGACCCTGCCGGGCATCAGCAAGGTCTCCGCGGTCGCCGCCTTCGAGGACCAGCAGCGGCCGCTGCTGGTCGCCTCCGACGAAGGCATGTACCAACTGCCGATCGACGGTGACTGGCAGCAGGTGTCCCCGGACGGGACCGCACCGGTCTACCCGGGCTGAGGCCCCGGGGGCACCGGCGCAGGGCGGTCCGTGCGGGGGCTTGTCGGGCGACTGGCGGACTTCGGGACCGCCTTGCGAGGGATACGCCCGCCCTGGGCCTCCCCGAGCCCCCTGGGGCCTCCAGCCCCGTCCCCGAGTTGTCCACAGCCCGGTTATCCACAGGGGTGGCCCCACCCCCGCCCCACCGGCACAGTAATCCCATGCGGTCGTGGTGTCGGGAACTCGCCGATCTTGTACTACCCGTCGACTGCGCGGGCTGCGGCCGGGTTCGTAGCGCCCTGTGCGACGGCTGCCGGGAGAAGCTGTGCGACGCGGGCACGGTCCGGCGGGTCTGGCCGGACCCCGTGCCGCCGGGACTGCCGGCGGTCTACGCCGCGGGCGCGTACGAGGACCAGGTGCGCGCGGTGCTCCTCGCGCACAAGGAGCGCGGCGCACTGCGCCTCGCCGAGCCACTCGGCGAGGCCCTGGCGGAGTCGGTGCGCGCGGCGATGCGGGGGGTGGGGGGAGGGGAGGGGGAGGGGGAGGCCCCCCACACCCCCCTGCTCCTGGTCCCCGTCCCCTCCGCGCGGCGGGCCACCGCGGCGCGGGGGCATGATCCGGCGCGGCGGGTGGCGTTGCGGGCGGCGCGGGAGTTGCGTCGTGGCGGGGTGTCGGCGCGGGTGCTGGCGGTGCTGCGGCAGCGGCGGCTGGTCGCCGATCAGGCGGGGCTTTCGGCGGCTGAGCGTCTGGAGAACCTGGCGGGTGCGCTGGAGGCGGTTTCCGGCAGTGGACGACTGCTGCGGGTTGGTCCTGTCGTGGTGGTGGACGACGTGATGACCACGGGCGCGTCGCTGGTGGAGGCGGCGCGTGCGGTGCGGGAGGCGGGCGGTCGGGTGTGTGCCGCCGCGGTGGTGGCCGCGACGCCGCGTGCGTTCGGGCTGGTGGGAGCGGTGCCGTCGGTACGGCGGGTGAACCCGCTGGAGGGCTCGGCCGGCGGGCGCCGCTCGCGGGGGGCGCGCCGGTGACCGGGTGCGCCGTCGAGAGCGGTGATTACGCCTGGTCGCAAGGGAATTGGAACCGACTGTGCCGGTGAGTCGTTGCTCGTAGTACGAGAGCGGATGTACCCGAACGGAGGTATAGCCCCACAGGGGGTGCCGACCTCGGCTCCCGAGGGCTATGTTCGGTTGTGAGGAGTGTCAGATGCTATGTCGCTGATCGCCGGGCTTGAAGGGAGTTGCGGCATTCGGTGTGCATGGCATCATTCGTACTCCGCACAGCCGGGCAGCAGCATTTCCACCGAATGGATGGGGTGTTGATCTTCCCCTCGGGGGAGGAGGAGGTGAAAGCCGCGACCTCGCTGCTCCGGAGGCGTCTGGGGCTGGTGGGGTGGCAGTGATCGCAGTGCCGGATGGGACTGGTGCCCGCCGGCCTTAGCGCAAGGGATGTGCCCCGCGCGCGCGGGGCTGTCCGGGAACGGAGTTCTGCGTGGACATCGTCGTCAAGGGCCGTAAGACCGAAGTGCCCGAGCGGTTTCGCAAGCACGTGGCCGAGAAGCTGAAGCTGGAGAAGATCCAGAAGCTGGACGGCAAAGCGATCAGCCTGGATGTCGAAGTCTCCAAGGAGCACAACCCGCGGCTTGCCGACCGTTCCGACCGGGTAGAGATCACGCTGCACTCCCGGGGCCCGGTGATCCGGGCCGAAGCGGCGGCGAGTGATCCGTACGCGGCGCTGGACGCGGCGACCAGCAAGTTGGAAGCGCAGCTGCGCAAGCTTGCCGACAAGCGGCACATGGCCCGTCGTGGCGGCCGTGCCGCGGTCAGTGTCGCCGAGTACACCGCACCCCTGGCCACGCTCAGTGCGGAGGCGGGCGCGGAAGGCGCCGTCGGCGGCGTTCCCACCACCAAGGCGGGGCCGCTGGATGTCCAGGGTGAAGGCCCGCTGGTCGTCCGCGAGAAGACCCACGCCGCATCCCCGATGACGCTCGACCAGGCGCTCTACGCGATGGAGCTGGTCGGACACGACTTCTACCTGTTCGTCGACTCCGAACGGCACCAACCGAGCGTGGTCTACCGGCGCCACGGCTATGACTACGGCGTCATCTACCTCAAGGAGGACCCCCAGGCAGAGCCTCCTACCGGCGCGGGTGGAGCGCTGCGTCGGTGATCGGAGCCGGTGGCGCCCCTGGCGAGTCCGGGGGCGCCGCTGTGTCCGTGGTTAACCGCGCGCCGTTGTACGGCGTGAAATCATGGTGGGAGTGCCAACCGGCCTGAGCTGGGGGATGGTTGGCCCGCCATCGCCGTGCAGTGCAGTTGCCTTGGGGCACTGGCCTGAGGGGGAGGAACCGATGCCGGACAGCTTCGAGTCGGCGGCCGTCGAAGGGGACGACGGCCGGGGCAGGGGCGAGCGGCGCAGCGAGCCCATCAGGGTGCTGGTCGTGGACGATCATGCCCTGTTCCGGCGCGGTCTGGAGATCGTGCTGGCGCAGGAGGAGGACATCCAGGTCGTCGGTGAGGCCGGGGACGGGGCGGAGGCCGTTGAGAAGGCGGCTGATCTGCTGCCCGACATCGTGTTGATGGATGTGCGGATGCCGCGGCGTGGCGGTATCGAGGCGTGTACGTCCATCAAGGAGGTGGCCCCCAGCGCGAAGATCATCATGCTGACGATCAGCGATGAGGAGGCCGACCTGTACGAGGCGATCAAGGCGGGGGCCACGGGGTACCTCCTCAAGGAGATCTCCACGGACGAGGTGTCGACGGCGATCCGCGCCGTTGCCGATGGCCAGTCGCAGATCAGCCCGTCGATGGCGGCCAAGCTGCTCACCGAGTTCAAGTCGATGATCCAGCGCACCGACGAGCGTCGTTTCGTGCCCGCTCCTCGGCTTACGGATCGCGAGTTGGAGGTGCTGAAGCTGGTCGCCACGGGGATGAACAACCGTGATATCGCCAAGGAGTTGTTCATCAGCGAGAACACCGTCAAGAACCATGTGCGCAACATCCTGGAGAAGTTGCAGTTGCACTCCCGGATGGAGGCGGTGGTCTACGCGATGCGCGAGAAGATTCTGGAGATCAGGTAGCCCGCACGGGGCCTGCCCCTCACGCCAGTTGTCTCATCAGCTCGGCGGCCAGCTTGTGGTCGTCCATGCGCTCCACCCGTATCGTGTCGCAGCCCACCCACTCCGCCGCCTCCTGTAGCGCCTTCGCCATGGGGGTCACGGCCTTGGGGCCGCGCACCGAGATCTGACGGGCCACGAGGGTGCGTCCCTCGCGTGCCGGGTCTACCCGGCCGACGAGTCTGCCGCCTGCCAGCAGTGGCATCGCGAAGTAGCCGTGTATGCGCTGAGGTTTGGGCACATACGCTTCCAGGCGGTGGGTGAAGTCGAAGATCCGCTGGGTGCGGGCGCGGTCCCAGATGAGGGAGTCGAACGGGGACAGCAAGGTGGTGCGGTGCCTGCCGCGCGGCTCGGTCGACAGTGCCGCGGGGTCGGCCCATGCCTCTGCGGTGCCGCCCCGTGCGGCGGCCCCGCGGCCGGTGGCCCACCCTTCGACCTCGACGGGCACCAGGCCGGTGTCCTCGATCACCGCGTCGACCTGGTCGGCCTTGAGCCGGTGGTAGTCGGCCAGGTCGGCGCGGGTCGCCACGCCCAGTGCGGCACCTGCCTGTGCGACCAGGCGGCGTAGGCATTCGGTGTCGGCCAGGTCGTCGTGCAGCAGGTCGCCGGGGACGGCGCGTTCGGCGAGGTCGTAGACCCGTTTCCAGCCGCGTCGCTGGGTGCACACCACCTCGCCGGTGTCCAGCAGCCATTCCACGGCGATCTTCGTCTCGGACCAGTCCCACCACGGTCCGCCGTTCTTGGCGCCGCCCAGATCGGTGGAGGTCAGTGGTCCGTCGGCCTTCAGCCGGTCGAGCACCGCGGCGCAGGACCGCTCGGCGTCGTCCAGCACGTGCCAGCGGTGGCCCTTCGCGCGGCGGGCTCGGCGGCGGAAGGCGAAGTTCGGCCATTCCTCGATGGGCAGCACGCATGCCGCGTGTGACCAGTACTCGAAGGCCGCCGCGCCGGTGGCCTCGGGCGAGCGGCGGGGCGCCGGGACGTCGGCGCCCCAGTACGCCGATTCCACCGCGGTGCGTCCGACGCCGCCCAGCCGGGCGTAGGGGACGAGTTCGTGGGAGCGGGCCAGTACCGAGATCGTGTCCAACTGGACGGCGCCGAGCCGCCGCAGCATTCCGCGTACTCCGCCTCGGCGGTCCGGCGCGCCGAGCAGCCCTTGGGCGCGCAGTGCTATCCGGCGGGCCTCGTCCGCGCGGAGCGTGGCCTCGGGGCGCCGGGTGGCGGGCGTGGTGCGCGGCGGATTCGTCATGTGGATCAGCGTAGGGGGCACCACTGACAACCGGGGGCGTGCGGTCAGGGACGCGGGTGGGGCAGGTACGGGGTGGCGGTCTCCAGTGACCAGTCGGAGGGCAGCAGCGCGCCGATCCACGCGTCGCGCCGGACGCCCTGGTGGACGATGCGGGCGCGCAGGGTGCCCTCCATCCGGAAGCCGGTCTTGAGGGCGACCGCCCGCGATCCGGCGTTGCCGACTTCGGCGTACCACTCCATGCGCTGCACGCCGAGTGCGGTGAAGGCCCACTGGCACGTGGCGCGTGCCGCCTCGACGGTGTAGCCGTGGCCGCGCTGTTCCCTGGCGGTCCAGTAGCCGAGTTCCGCCTGCCGCTCCTCGGTGTGCAGCAGCGCCAGCCGTACCAGGCCGATCGTGCCGACGAGCCGGCCGTCCGCCTTGGTGAACACGCCGAAGGGGTACTGGGTGTCGTTTCGCCACCCGTCCGGGGAGATCCGCTCGACGAACGTCTGTGCGTGTTCGGGCGTGTACGGGGAGGGTACGGAGGTCCAGCGCTGGATGTCCGGGTCCTGACAGGCGGTGTACACGGCCTCGGTGTCGCGCGGCTCCAGGGGGCGCAGGAGCAGGCGTTCGGTGGTCAGGGTGACGGGTTCCATCGGAGGAGTATTTCCGGCCGCTTACCCCTTTGGGCAGGTAATTTCCGTCACTGACCGGAGTGACAGCGCGCGGGTCCGACGGCGGACCTCCCGACGGGCTGGTGTCCTCGCTTACGATGGCCGGTGCAGCGGAGGCTGTGGACAGCTGTATACAGCCAGCGAAACACCCGCTGTGCCCAGTGCGAGAGAAACGTGCCAGGCCCGACCGGCAAGGAGCCAGCCTACGTGTCCGTCTTCGGCAAGATCCTGCGCGCAGGCGAGGGAAAGATCCTGCGCAAGCTGACCCGCATCGCGGACCAGGTCAATTCCATCGAAGAGGACTTCGTCAACCTCACGGATGCCGAGCTGCGGGCCCTCACCGACGAGTACAAGCAGCGTTACGCGGACGGTGAGAGCCTGGACGACCTGCTTCCTGAGGCGTTCGCCACGGTGCGCGAGGCCGCCAAGCGGGTGCTCGGACAGCGCCACTACGACGTCCAGCTGATGGGTGGCGCCGCGCTGCACCTCGGGTATGTGGCCGAGATGCGTACCGGTGAGGGCAAGACGCTGGTCGGCACGCTGCCCGCGTATCTGAACGCGATCTCCGGCAAGGGCGTCCACCTGATCACGGTCAACGACTATCTGGCCGAGCGTGACTCGGAGTGGATGGGCCGGGTGCACCGCTTCCTCGGCCTTGAGGTGGGCTGCATCCTGGCCAACATGACTCCGGCGGAGCGCCGTGAGCAGTACGCGTGCGACATCACGTACGGCACCAACAACGAGTTCGGTTTCGACTACCTGCGCGACAACATGGCGTGGTCGCAGGAAGAGTTGGTGCAGCGCGGCCACAACTTCGCGATCGTGGACGAGGTCGACTCGATCCTGATCGACGAGGCCCGTACCCCGCTGATCATCTCGGGTCCGGCAGACCAGGCCACCAAGTGGTACAGCGACTTCGCCAAGTTGGTGCAGCGGTTGAAGCTGGACCGCGACTACGAGATCGACGAGAAGAAGCGCACCGTCGGTGTCCTTGAGGAGGGCGTCACCCGGGTCGAGGACTGGCTGGGCATCGACAACCTCTACGAGTCGGTCAACACGCCGCTGGTCGGCTTCCTGAACAACGCAATCAAGGCCAAGGAGCTGTACAAGCGCGACAAGGACTACGTCGTCATCGACGGCGAGGTCATGATCGTCGACGAGCACACCGGCCGCATCCTCGCGGGCCGCCGCTACAACGAGGGCATGCACCAGGCGATCGAGGCGAAGGAGGGGGTGGAGATCCAGAACGAGAACCAGACGCTGGCCACCATCACCCTGCAGAACTTCTTCCGCCTCTACGACAAGCTGTGCGGCATGACCGGTACGGCGATGACCGAGGCCGCCGAGTTCTACCAGATCTACAAGCTCGGCGTGGTGCCGATCCCCACGCACCGTCCGGTGCAGCGGATGGACAAGTCGGACCTGATCTACCGCACCGAGGAGTCGAAGTTCCGGGCGGTCGTGGACGACATCGCCGAGAAGCACGAGAAGGGCCAGCCGGTCCTGGTCGGCACCACCTCGGTGGAGAAGTCGGAGTACCTGTCGCAGCAGTTGGCCAAGCGCGGTGTGCCGCACGAGGTGCTCAACGCCAAGCAGCACGACCGGGAGGCGACGATCGTCGCGCAGGCCGGTCGCAAGGGCGCGGTCACGGTGGCCACCAACATGGCGGGCCGTGGTACCGACATCAAGCTCGGCGGCAACCCCGACGACCTGGCCGAGGCGGACCTGCGGCAGCGCGGTCTGGACCCGGTGGAGCACGTCGAGGAGTGGGCGGCGGCGCTGCCCGAGGCGCTGGAGCGCGCGGAGGCCGTGGTCAAGGCCGAGTTCGAGGAGGTCAAGGAGCTCGGCGGGCTGTATGTGCTGGGCACCGAGCGGCATGAGTCGCGCCGTATCGACAACCAGTTGCGCGGTCGTTCCGGCCGTCAGGGCGACCCCGGCGAGTCCCGGTTCTACCTGTCGCTGGGCGACGATCTGATGCGCCTGTTCAAGGCGCAGATGGTCGAGCGCGTGATGGCGATGGCGAACGTGCCGGACGACGTGCCGATCGAGAACAAGATGGTGACCCGGGCGATCGCGTCCGCTCAGTCGCAGGTGGAGCAGCAGAACTTCGAGATCCGCAAGAACGTCCTGAAGTACGACGAGGTGCTCAACCGGCAGCGCGAGGTGATCTACGGCGAGCGCCGCCGGGTCCTGGAGGGCGAGGATCTGCGGGAGCAGGTCATGCACTTCATGGACGACACCATCGAGGACTACATCAAGGCGGAGACGTCCGAGGGCTTCGCGGAGGAGTGGGACCTCGAGAAGCTGTGGGGCGCGTTCGCGCAGCTGTACCCGATCACGGTCACCATCGACGAGCTGGACGAGGCGGCGGGCGACCGTGCGGGCGTCACCGCGGACTTCATCTCCGAGATGATCGTGGAGGACATCCACAAGCAGTACGAGGCGCGGGAGAAGGAGCTCGGCTCGGACATCATGCGCGAGCTGGAGCGCCGCGTGGTGCTGTCGGTGCTGGACCGCAAGTGGCGTGAGCACCTGTACGAGATGGACTACCTCCAGGAGGGCATCGGGCTGCGCGCCATGGCGCAGCGCGACCCGCTGGTGGAGTACCAGCGTGAGGGCTTCGACATGTTCAACGCCATGATGGACGGCATCAAGGAGGAGTCCGTCGGCTACCTGTTCAACCTGGAGGTCCAGGTCGAGCAGCAGGTCGAGGAGGTTCCGGTGCCGGTCGACGCACTGCCTGCGCTGGAGAAGGAGGACGTGGTTCCGGCGGGCGCGGTGCGTCCGGAGATCCGCGCCAAGGGCCTGGAGGCTCCGCAGCGCCCGGACCGGCTGCACTTCTCCGCACCGAAGGTGGACGGTGAGGGCGGCATCGTCGAGGGTGACTTCAGCACCGGCGGTGAGGGCGCTCCGGTCGTTTCGGAGACGGACGGCATGACCCGTGCCGAGCGGCGCAAGGCGCAGAAGGGCGGCCGTCGCCGCAAGAAGTAGCGAGGGCGTGTACAGGGCCGGGTTCCCGACGGGGGCCCGGCCCTCGTGCGTCACCATCCCGGTGCCGCGCATTCGAGGGCGGTGCAGCGCCAGCGGCGGTCGGCGCAGAGTTCCAGCCGGAACGCCAGTGCCCGCAGGGTGTCCCCGAAGCGGACCCGGGCGAACGCCTCGCGTACCCCGGGTGCGGGCGCGCGGTAGCCGCAGCCGTGGACCCGTGGGGCGGGGTGGCCTTTGGGTGGGCGCAGTGCGCCCTGGGAGGCGAGCTGCCACAGCCGTTCGTAGGCGGCCTCGCCGGATGTGTGGCCGAGCATCCAGGCGGCCGGGCGGCGGCCGCTGAGGACTTCCACCAGCCGGTCGGCGAACCACCAGTGCGGTTGCGCCTGCCGTGCCGTGTCGGCGCTGGTGTGGCGGCCGGGGCGGTGCGGCCGTGGTCCGGGGGAGCCCGGGCCTGCTGGGCCGGGGCGCCGGTTGTCGCGGCGGGCGGGCGGTGCGGTGACCGTCGGTGGCCGTCGGGCGGTGGTGCGGGCTGGGCGGCGGGCGTCCGCTGCCGGGTCGAACGTGCTGGTGGTCATCGCTGGGTTCCCCCGCTCTGCCCGGCGCAAGGTCGCCGGGCGGTTGCTGTCCGTGGTCGAGGAGACTTCTAGCGAGCGCGCGGCGACGGCGACAAGGACCGGCGGACCGGCGGGGAGGCGGCCGCGGAATTCACCTATCAGGGTGATGGGCGCGTGCTGGCGCGCCGGATCCGACGCTTCCGGGGGCGGCGGGGCGGCCGGCCGGGCCGGGACGCACCCCACGAAGGGGGACGCCCTGCCCGCACGGGTGACCGGCCGTGCGGGGCGCGACCGTATGCTGAGACCGTTCCTCATCGGTACGGCCACGGAGCGGCAGCGATGCGCGTCTACATCCCCACGACCCTGCCCGGACTCGCCGAGGCCCACAAGGCGGGCGAGCTGGGTCCGGCACCGCTGGACGCGTACGCGGTCACGCCCGCGCTGCGCGAGTGGTACGTCTCGGACGACATCGAGGAACTGGAGTACGCGGCCCTGTCCCGGGCGGCGCAGGCCAGCCTGCGGCTGCTGGCCGGGGACGCCGCCGCGGCGCGCCGCCGCGTCGTGGTCGCGGTCGACGTGGCGGACGGCGCGGTGACCGCCGACCCGGACCGCGGACTGGACCCGGCCGCGCTGGGCGTGGTGCGCCTGGCGGCGCCGGTGCCGCTGTCCAAGGCGGCCGCGGTGCACGTGGACGCCGAGGACGCCGAGCCGGACGTGGCGGCGGCCGCCGATGCGCTGGGCGCGGCTGACGCGGGCGACGACGACGCGCGGTTCGTGGTGGACGGCGCCGAGGACCACGAGCTGCTCTGGTACGCCACGCAGGAGATCCCCGCGCTGATCGGCTGAGCCCCGACCCGATTGTCAGATCCCACCGGTACCGTCTTGAGCATGACGGCTCACCTGGTCTGGGACTGGAACGGCACCCTGCTCGACGACGTCGACGCGGTGGTCGAGGCGACGAACGCCTCGTTCGTCGAGATAGGCCTGCCGTCGATAACCCGCGAGCGGTACCGGGAGTTGTACTGCGTGCCGGTGCCGCGGTTCTACGAGCGGCTGACCGGGCGGCTGCCGACGGAGGACGAGTGGCTGGTGATGGACGCGATATTCCACCGCCACTACTGGGCGCTGGCCGGCGGCTGTGGTCTGGCCGCCGGGGCCGTGGAACTGCTGGCGGCGGGCCGGGAGGCGGGGCGCACCCAGTCGCTGTGCTCGCTGGCGCCGCACGACCGGCTGGTGCCGCTGGTGCGCGAGCACGGCATCGAGTCGCACTTCGTGCGGGTGGACGGCCGGGTGGGCCGGTCCGGTGAGGGCAAGGCGGAGCATCTGATACGCCACCTCGCGGCGCTCGAGGGGGTCGAGTCGCGGCACACGGTGGTCATCGGTGACGCGGTGGACGACGCCGCGGCGGCGTCCGCGGCGGGCGTGCGGGCCGTGCTCTACACCGGGGGATCCCATGCCAGGGCCAGCCTGGAGGTGGCGGGTGTGCCGGTGGTGGACAGCCTGGCGGAGGCGGTGGCGGAGGCGCAGCGTCTCGTCGGCTAGGGCGCGGCGGCGCGGCGCCCGGTCGGCCAGGGGAGGCTGCATTCGGCGGAACCGGCGGGGTGGTGGCGCGCTTCGGCGGGTGGCCATGGCGACGTGGCCATAGTGTCGACATCGACCTGTGTCTTTGTACATAAAAGGTCGCTGACAGCTTCCCCGCGCGGAGAGATAGCCTTAGCTCCGTGATCAGCGCGATAGCCATCGGGGGCGACGGTGCCCCCGCGCGTCCGGGGCGGCACCACGCCCGGGTCGCCGCTGACCGTTACATCCGGGTCAAATCCTGGGACAACCGCCCGGACATCCCTCACCTAGGCATAACGTCGTTCCCGAACGGCAATCCCGCGCCGGGGCGACCAGCCATCACACCTATTGACGTCACGCAACGGCGCGCGACAGGAGTCAGAGGACATGCAAACCAAGCTGGACGAAGCCAAGGCCGAGCTGCTCGACCGGGCGGCACGGGTAGCTGAGAACAGCCCGGCGGGGGGAGAACCTGGACCGGGCCTCGATACGACCGAGGCCGTCCAGACATTCCTCCAGCGCTACTACCTGCACACCGCCGCCGAGGACCTCGTGGACCGCGACCCGGTCGACGTGTACGGCGCCGCGATGTCGCACTACCGCCTCGCGGAGGTCCGCCCCCAGGGCACCGCCAACGTGCGCGTGCACACCCCCTCCGTGGAGGAGAACGGCTGGACCTGTAGCCACACCGTCGTCGAGGTGGTCACCGACGACATGCCGTTCCTCGTCGACTCTGTCACCAACGAGCTGTCCCGCCAGGACCGGGCGATCCACGTCGTGATCCATCCGCAGGTCGTCGTCCGCCGCGATGTCACCGGCAAGCTGCTGGAGATCATCGGCACCGGCAACCTCGTCGAGGCCGCCAGCGCCCGGCTGCCCGGCGCGGAGCTGCCGCACGACGCCTGCGTGGAGTCCTGGATCCACGTCGAGATCGACCGCGAGACCGACCGCGAGGACCTCCACCAGATCACCTCTGACCTGCGCCGTGTGCTGTCCGACGTCCGCGAGTCCGTCGAGGACTGGACGAAGATGCGGGACGCCGCGCTGCGCGTCTCCGACGAACTGGCCGCCACCCCGCCGCCGCTGCCCGAGCTGGAGGTCAGCGAGGCCCGTGAGCTGCTGCGCTGGCTCGCCGACGACCACTTCACCTTCCTCGGGTACCGCGAGTACCGGCTGGCCACCGAGCCCGGCCCGGACGGTACGCAGGAGGACGTGCTGACCGCGGTGCCCGGCACCGGTCTGGGTGTCCTGCGCTCCGACCCGCAGCACCGGGTCAGCGAAGACGGCGGCCCGGCCTCGCCGTCCTTCAACCGGCTTCCGGCGGACGCCCGTGCCAAGGCGCGCGAGCCCAAGCTGCTGATCCTGACCAAGGCCAACAGCCGCGCCACCGTTCACCGTCCCTCGTACCTCGACTACGTCGGTGTGAAGACGTTCGACGCCGACGGCAACGTGACCGGTGAGCGTCGCTTCCTCGGCCTGTTCTCCTCGGCGGCCTACACCGAGTCGGTCTCCCGCATCCCGGTGATCCGCCGCAGGGTGCAGGAAGTGCTCTCCGGGGCGGGCTTCACCCCCGACAGCCACGACGGCCGCGACCTGGTGCAGATTTTGGAGACGTACCCGCGCGACGAGCTGTTCCAAACCAGCGCGGACGAGCTGCGCCCGATCGTCACCAGCGTGCTGTACCTGCAGGAGCGCCGCAGGCTGCGGCTGTTCCTGCGCAAGGACGAGTACGGCCGCTACTACTCGGCGCTGGTCTACCTGCCGCGGGACCGCTACACCACCGCGGTCCGGTTGCGGCTGACCGACATCCTGAAGGAAGAACTCCAGGGCCGCACCGTCGACTTCACCGCCTGGAACACCGAATCGGTGCTCTCCCGGCTGCACTTCGTCATCCGGGTCGCCCCGGGCACCCAGCTGCCCGAGCTGACCGACGCCGAGGTCGACCGCATCGAGGCGCGGCTGGTGGAGGCCGCCCGCTCGTGGGAGGACGGCTTCAACGAGGCGCTGGCCGCCGAGTGCGGCGAGGAGCGGGCCGCCGAGCTGTCCCGCCGCTACGCGCACGGCTTCCCCGAGGGCTACAAGGCCGACTTCACCCCGCGTACCGCCGTCGCCGACCTGCAGCACCTCGAACAGCTCAAGCCCGAGGGCGACTTCACGCTGTCGCTGTACGAGCCGGTCGGCGCCACCCGAGGCGAGCGCCGCTTCAAGATCTACCGCACCGGCGCGCCGGTGTCGCTGTCGGCCGTGCTGCCGGTGCTCCAGCGGCTCGGTGTCGAGGTGGTCGACGAGCGCCCGTACGAGCTGAAGCGCTCGGACCACACCAGGGCGTGGGTGTACGACTTCGGGTTGCGCCTGGACCGCTCGGTCGGCGACATCGGCGATGACGCCCGTGAGCGGTTCCAGGAAGCGTTCGCCGCGGTGTGGACCGACCAGGCGGAGAACGACGGCTTCAACGCCCTTGTGCTGCGCGCCGGTTTGACCTGGCGGCAGGCGATGGTGCTGCGCGCCTACGCCAAGTACCTGCGGCAGGCGGGCGCCCCGTTCAGCCAGGACTACATGGAGGAGACCCTCCGCACCAACGTCCACACCACCCGGCTGCTGGTCAACCTCTTCCAGGCCAGGATGTCCCCGGAGCACCAGCGCGCGGGCTCCGAGCTGATCGACGGGCTGCTGGAGGAGCTGGACGGCGCGCTGGACCAGGTCGCCTCGCTGGACGAGGACCGGATCCTGCGGTCCTTCCTCACCCTGATCAAGGCGACGCTGCGCACCAACTACTTCCAGCACGACGCGGACGGCAAGCCGCACCCGTACCTGTCGATGAAGTTCGACCCGCAGGCGATCCCGGACCTGCCGGCGCCGCGCCCGGCGTACGAGATCTGGGTGTACTCGCCGCGGGTCGAGGGCGTGCACCTGCGGTTCGGCAAGGTGGCGCGCGGTGGTCTGCGCTGGTCGGACCGGCGTGAGGACTTCCGTACCGAGGTGCTGGGCCTGGTCAAGGCGCAGATGGTGAAGAACACCGTGATCGTGCCGGTGGGCGCCAAGGGCGGCTTCGTCGGCAAGCGGCTGCCGGACCCGGCGGTCGACCGGGACGCGTGGTTGGCCGAGGGCATCGCCTCGTACAAGACGTTCATCTCCGGTCTGCTGGACATCACCGACAACCTGGTCGGCGGCGAGGTCGTGCCGCCGCACGACGTGGTCCGGCACGACGAGGACGACACGTACCTGGTGGTCGCCGCGGACAAGGGAACTGCGACGTTCTCCGACATCGCCAACGAGGTCGCGATCTCCTACGGCTTCTGGCTCGGCGACGCGTTCGCCTCCGGCGGTTCGGTGGGCTACGACCACAAGAAGATGGGCATCACCGCCCGCGGCGCCTGGGAGTCGGTCAAGCGGCACTTCCGCGAGATGGGCCACAACACCCAGGAAGAGGACTTCACCGTCGTCGGTGTCGGTGACATGTCCGGTGACGTGTTCGGCAACGGCATGCTGCTGTCCGAGCACATCCGGCTGGTCGCCGCCTTCGACCACCGGCACATCTTCATCGACCCGGACCCGGAGGCCGCCAGCTCGTACGCCGAGCGGCGCCGCCTGTTCGAGCTGCCGCGCAGCAGCTGGGCCGACTACGACAGCAAGCTGATCTCGGCGGGCGGCGGGGTGTTCCCGCGCAGCGCCAAGTCGATCGCCATCACCCCGCAGATCCGCAAGGCGCTGGGGCTGGCGGGCAACGTCGCCAAGCTGACTCCGGCCGAGCTGATGAAGGCGGTCCTGCAGGCGCCGGTCGACCTGCTGTGGAACGGTGGCATCGGCACGTACGTCAAGGCCTCCACGGAGTCGCACGCCGACGTCGGCGACAAGGCCAACGACGCGATCCGGGTGGACGGCTCGGACCTGCGGGTCAAGGTGGTCGGCGAGGGCGGCAACCTCGGTCTGACCCAGCTGGGCCGTATCGAGTTCGCCCGCAACGGCGGCCGGATCAACACCGACGCGATCGACAACAGCGCCGGTGTGGACGCCTCCGACCACGAGGTGAACATCAAGATCCTGCTCAACGCGGTGGTCTCGGACGGCGACATGACCGTCAAGCAGCGCAACCAGCTGCTGGCGGAGATGACCGACGAGGTCGGCGCGCTGGTGCTGCGCAACAACTACGCGCAGAACGTGGCGCTGGCCAACAGCATGGCGCAGGCGGCGAGCCTGCTGCCCGCGCAGCAGCGGTACATCCGCCGCCTGGTGCGGGAGGGCAAGCTGGACCGGGCCCTGGAGTTCCTGCCCACCGACCGGCAGATCCGTGAGCGGCTCAGCGCCGGTCAGGGGCTGACGGATCCGGAGACCTGCGTTCTGCTGGCCTACGCGAAGATCACCACGGCGGCGGAGCTGATCGCCACCACGCTGCCGGACGACCCGTACCTGCGGGGGCTGCTCCACGCGTACTTCCCCAAGGCGCTGCGCGAGCGGTTCCCCGAGCAGGTCGACGGGCACGCGCTGCACCGCGAGATCATCACCACGCTGCTGGTCAACGACACGATCAACACCGCCGGTACGACCTTCCTGCACCGCATGAAGGAGGAGACCGGCGCCTCGACCGAGGAGATCGTCCGGGCGCACACCGCGGCCCGCACGATCTTCGACATGGCGCGGATCTGGGACGAGGTGGAGTCCCTGGACAACGTGGTGGCCGCGGATGTGCTGACCCGCGTCCGGCTGCACTCGCGGCGCCTGGTCGAGCGCGGCACCCGCTGGCTGCTCAACAACCGGCCGCAGCCGCTGGAGATCGCCGAGACCATCGACTTCTTCAGCGAGGGCGTGGCCACGGTGTGGGGTCAGCTGCCGAAGCTGCTGCGCGGCGCGGACCTGGAGTGGTACCAGGGCATCCACGACGAGCTGACCGGTGCCGGGGTGCCGGAGGAGCTGGCGACGCGGGTGGCGGGCTTCTCGTCGGTCTTCCCCGCGCTGGACATCGTCGCGGTGGCCGACCGGGTGCAGAAGGATCCGCTGGATGTCGCCGAGGTCTACTACGACCTCGCCGACCGGCTGCGGATCACCCAACTGCTGGACCGCATCATCGAGTTGCCGCGCGCCGACCGGTGGCAGTCGATGGCACGGGCCGCGATCCGCGAGGACCTGTTCGCCGCCCACGCCGCACTGACCCAGGACGTGCTGTCGGCGGGCAACGGCTCGGCGACGCCGGAGCAGCGGTTCGCCGCCTGGGAGCAGAGGAACACGGCCCTGCTGGGCCGGGCCCGCACCACCCTGGAGGAGATCCAGAGCTCGGACTCGTTCGACCTGGCGAACCTGTCGGTGGCCATGCGGACCATGCGTACGCTGCTGCGTACGCACAGCTGAGCCGAAAGGGGCGCGGGGCTACGCCCCGCGCCCGCTCCGGGGCCGCGCGTTGCGGGCCCGGCGTCTGCGGACCGCTCTTGGGGCCTGCGCCCCCGTCCTGAGCCTCCGCCGGGGGGTGTCCCAACTCCCGGGGTTCAGTGGGGTGTTGGGGTCAGCCGTACCAGTCGTTCGCCCGTCTGCGGGCTTGTCGCGACCAGCTTGCCGCCTGCGGGGAGGGGCTGGCCGTGGTCCAGCAGGGCCCAGGTGGCGTGGTAGCGGGTGGCCACCAGGTGCTGGACGGCTGGGGTGGCGTGGGGGGAGAAGTAGACGCGCACGTCGTGGCTGCGGCGGTTGCGGACGGCTACGGGCAGGGATGGGTCGGGCCAGGCGCCGGAGACCAGGAAGATCCCGTAGGCGGGCAGGACGTGGGTCGCGCGGTAGTCGTCGCTGAGGACGACATCGCGGACGGGGATGTGGTCGCTCGCCCAGCGGTAGCTGGGCCAGGTGGCCAGGTGCTGCAGATGGGGGATCTGGACGATGGAGCCGGTCTGCACCGCCAGCCCGATCGCCGCCGCCCCGGCAGCGACCGCCGCCATCGCCCTGCGGGCCAGGCCCCACGGGCGGGCCCGCACCAGCTCCACGGCCAGGGCGAACTGCGGGGGAGCGAGCAGCAGCCCGAAGATCCGCCCGTAGGTGTAGCGACCGCTGAACCAGCCGTACGCCGCGATGGCGATGTCCGCCAGCCACAGCAACGGCAGCGGGTCCAGACGGTGCCGCCGGAAGCGCATCCACAACGCGGGTACCCCGACCAGGCTCAGCCCGTACCAGGTGATCAGCCGCCGCCCGTACAGCTGCTTGTGGAACTTGTCGACGGTGGTGTCCCCGGCGAGCGCGAAGACGTCGTAGTACGGCCAGGCGACGGCCAGGACGACGGCCACCGCGACGGTGAGCGCCCAGCGGGCGGCGACCGCGCGGTCCCAGTTCCGCTGCCAGCCGATGACGATTGCGGCGATCCCGGCCGCCGCGCCGATGGACGTGATCGGGTGGATCAGCAGGATCAGTCCCATGCACACCCCGATCACGGCGTGCGTCAGCAGCCCCGCTCGGGCGCGTGCGGCCCGCGCGGTCAGCGCCCAGGTGTGCAGGGTCAGCGCGATCGCGAAGGTCGAGGGGAACGTCACGTTCCGGGTGAGCGCGCCCGGGTTGAGGAAGCCGCTCCATGCCGCCGGCCGGATCCCCCACAGCAGCATCAGTGCGGCGAGCGCCAGCACCGGAACCCAGCGGTTCCTGCTCAGTGTGCGGGAGAACGCGGCGACACCGGCCAGGAAGAAGGCCAGGTTGACCGGCGCCCATCCCTTGAGGACCTGCCAGCCCGCCAGCCCGGTCACCTTGGCGATCAGGCCGAGCAGGACGATCAGCGGCGAGTAGTACGGGCTGTTGTCGCCGGAGACGTCGATCAGCGGGTTCGCCGGGTGCAGCGGATCGGCCTTGATCCGGTCGATCGCCGAGGCGTGCTGGCCGAAGTCGGAGATGATGTTGTTCCGCCAGGCCAGGACGGTGATCAGGACCAGGAAGGCCGTGGCGGCCAGGGCGTAGGGGCTTGGCCGCCAGCGCGTCAGCCGGGCGGCACCGCCCGCGCGCGGCTCCCGCCGCCTGGCGCCCGTACTGCCGCCGTCCGTTGTCAACACACCCGCCATGAACCCTCCCGCACGTCCTCGGGGCGCGTCGCGGCGCCCACCGACAATGACCGCGCGCGGGTTACGGGCAGGAGGCGAACGGGCCGCCGCCAGCCAACGGCAGGTGGTCGGTTTCACGGTCGGCCGGGTTTCGGTCGGCGCCCGGCCCGGGCCGGGTGTCCGCCCGGCCCGGGAGGGAGGGATTCCCCCAGGTTTCGGCGCGTCGTCCACCGGTCACTCAATAGGGCGGATTGACGGATGCGCCGGTTTCGAGAGCCCGTCCGTTACCTCCGAATGGCCTGATTAGTCGTATGAGTCATGTCACCCGTAGGGGTTATCCGGGCCCGCCCCCTTGCGAACGGGGGTGGGGTGCTCACTAGCGTCTTCACAGTGACCACAGCCGACACTTTGCAGAAGAACGGATCAGCCTCCGAGGCACCGGAGGTGGACTCCCCGGCGCGGCCCGCCACGGCGGCCGGAACAAGGCCGCAGCGTGACCCCTTCTTCGACAACGCGAAGTTCCTGCTGGTGGTCCTGGTCGTCATCGGTCACAACTGGTATCCGCTGATCAGCCACACACGGGCGGTCAAGGCCGCGTACCTGGTGGTCTACTCCTTCCACATGCCCGCGTTCATCCTGCTCAGCGGGTACTTCTCGCGGAGCTTCGAGGCGCGCCCCGACCAGGTGCGCAAACTGATCAAGACGGTCCTGGTGCCGTACCTGATCTTCGAGACGTTCTATCTGGCGGTGGTCGCCGAGGCGGACGGTCATCCGTTCAAGATGGATCTGACCTACCCCAGTTACCTGTGCTGGTTCCTGATCGCGCTGTTCGTGTGGCGGTTGACCACGCCGGTGTGGCGGGCGATGCCACAGCCGTTGCTGGTGTCGGTGCTGGTCTCGGTGGTCGCCGGGTTGACGAACGTCAGTACCGATCTGGCGCTTTCCCGCGTGCTGCAGTTCCTGCCGTGGTTCGTGGCGGGCCTGCTGATGAAGCCGGAGCACTTCCGCTGGCTGCGGCGCCGCGCGGTACGGCTGTGGGCCGCCGCGGCGCTGGTCATCGCCCTGCCGGTGGCGTACATCCTGGCGCCCACCGCCAACGCGGACTGGCTGTCCATGGAGTACGGCGCCACCGATCTGCACGTCGGCGCAGTGGAGTACGTGGCCATCAGGGCCGCGTTGTTCGCCGTGGGCGCGGTGCTGGTCGGCGCGGCGCTGGCGCTGGTGCCCGCCCGTCACCTGTGGCTGACCGCCCTGGGCACGGTGACCATGTACCCGTACCTGTTGCACGGGCTGATCGTGAAGTCCGCGCAGGCGAACGGGTTGTACGACCTGGTGGCCAACTCCGGGCCGCCCGCGGTCATCACGTTGACGGTCGGGGCGGTCGCGCTGGCGCTGCTGCTGACCACGCCGCCGGTGCGCAAGATCGCGCGCTGGGCAGTGGAGCCGTCGTTCCGCCGTCCGCGCCAGGTGTTCGGCCGCTGAGACCGATCGGCCCGTTGCCCTCAGCGGAGCGCTGAGCGGTCCGCTGACCGCCGTTGGCGCACGCGCCGGGCGGCGGGGCCGGGGTGCGGTCCGAAAGCGGCAGCACCGGCGGTACGCCGTCCGCCTGCCGCTCCCCCAGGAACACCCGCCGGACCACCCGCTCCGCGGCGTGACCGTCGTCGTAGCGGCAGAAGCGGGCCCGGAACGCGGCGCGCAGTTCGGCGGCGCGCGGGCCGCACCAGGCGCCGCTGGTGAACGCCTCGATCAACGCGTCCTCGTCCTCGGCGACGATGCCCGGCGGCTCGGCGGTGATGTCGAAGTACGTGCCGCGGGCCGCCCGATAGGCCGCCCAGTCCCCGGCGTGGACGACGATCGGCCGGTCCAGGTTGGCGTAGTCGAACATGACGGACGAGTAGTCGGTGAGCAACCCGTCCACGGCCAGGCAGAGTTCCTCGACCGAGGGGTGCCCGGAGACGTCGATGACGGTGGCCGCGTCGTCGGCCGGGGCCGTTGTCAGTGGCTGCTGGTAGAAGTAGTGGGAGCGGACCAGCAGGACGAACCGCGGCCCGAGGGCGCGGGCCAGGCGTCCGAGGTCCAGTAGGGGGAGCTGGCCGCGGCGGTAGTCGCGGTGGGTGGGGGCGTACAGAAGGGCGGTGGTGCCGGTGGTGATACCGAGGCGGTCGCGGATCCGCAGGACGTCGTCGGCGCTGGCGCGGTACAGGGCGTCGTTGCGCGGATAGCCGTACTCCAGGGTGGTGTAGGACGCGGGGTAGGCGCGCTCCCACACCAAGGTGGAGTGGCGGTTGGCGGACAGCACGTAGTCCCAGCGGTCCGCGTGGGTCATCAGCCGCTCGAAGTCGGTGCCCGCCCCCGCGGCGGGATAGTCCCGCAGGTCCAGGCCCATGTGCTTGAGCGGTGTGCCGTGGTGGGTCTGTACGTGGATCTGGCCGGGCCGTTTGACCAGCCGGTGCGTGAAGTTGACGTTGTTGACCAGGTACTTGGCACGGGCCAGCGCCGTCCAGTAGGCGGCGGAGCCGGGGTGCAGCCGTCGTACGCCCTCAGGCAGGGTGTGCGCGAACTCGGGGGTGGTGATCCATGCGGTACGGATGCGCGGGGCCAGTTGGCGGACGGCGGCCTCGATGGCGGCGGGGTTGCATGAGTAGCCGCGGTTCCAGTAGGCGGCGAACACCGCCAGGCCGGGGTCGATACGGCGGTGCGTCTGGAGGCGGTAGTGCGCCAGGAGCAGCCCCGCCCGCAGCTTCCGGTACGCCGCCCGGGCCGCGTCGCGCGCCGCCCGGCCCAACTGGTCGACGCGCCACAGCAGTCGGTAGGTCCGTCCGGCGCCGAGTCTGGTCAGCAGATAGCGCACCGCGCCGCGCCGGGACGCCGCCGGGTGCGGTTGGGCCGGGCGGTGGCGGTGGTACTGCGCGCGGCAGCGGCGGAAGTACTCGGCGCGGGCCGAACGCGGCAGCCTGCCGGGCGTGTTGTGGACCGTGCCCAGGTGGTCCAGCATCCGCTCGAACAGGACCGGTCGCCACCGTGTCAGTTCGGGGCGCTCGTCGAGGAAGGCGAAGACCCGGTCGTACTGGTCGAAGATGTCGAAGTGGCGGCGGCTGGTGGTGGACAGGATGTTGCCGCGCCGGCGCTGCCGGTAGTGCAGGCAGACCTGGTCGAGCACCGCGATCGACTCGGCGGCCAGCAGCGTGGGGTACGTCCAGGGGGTGTCCTCGTAGAAGCCGGCGGGGAACGTCAGGCCCAGCCGGGCGATGTACTCGCGGCGGTACGCCTTGTTGCAGGCGATCATCAACAGCCGCAGCAGTTCGGGGCGGTCGTCGAGGGTGAACACCGGGGGGCCCGACTGGCCGAGGTGGTGCGACAGGGCGTTGCGCCGCGCCTCGCCGGTCCAGTACGTGCGGTCGTAGTCGTAGACCAGCACATCGGGGTCACCGGTGTGCCGGAGCCGGTCGGCGATGGCGCGCAGGGCGCCGGGCGCGAAGGTGTCGTCGCCGTCGAGGAACAACAGGTAGTCGCCGCTGGCACGGGCCATCCCGGCGTTGCGGGCCGGGCCGAGGCCGCGGTTGCGCGGCAGGTGCACGGGGACCACCCGGCGGTCACGGGCCGCGAAGTCGTCGATGATCTCGCCGGAGCCGTCCGGCGAGTGGTCGTCGACGGCGATGACCTCGAAGTCCGGGTACTCCTGGGCGAGCACGGACTCCAGGCACTCGGACAGGTACGCCTGGACCTGGTAGGCGGGAACGATGACGCTGAAGCGGGTCACGGCACATCCCTTCCAGGAAGGAAACTGCTCAGGTCCCTGCCCGGTTACGGCCCCCGCCGCACTCGGCGGGGCCGCCCGGATCCGGACCGCCCCGCCAACGGGCCACGCCTGGCGGCTACTTGACGGCGCCCGCCATGACGCCGGAGACGAACTGGCGCTGGAAGGCGAAGAACACCACCAGCGGAATGACCATGGAGACGAACGCGCCGGGGGCGAGGACGTCGATGTTGTTGCCGAACTGCCGCACCTGCTGCTGCAACGCCACGGTGATCGGCGCCGAGTCGCTGTTGGCGAAGATCAGAGCCACCAGCATGTCGTTCCACACCCACAGGAACTGGAAGATGCCGAGCGAGGCGATGGCCGGGCCGCCCAGCGGCAGCACCACGGTGCTGAAGATCCGTACCTCGCCCGCTCCGTCCAGCCGGGCCGCCTCCAGCAGCTCGCGGGGGATCTCCGCGAAGAAGTTCCGCAGCAGGAAGATCGCGAAGGGCAGGCCGAAGGCGGTGTGGAACAGCACCACACCGGTGATCGAGCCGAAGATCCCGATGTCGCCGAAGAGCCGGGCCACCGGGATCAGCGCGATCTGCACCGGCACCACCAGCAGTCCGACCACGGCCAGGAACCACCAGTCGCGCCCCCGGAAGTCCAGCCAGGCGAACGCGTATCCGGCGAGCGCACCGATCACCACCACCAGCACGGTGGCCGGGACGGTGATGTAGAGCGTGTTCAGCAGCGAGTGGGTGATGGCGGAATTGCCCAGCAGGGTACGGAAGTTGGTGAGGGTCAGCTGTGAGGGGGCGGTGAGGACCCGCCACCAGCCGGAGGTGGCGATGTCGGCGTTGCCGCGCAACGAGGAGAGCAGCAGGCCGACCGTCGGCAGCAGCCAGAACAGCGCGATCACGATCAGCGCGACACGCAGCAGGCCGCCGCCCGCCCGGCTGGCCAGCCGGGCCGCCAGGGCCGGTGTGCGCCGTACCGGGGCGGTGGTCACCGGCGTCGCTCCCTTCTGATCCGGTGGATGTTGAAGACCATCACGGGCAGTACGAGGAGCAGCAGCAGGACGGATATGGCGCTGCCCACGCCCTGGTCGTCGCCGCCGCCGAAGGAGGTCAGATACAGCTTCAGGGCCAGCACCATCGCGTTGTTCTGGGTGGCGCCCGGGGCGATGATGTAGACCAGATCGAAGATCTTCAGGACGTTGATCATCAGCGTGACCAGCACCACGGCCAGTACCGGTGCCAGCAGCGGCACGGTGATCCTGCGGAACACCTGCCACTCGTTGGCGCCGTCCACCCGCGCGGCCTCCAGCAGTTCCCGTGGCACACCGGCGAGCCCGGCCGCGATGAGCACCATCGCGAAGCCCGCCCACATCCACACATAGGCGCCGATGATCGACGGGGTCACCAGCGTCGGGCCGAGCCAGTCGACGCCGCCGTACTTCGCCGCGAAGTTCGAAGCGGGCAGCCGCAGTCGGGCGCCCGCCGCGGCGGCGGGCAGCGTGAACGTGCCGTCGGCCGCGGTCCTGGCGGACGCCACCACGCGCCCGCCCCTGACCGCCTGCACGGTGACGCCCTTCAGGGCCTTCTCACCGGGGTCGATGACGCCGGGCCGGCCGCCACCGCCCGGATGGAAGTCCAGCCACACCGTGCCGGTGATGCCGCCGCCGTGCGGCGGTGCGGCCTGCTCGGCGCCGGGCGGCAGCTTCGTCTCCGGGATGCCGACCAGCGGCAGCAGCGCCGGGGTTCCGGGCCGCGCCGTGGACCGGGTGGTGTACGAGCCGCCCCCGCTCGGCGCCAGATCGGCGCCGGGGCGCGGCCGGGCGCCCGGGTACACCGAGCTGGGCGAGAACACGTCGTGGACCCCGGCGACCACCGCGTTGGCCACGCCCTGGCTCGGGTCCTGTTCGTAGACCAGCCGGAAGATGATCCCCGCCGCCAGCATGGAGATCGCCATCGGCATGAAGACCACCAGCTTGAACGCCGTTCCCCAGCGCACGCGTTCGGTGAGCACGGCGAAGATCAGCCCCAGCGCGGTGGTGATCGACGGGGCGACCACCACCCAGACCGCGTTGTTCTTGATCGCCGTCAGGGTCCCGGGGTCGGAGAAGACCGTGCCGTAGTTCCGCATCCCCACGAAGCCGGAGCCGCCCGCGTCGTAGAGGCTGCGCACGATCGAGTAGCCGATCGGATAGACCACCAGCGCGCCGAGCAGTACCAGCGCGGGCAGCAGGAACAACACCGCCACCCAGGGCCGGGGCCGTACAAGTCCCCTGCGGGCGCGCGGCGTTGCGGCCGACGGCGTGCCGGGACCGGCCGCGTCGGGTGCGGCCATCGAGGCGGACATCGCCGGTCAGCCGTTCCCGTACGCCTTGGCGGCATCGGCCTCCAGCGCCTTCTGCGCGCCCGCCACGTCGCTGGGATTGGCGAGGAAGTCCTGGAGGTCCTTCCACTCGCCCTCGCCCTTGGTGCCGCCGAAGGCCGCCGGGGCCTGGTCCGACATATCGAAGCGGAAGTCGTTCCCGGCATCGATCAGTGCCTTGGCGATACCCCGTGTCACATCGTCCGGATACACCGACGGGTCGAGGGACTTGTCGGGGGAGAGGAAGCCGCCCTGCTGCGCCCAGATCTTCGCCGCGTCCGGTGTCGCCAGGAAGGTCAGCAGTGCCTGAGCGCCCTTGGTGTCCTTCAGGGCCACCGCGATGTCCGCGCCGACGGTCACCGGCGGCTTGCCGTCGCCGACCGCGGGGAACGGGAAGACCTCGGCGTCGGTGCCGATCTTCGCCTTGGTGTCGGACTCGATGAACCCGGCGACGAAATCCCCCTCGTACACCATCGCCGCCCCGGGCGGGTTGCCGGTGAATGTCTGGGTGACCGACTTGGGGAAATCTGTTTGGAGCGCGCCCTTATGTCCGCCCGCGAGCAGCTGGTCCTTACCGAAAAGCTGGCCGAGGGTGGTCAGCGCGTCCTTCACCGACGGGTCGGTCCACTTGATCTTGTGCTGCGTGAGCTCGTCGTACTTCTGTGGGCCCGCCTGGCTCAGGTAGACGTTCTCGAACCAGTCGGTCAGCGGCCAGCCGTCCGCACCGCCCACCGAGACCGGAGGGATGCCCGAATCGGATATCGTCTGGGCGGTCTTGAGGAAATCCGCCCAGGTCTTCGGCACGCTGACGCCCGCCGACTGGAAGGCGGCCGTGTTGAACCAGATCAGCGACTTGTTGGCGGCCTTGAACGGCACGCCGTACTGCTTGCCGTTGTACGCGCCCAACTTCTGCCAGCCCTGAACGTAGTTGGCGTCCAACTGGGCCCGCACATCGGCGTTGACCGGCTTGATCCAGCCCTTCTGCGCGAACTGGTCCAGCACACCGGGTTGAGCGAGCAGCGCGACGTCCGGCGGCTGACCGCCCTCGATCTTCGTGCCGAGGAAGGTGGACTCACTGTCCCCGGTCGGTGTGAAGGTGACCGACGCGCCGGTGCGCTTCTCGAACTCGGCGAGCACCTTCTCCATGTTCTGCTGTTCCGGGCCCGTCCACACCGCGGCCAACTCCAGGTGCTGACCGTGCAGATCCGGCAGCTTCACTGAGGACCGGCTGCCGCCGGTGCCCGGTGACTGGCCGCCGTTGTCGCTCTTGCCGCCACCGCCGCCGCAGCCTGCGGCGCCGAGTGCGAGCGCGGCCACCGCCGTGATGGCGAGCGCGGCATGAGCCGTGCGCGAGGTACGCATCTGCCCCTCCCCCTGCCTGCCGGAACCGTGCGACAGTCGTACGCCCGCCGCTCAGCCCCCGCAAGGCCGCCCGCGCGGCCAAGGGGGCGATCGTGACCGTGTTGTAAGGCAATTGACGGGAAGTCGGGCGCGTCAGACGAGCAGAACCGGTGCGTCGGCCCCCGACGACTCCGCGGCCCGTTGCAGCGCGCTGGCGAGCAGCGCCAGGTCCGTCGGCCCGTTGCCCAGTTCACGTACCGGCCGCCGGGTCGGCGGATCCCCCATCCGCTCCCATTCCACCGGTACGACGGTGGGCCGCAGCGTGGCGGTGCGCGGGATCCGTCCGCTGACCCGGCCCGCCTGGAACGGCGTCACCGCCCCGTCCGGCCTGCGCAGGTACCCGCGTCCCGGCTGCTGTTCGGCCAGCGCGGCGGGTTCCTCCACATGCACCAGCAGGGCCGCGGACTCCGGGTCCTCGGTGCGCAGCGCGATCCTCAGCCGGGCGCGGTCGTCCGCCTCGGTGCCCGCCGTACGCTCCGGTCGTCCGGTCGCCACCACCAGATGAACGCCCAGCGGGGCCCCGGCCCGGGCCAGCGACTCCACCGCCCGCACCACCGAGCCCGCCGCCGGGCGGCCCGGGCTGCCGAGCGCGGGGGCGGTGAGCGCGTCGAAGTCGTCCACCACGACGACCAGTCGGGGCAGTTCCGCGGCGGCCTTGCTGCGCAGTTTCACCGCGCCCTCGGTGGAGGGCTGCTGCGCGCCGGTGTCGGTGCGCGGCGCCGCCAACCGCTCGGCGAACCGGTGCGTTGCGTGCCAGGAGTCGAAGGACTCGCCGTCCAGCAACTCCTCGCGGCGCTTCAACTCGGCCGTCAACGCCTGGGCGAACTCCCGCATACGGGAGGGGTCGGAGGCGGCCAGATACGTCGAGACATGCGGCAGGTCCGTACAGACCCGCAGACCCTCGCCGCGCTCTGGCGCACCGTCGACCAGTACCAGCGCCAACTGGTCCGGCCGGGCGGCGGCCGCCAGCGCCGCCGCCACCGAGCGCAGCAGCTCGGTCTTGCCCGCGCCCGGTGCGCCGCCGACCAGCAGGTGCGGGCCCTCGGTGGCCAGGTCCACGGCGACCGTGCCCTCCGGCCCGACCCCCAACGCGGCCCGGGGCGCGGCGGGTTCGTCAGTCCAGCGCGCGGAGATCTTCGACGGGGTGGCCAGCGCGAGGTCCAACTGGTCGAGCAGCCGGGCGGTTTCCGGCAGCGCGCTACGCGCCCGGCGCCCCATGCCGTCCGCCTCCCGCAGCGGCGCCAGCGCCCGCCCGAACCGCTCGGCCCAGGCGTCCGACACCGCGTCCACCACCGCGTGCGACGGGCCGTCCGGGGTGAGCGCCAGGGTCGTCGCGACATCGCCCTCCAACCGGGCGAGCGCACCGCAGCGGGCCGCCAGCCGGTCCGCCGACTCGGCCAGGCAGACCAGATGGATCCCGGCGGCCGGGCCCGCGTGCGCCAGCCGCGCCACCGACTCGCGCAGCGCGGTGGAACCGGGGTCTCCGTCCACCACCACGACCGTGTACGGGCCGGAGCGTCCTGCCGCCAACGCGGCCACCGCCTCCGGCTCCGCCGAGGGCCAGCCGGTGCCCAGCGGCCCCTCGTCCAGCCTTCGGGCCAGCTCGCCGGTGCGCGCCTCGGCCTGCTCGCGGTCGAAGGCGAGCAGCAGCCGGCAGTCCTGGCCGTGCGCCGGACGCAGATGCGGCAGCCAGTTCAGCCAGGACCACTCGTCGGCCCGCTGGTCCGCGCCCCGTGAGCGGTCCGCGCTGATCAGCACCAGTTCCAGGGCGGCGGGGGAGTGCAGTGCGCACAGCTGTGCCACCACCGAGCGGGCCAGGCCGCTCAGCCGCGGCCGGGGGCCGACGATCCCCAGCGAGCCCGCGCCGCGCAGGCCGACGGTGACCGGCACCGAGGGCAGCGGCCCGTCGTCGGTCGGCAGATCGGTGCTGCCCAGCCGGACCGCCAGCGCGTCGGGGTGGTCGCAGCCGCGCTCCCACAGCCGTGGCCCCGGGCCCAGCGCGGTCACCAGTACGGCGGCCGGGTCGGGCGCCCGCTCCCGTAGCGCGGCGGCTTCGGCGGCCAGCCGGTCCTGCCCGGTACGGGCGCGGTCACCGCGTCCGGCGGCGCGGCCCGAGGCGAGCCGCCGGGCCAGGGCGCCTATGGCGCCGGACAGCCCGCCGCGCGCGGCCGCGGCCTCCCCGAGCACACCGCCGCGCCCGGCCAGCGTCACCGCGTCCCGCGCGACGGCCGCCAGCCGATCGCGGGTGGCGGCGCGGGAGGTGTGGGCGTCCGCCTCGGGCGCGGTGAGATCGGTTGCGGGTGCTTCCGCCGGGTCGGGCGCGGGGGTTGTGCCGGTTCCGGCGCTGTCCGGGCCGGGGGCGTCCGCCGCCGCTCCGGGAGGCTGGGTGGGGCGGGCGCCGGGGCTGGTGCCGGTGGCGTGGGTGGTGCGGGCTTCGGGGGCGGCGGCACGTGGCTGGTTCACGCCGGTTTCCGGGGAGCCGGTTCGGGCGTCCTCGTCGGCACCGCCCGCCGCCGAGCGTTCCGCGCCGAACTCCCCTGTGCGCGAGGGCGGTTGACCGGCGCCGGCCGGGCCGCCCGAGGCTGTCGGGTCCGCGCCCTGGCCGGTTCCATGACCGGAACCGGAGCCGCCCAACGGCCCGCGGGGCGCGGGTACCCGCGCGTAGGACCCCGTTCCGTACCCCGTGGGGGACGGCAGGACGACCTGGAGGTGCCCCTCGTTGTCGGGCACGACGACGAGGCCCGCGGGCGGGCCGTCGGCCGGATCCAGCCGGAGCGTGGACTCGCCGATCCGCAGCAGCGCGCCGGGCGGCAGCGGTACCGGGCGGTCGTCCACCGGGCGGCCGTCGACCCGGGTGCCGTTGGTGGAGCCCAGGTCGGCGACCGTGATCTGGCCGCCGGGGTCGACCGTCACCACACAGTGCAGCCGGGAGACGTCCGGATCGTCGATCGGTACGTCGGCCTCCAGCGATCTGCCGATCCGCACCTGGCCGCCGTGCAGCAGGTGCACCCCGCCCGCGTCGGGGCCGCCGACCACCTGGAGGCGGGCGGCGGCTTCCGGATCGTCGTGCTCCGGCTCGGCCGGGGTGTGCACCGACAGCACCGCGCCGTCCACCAGAGGCGGTATGCCCAGCCGCGCGGTCTGCGGATCGAGTCGTTCCGCTCCCGCGTACAGCGCCACCGCGGAGCCGGACGAGCGCACCGGCTGCCCGGATCCGACACTGGCCGCGAGTGCGCCCGCCACCGTGCCGAGCGCCGTGTCCGCCGGAGCGGTCACGAGCACGTCACAGGCACGGCCGCCGCGCGGCCCCAGGACGGTCAGCCGGATCTGCATCGTCGTCCGCGTCCCTTCTCACCCGAGAAGCCCGGCAGGGGCGCCGTCCCCCACCGCGTCGTACGGGAGGCATCCTCCCACCTGCCACTGACACTCCGCCCCCGGCGGCCCGTATAACGATCTTGAACGGTCGGCGACCGGTGCGTTTCGGACGTATTTCGATCACCGCCGGGATCGAAAACCTCGTCCCGTGGTGAACGCGGATGCGGGCCCGGACGTTCACACAGGAGTGCCCGGCTGCCGGGCAACCGATCGCCGGTCCGTCGCGTCCTAGCCAGAAGCCCCATGTCACGGCCGTCACGCCGTCGGTCCCACAGAGCACGGACCGGTACGGCGGCTCGGCATTACAGTGGGCGAACGGGCCATCGACGCCACGGCGCGCAACCCCCGGCTGAGGGCGGGGGCGACCGGCGGGCGGGTCCGGCAAGGGATGTCGACCACGACTGGGAGCGCATGACGTGCGGCCGGTAGGCAGCAAGTACCTGCTAGAGGAGCCGCTCGGGCGGGGTGCCACGGGCACCGTCTGGCGTGGCCGGGTGCGCGAGGCGGCCGACCCCGTGGAGGGCACCGCGTCGCAGGCCGGGGAGGCCGTGGCGATCAAGGTCCTCAAGGAGGAGCTGGCCGGCGATCCGGACGTGGTGATGCGCTTCCTGCGGGAGCGCTCGGTCCTGCTGCGGCTGACCCATCCGAACATCGTGCGCACCCGTGACCTGGTGGTCGAGGGCGAGCTGCTGGCCCTGGTGATGGACCTGGTCAACGGTCCTGACCTGCACCGCTATGTGCGGGAGAACGGGCCGTTCAGCCCGATGGGCGCCGCGCTGCTCACCGCGGGCATCGCCGACGCGCTCGCGGCCAGCCACGCCGACGGTGTGGTGCACCGCGACCTGAAGCCCGCCAACGTCCTGCTGGCCAGCAGCGCGGACGGCTCCCAGATGCATCCGATGCTCACCGACTTCGGCATCGCGCGGCTCGCCGACTCCCCCGGCGTCACCCGCACGCATGAATTCGTCGGTACGCCCGCCTATGTGGCGCCGGAGTCCGCCGAGGGCAAGCCGCAGACCTCCGCGGTGGACATCTACGGCGCGGGTATCCTGATGTACGAGCTGGTCACCGGGCACCCGCCGTTCCGTGGCGAGAGCGCGCTCGAAGTGCTGCACCAGCACCTGAGCGAGGAGCCGCGTCGCCCCTCGACCGTGCCCGAGCCGCTGTGGACGGTGATCGAGCACTGCCTGCGGAAGAACCCGGACGAGCGCCCCAGCGCCGGGAACCTGGCCAGAGCGCTGCGCGTCGTCGGCCACGGCATCGGCGTGCACGCCACCCCGGCCGCGGCCGAGGCCGCGCTGGGCGTCGCCGCCCTGCTCGCCCCGGACCCGGCACCTGCTCAGGTGCCCGGCACGGGAGTGGGCACCGGCGCCGGGCGGGGACCGGCGGGCGCCGCCGATCCGACGCAGGTGCTGCCCACCGGCGCCGCCGCGCCGTACGGCCAGTACGGGCAGCCGCAGTACGACCCCAACGGCGCGACCAGCGTGCTGCCGCACTCCGCGCCCACCATGGGCGGCGACGGCACCCGGGTGATGCCGCCGCTGCCGGACGCCACCCCGGCGGCCCAGGCGCAGCAGTCCCAGCAGCCGCAGGGGCCGCACCCCTGGGAGTCGCAGCTCAACGCCGCCCGCAGCCGCAACGAGCAGACCGAGCTGCAGTACCTCGACCCCAGCCAGGACCCGCTGCGCCGCCGCCCGCGCCGCCAGCCCGCCGCCGCGCCCCAGCAGCAGCCCTACCAGCAGCCGCAGCCCCGCTACCAGCAGCCCCAGCCGCAGCCGCGCTACGAACCGCAGCCACAGCGCTACGAGCCGCAGCGCCGCCCGGAGCGCGAACCGGCGCCGCGCCGCGAGCCGCGCCAGCGCACCCCGATGCGGATCCCGGGCCTGGGCTGCCTCAAGGGCTGCCTGTTCATGATCTTCATCCTGGTGGTGATCGCCGTACTGGTGTGGAACTTCACGCCGGTGCCCGACTGGGTCGCCAAGGGGCAGAGCTGGTACGACGCCACGTCCAGCTGGATCAGCTCCGCCTGGCACTGGGTCTCCGACCTCGGCCACAGCTCGAACCGGATGATCGGCAACGGCTGACGGGCGACGGGCGGTTGACGAGGCGGGTCCTCTGGAGTGATCCAGGGGCCCGCCTGGCGCCAACTCTGGAGATTTGTCGACTTCCTGAGGGTGATTTCCCCCGCAGAAGCCGCACTCGCCACCATCCGGTGCCCCCAACGCGCCGTCAGCCGCGTAGCTTTGTCGGCAACGCGTGTCGCCGGGGCCGCCCAACGGGCCGTCGGACGGCGACAGGTGACGTCGGATGAGTCGGAGCAGCCTTGGCACGGAAGATCGGCAGCCGGTACACCGCCCAGCAGGTGCTCGGGCGGGGTTCCGCCGGAACGGTATGGCTGGGTGAGGGGCCCGAAGGTCCGGTCGCCATCAAGCTGTTGCGCGAGGACCTCGCCTCCGACCAGGACCTGGTCGGCCGGTTCGTCCAGGAGCGCACCGCACTGCTCTCCCTCGACCACCCGCGCATCGTCGGCATCCGCGACCTGGTGGTCGACGGCTCGGACCTGGCGCTGGTGATGGACCTGGTGCGCGGCTCCGACCTGCGCTCCCGGCTGGAGCGCGAGCGCCGCCTGGCGCCCGAGGCCGCGGTCGCCATCGCCGCGGACGTCGCCGACGCCCTGGCCGCCGCCCACGCCGCGGGCGTCGTCCACCGCGACGTCAAGCCGGAGAACGTGCTGCTGGACGCCGCCGCGCCGACCGGCCCCGGCGGCGCCCCGCCCGCGCTGCTCACCGACTTCGGCATCGCCCGCCTGGTGGACTCCCCGCGCCGCACCCGGGCCACCCGCATCATCGGCACCCCCGACTACCTCGCCCCGGAGATCATCGAGGGCCTGCCGCCGCGCGCCAGCGTCGACATCTACGCGCTGGCCACCGTGCTCTACGAACTCCTGGCCGGGTTCACCCCGTTCGGCGGCGGCCACCCCGGCGCCGTACTGCGCCGCCATGTCACCGAGACCGTCAGCCCTATCCCCGGTGCCCCCGAGGCGCTGTGGCAGGTCCTGGCGCAGTGCCTGGCCAAGGCGCCGGCCTCCCGGCTGACCGCGGGCGAGCTCGGGGAGCGACTGCGCGCCCTGCTGCCCGAGCTGGCCGGGCTGCCGCCGCTGGAGGTGACGGCACCGGCCGGGGCCGCCGACACCGACGAGACGGCCCGTACGGACCGGCAGGAGGGCGCCGGGCCCGAGCCGCGGGCCGCCGCCCCGCGCGCCCGCCGCGGCGCCGTACCGCTGGTCAGGGGAGCCGCCCCGGACTCCAGTCGGGACACCCACACCAGCATCAAGCTGCCCACCGCCGACGAGCTGGCCGCCTACCGCGACTCCGGCGGCCACCGCGGGCCGCACCGGCACCGGGCGGTGTCCGACGCGGTGCGCAGGCGGCGGCTGAAGCTGGCCGCCGCCGCGACGGCGGCCGTGGTCGCGGCGGGCATCGGCGGCTGGGCGGTCGCCTCCGGCGGCGGCGACAAGTCCAACTCGCGCGAGGACCACCATCCCGGTGACACCCCGCACAGCGGCACCCCGACCGCCCCCACCGCGGGCGCCGCCTCCCCGCAGGGCCACACCGGCGCGCCCGCCGCGCTGCCTCACTGGTCCGGCTTCCAGGACGCACCCCGGTCCGGTGTGCCACTGGTCGGCGGGCCGCGGGCGATCGTGCTCTCCGGCATCACGTACGTCTTCGCCCGCGGCACCGACCAGAACGTCTGGTACCTCACCCGGGACGCGGCCACCGGCCAGTACGGCGCCTGGCAGCGGCTCAGCGGCATACACACCGCCGACGACCCCGCCGTCGTGACCGCCCGCCCCGGCCAGCTCGACCTGTTCGCGCTCGGCACCGACCACCTGCTGTACCGCAGGACGCTGGCGGGCGGGGTGTGGAACCAGTGGTACATGGTCGACGAGCGCACCACCTTCGACGCCGCTCCCGCCGCCGCCTCCTCCGAGCCCGGCCGTATCGACCTGGTCGGCCGCACCGGCGGCGACCTGGTCACCGCCTCCCTGGTCGGCGACCGCTGGAACGCCTGGGCGGTGGTGCCCACGGCGGGCCGCATCACCGCCGCCCCCGGCCTGGTCTCCCGCGCCCCCGGCACCCTGGACGCCTTCGTCGTGCGGCAGTCCGACGGCGCTGTGCTGCGCCTCCCGTACGCCCACGGGGCCTGGCGGCCGCTCCAGGTCGTCGGCGGGCTGGACGCCACCGGCCGCCCCGAGCCGGTCTACGCCGGGGGCCGCGAGTACGTGCTGGTGCCCTCCGGCGGCGGCCTGGCCCAGGCCGTCAGCCCGCAGGACGGCGCCGACTGGACGGTGGCCGACGTGGCTCAGGACCCCGGCGCCGGCGGCTCCGGCGCGGCCGTGGCGGCCAGCGGCCGCGGCCTGGAGGCCTGGGTCCGTACGAACGGCGGCACCCTCGCCCGCGCGGTCGGCTCCGCACAGCAGTAGCCCCGAGGCGGCCGCCCCAAGATCCTTCCCTGCGCGCCCTCGCGCGTGATCTTCCGCCCCGCCCGTGGGATGGGCACCGTTTCCACCGGGGATGCGCCTTCCGCTGACGGCCGCGCCGAAGATCTTCACCGGCCCTGGGAACGCCCTCCCGCAGGGAGTCCCCGCGGGCCGCGCCGTACGGTCCGTACCGGGCTCATCGCACCAGAGGCATGGACCGCGCGGCGCACCGGTACGCTGGTGGCGTGGCAATCGTCGACGTATCCGAAGAGTTGAAGTCCCTCTCCTCCACCATGGAGTCCATCGAGGCCGTTCTGGACCTCGACAAGCTGAGGGCCGACATCGCCGTGCTTGAGGACCAGGCCGCGGCGCCGTCGCTCTGGGACGACCCCGACAACGCGCAGAAGGTCACCAGTCGGCTCTCCTACCTCCAGGGCGTGCTGCGTAAGACCGAGGCGCTGCGCGGGCGGATCGACGACCTCGCCGTGCTCTTCGAACTCGCCGAGGCGGAGGACGACGCGGACGCCCGCGCCGAGGCCGAGGCCGAGCTGACCTCGGTTCGCAAGGCGGTGGACGAGATGGAGGTCCGCACGCTGCTGTCCGGCGAGTACGACGCCCGTGAGGCGCTGGTGAACATCCGCGCCGAGGCGGGCGGTGTCGACGCCGCCGACTTCGCCGAGCAGCTCCAGCGGATGTACCTGCGCTGGGCCGAGCGGCACGGCTACTCCACCGAGGTGCTGGACACCTCGTACGCCGAAGAGGCGGGCATCAAGTCGACCACGTTCGCGGTCAAGAGCCCGTACGCCTACGGCACGCTGTCGGTGGAGCAGGGTACGCACCGGCTGGTGCGCATCTCGCCGTTCGACAACCAGGGCCGCCGCCAGACCTCCTTCGCGGGCGTCGAGGTGCTCCCGGTGGTCGAGCAGAGCGACCACGTGGAGATCGACGAGTCCGAGCTGCGCGTCGACGTCTACCGTTCCTCCGGCCCCGGCGGCCAGGGCGTCAACACCACCGACTCCGCGGTGCGCATCACCCACCTGCCCACCGGCATCGTGGTCTCCTGCCAGAACGAGCGCTCGCAGATCCAGAACCGCGCCTCGGCGATGAACGTCCTCCAGGCCAAGCTGCTGGAGCGGCGCCGCCAGGAGGAGCAGGCGAAGATGGACGCGCTCAAGGGCGACGGCGGCAACTCCTGGGGCAACCAGATGCGTTCGTACGTCCTGCACCCGTACCAGATGGTCAAGGACCTGCGCACCGAGCACGAGGTGGGCAACCCGCAGTCGGTGCTGGACGGTGAGATCGACGGCTTCCTGGAGGCCGGTATCCGCTGGCGCAAGCAGCAGGAGAAGTAGCCCACGGCGCCGGGTGAGTTGGCGCTTTTTATCACAGCCTTATACCCAACTGCCCGGCAAACAACGTCAATTGGGTCATACATGCTCGGTATGCGCTTGACGCTGCTGTGAAATGTGGGAAAGCTGGCGCGCGGCATGCGTATGACGGGGTACCAGCGGGCGGGGGCGGGCAAGCAGTGGTACTGCGGTGCGCGGCCCCCGGGAAATCGCGGCCCTGGGCATAGCTGCTCCACATTCTTCGCATTCTCCGGTTCCGGAGATAGGCAGCTACTGGGGGTAGTTGGCAGATGACCAATCGTAAAACTCGCGTGCGCCTGGCGCGCATAGCCGCCGGCGCGGTGTTCGCGGCCGGTGCCTCGCTGACTGCCGTGGGTACCGCCCAGGCCATGAGCCCGGGCGCCAACGACAGCGCGACCCCGCAGACCGCGAAGTCGGCCCAGGACGGCACCGTGCTCGGTGTCACCGGAGGCAACACGGTCGTCGGCGTCACGAGCGGTGACTCCTCCAACGGTGGTGACTCCTCGTCCAACGGCGGCGACTCGTCCAACGGGGGCGACACCGGCAGCGTGGTGGGCGTGACCACCGGCGGCGGTTCGGTGGTGGGCGTGACCACCGGCGGTGACAACTCCGGTACCACCACGACGGGCGGTGACTCGTCGGGCACCACTGGTTCCACGGGCGACACCGGTAGCACGTCCTCCACGGGCGGCGACACGTCCGGGACCACCGGGTCCACGGGGACCACCGGCTCGACCGGTACCACGGGCACCACTGGTTCCACGGGCACCACTGGTTCCACGGGCACTACTGGTTCCACCGGCACCACTGGTTCCACGGGCACGACGGGGTCCACCGGTACCACCGGCTCCACGGGGACTACCGGTTCGACCGGTACCACGGGGTCCACCGGTACGACCGGCTCCACCGGTACGACCGGCTCCACCGGTACGACCGGCTCCACCGGTACGACCGGCTCCACCGGGACCACCGGTTCGACCGGTACCACGGGCTCCACCGGTACCACCGGCTCCACGGGCACCACCGGCTCGACCGGTACCACCGGTACCACCGGAAGCACCGGTTCGACCGGAAGCACCGGCTCTACGGGTTCGACCGGGTCGACGGGCACCACCGGTTCCGGTGACAACGGTGGCACCTGCACGCTGTCCCAGGACAGCGTGAACTGCGGTGGCAACAACAACACCGGCACCGACAACAACAACACCCAGCAGGTCGCTCAGGGCAAGGCGAAGCAGCAGCTCGCCGAGACCGGTTCGTCCGACACGACGTTCCTGCTGGTCGGCGCCGCCACGATGATCGCCGGTGGTATCGCCTTCCGGCTGATGCCGCGCATGGTCAACCGCCGCAACGCGGCCTGACGCCACCCGGGCGACTGTGCGGGCGCGACCACGCACACGTGAGGGGCCTGGGGCGTACGGATTCCGTAGCCCCAGGCCCCTCGTGCGTCTCGTACTCCAGCGTGGGGCGTACCGCCCGTTACGCGGCCTGGCGTATCACCAGCGCCACCGCGATCAGCGCGATGAGCAGCGCCATCAGCGTGGCCGGGGTCAGCGCGCCGAACGGGCTCTCCTGGTGCAGCCGCTCCCGGTTGGCCCGGCAGACGGCGCAGCGCCCCTCAGAGACCGGTCCAGCGCAGTTGGCGCACACCAGTCGGTCGCATGTCATGCGATGTCCTCCTCACCCTTTTCAACGCCATCGGGCGTCGACGGGTTCCCGGGTGGTGGTCCCGGTTGTTCTCCGGCGCCTCGTGCACTGCTATTCCTCCACTGTGCCAGTTCCCGCACGATTCGGCGCGCCCCGTACCACCGTGCACTCCAGCGGGTGCGTCCGATGCGCGCTTTGTCCGTGTATCGCTGGTGAGGAAGCCCCCAAACCACCGACGGCGCCTGCGCGGTCGCGCGCGCTTCGCGTAAGGTCGGCGCACCGGGAGAGCCGCGCTACCGGCTGTCCGTCCCCCCTAGGCCGACCCTGGTGCAGCTGTGATCCGATTCGACAATGTCAGCAAGACCTACCCGAAGCAGAACCGCCCGGCCCTCCGCGATGTGTCGCTGGAGATCGAGAAGGGCGAGTTCGTCTTCCTGGTGGGTTCCTCCGGCTCCGGGAAGTCCACCTTCCTGCGGTTGATGCTCCGCGAGGAGCGCACCGACACCGGCGCCGTCCACGTACTCGGCAAGGACCTGGGCCGGTTGTCCAACTGGAAGCTGCCGCATCTGCGGCGCCAAGTGGGCACGATCTTCCAGGACTTCCGGTTGCTGCCCAACAAGACCGTGGCGCAGAACGTGGCGTTCGCGCTGGAGGTCATCGGCAAGCCGCGCGGCACCATCCGCAAGACCGTCCCCGAGGTGCTCGACCTGGTCGGGCTGGCGGGCAAGGACGACCGGATGCCGGGCGAGCTGTCCGGCGGTGAGCAGCAGCGGGTGGCGATCGCCCGGGCGTTCGTCAACCGGCCGCTGCTGCTGATCGCCGACGAGCCGACCGGCAACCTCGACCCGCAGACCTCGGTGGGCATCATGAAGCTGCTGGACCGGATCAACCGGACGGGCACCACGGTCGTGATGGCCACCCACGACCAGCAGATCGTCGACCAGATGCGCAAGCGCGTCATCGAGTTGGAGAAGGGGCGACTGGTCCGCGACCAGTCGCGCGGTGTCTACGGCTACCAGCACTAGCCCCGTTCCGCAGCCGCAGCCACCAGAAAGGTCACCATGCGCGCCCAGTTCGTCCTGTCGGAGATCGGCGTCGGTCTCCGGCGCAACCTCACCATGACATTCGCGGTGATCGTCTCCGTCGCCCTCTCCCTCGCCCTGGCGGGAGGCTCCTGGCTCGCCCGCGAGCAGGTGAGCCACATGAAGGGCTACTGGTACGACAAGGTCCAGGTGTCGATCTTCCTGTGCAACAAGACCGACGGAACGGACACCGCCAACTGCTCGAAGGGCGCGGTCACTCCGGAGCAGATGGCCCAGATCAAGTCCGACCTGAGCAAGTTGCCGGTGGTCGACAAGATCTACACGGAGTCGCCGCAGGAGGCGTACCAGCACTACAAGCAGCAGTTCGCCGGACAGGCGGGCATCGACCTGCTGACGCCGGACCAGATGCAGTGGTCGTTCCGGGTCAAGCTCAAGGACCCGCAGCAGTACAACGTGATCTCCAGCGCCTTCGACGGCCGCCCCGGCGTCCAATCGGTGCAGGATCAAAGGAAGTTGCTGGACAACCTGTTCGGCCTGCTCAACGGCATGACGTATGTCGCCCTGGCGGTACTGGCGTTCATGCTCACCGTCGCCATGCTGCTGATCGTCAACACGGTGCGCGTCTCGGCGTTCAGCCGCCGCCGGGAGACCGGCATCATGCGGCTGGTCGGCGCGTCCAGCTTCTACATCCAGATGCCGTTCATCATGGAGGCGGCGCTGGCCGGGCTGATCGGCGGCGGCCTCGCCTGCGGAATGCTGCTGGCCGGGCGGTACTTCCTGATCGACGGCGGGCTGAAGCTCCAGTCCAAGATCCAGCTGATCCAGTTCCTGGGCTGGGGCGACGTCATCAGGGTGCTGCCGTTGGTGCTGGTGGTCGGCGTGCTGATGCCCTCCCTTGCGGCTTTCTTCACGCTACGCAAGTACCTGAAGGTGTGACAGGTATGTACGGGCCGCCCACCAGCCGGGCTTCCGTACGCCCCGGTGTTCTCCATGCCGGGGCGTACAGCCCTGCCCTACACTCCCGACCATGTCCGGCCCCACGATGTTCGTGAGGCCCCAGCGGATCCGCCGCGGGGCGACCCTGACGCTTGTCTTCGGTGCGGTGCTGGCGACCGGCGCGGCCACCGGAGCCTTCAGCCAGCCCGAAGCGAATCCGATACCGCGGCACACCGCACCCGTCCGGGCGGCCACCGCCCAGTTGGGCACCACCGACATCGCGCGGGCCATCGACGACGGCAAGGTCGGCCCGCGGGCCGCCGCCGAACTCGTCAGCCGCAGCGGCGACCGCTGGTCGTCGTTCTACACCGCGCAGGAGTACGAGGGCTTCCAGCAGGAGTTGGACGGCCGGTACGTGGGCGTAGGGCTGTGGGTGCGGCGTGACACCGACGGCCGCATAGCGGTCTCCCGTGTCCAGTCCGCCAGCCCGGCGGAGCGCGCCGGGCTGCGCGTCGGCGACTGGCTGCGCACCATCGACGGCCGGGGGGTGACCGGCGGCGCGGTGACCGACGTGGTGGCCCGGCTGCGCGGCGTCGACCCCGCCGACCCGGACGACGCGCCCGCCCCGCGCCCCGGCAGCGAGGTCCGGCTGGGCCTTGACCGGGACGGAGACGACTGGACGGTCACCGTGCGCCGCGCGGAGCTGACCACCGAGCCGGTGACCGTGACCCAACCCTGGGCCGGTGTCACCGAGATCGGCATCGACTCCTTCGTGCACGGTGTCGCCGACCAGGTGCGCGCCGCCCTCGCGCACGGCGACCACCACCAGGGCGTCCTGCTGGACCTGCGCGGCAACTCCGGCGGCTTGGTCACCGAGGCGGTCGACGTGGCCTCCGCCTTCCTCGACGGGGGCCTGGTGGCCACCTACGACGTGCACGGCGAGCAGCACTCGCTGTACGCCAGCGGTTCCGGCGACACCACGACGCCGCTGGTCGTCCTGGTCGACGGCGGCACGATGAGCGCCGCGGAGCTGCTCACCGGCGCGCTGCAGGACCGCGGGCGGGCGGTGGTGGTCGGCTGCCGCACCTTCGGCAAGGGGTCGGTGCAGATGCCCAGCACGCTGCCGGACGGCTCGGTGGCCGAACTGACCGTCGGCCGCTACCGCACACCGACCGGACGCGCGGTCGACGGGCAGGGCATCACCCCCGATCTGACCGTCCGCGGTCGGCAGAGCGCCCAGACCGAGGCGAGGACGGTATTCAGTGGCCTCGGGGCCCGGTCGTAGTGGGAGAATGACCTGGCTATGGCTAAAGAGACGGGTCGCAAGCTGATCGCGCAGAACAAGAAGGCGCGGCACGACTACCACATCCTGGACACCTACGAGGCGGGCCTGGTGCTGACCGGCACCGAGGTCAAGTCGCTGCGCCAGGGGCGGGCCTCACTGGTGGACGGCTTCGCACAGCTCGACGGTGGCGAGGCGTGGCTGCACAACGTGCACATCCCCGAGTACAGCCAGGGGACGTGGACGAACCACTCCGCGCGCCGCAAGCGCAAGCTGCTGCTGCACCGGGCGGAGATCGACAAGCTGGTCGGCAAGACCCAGGAGACGGGCCACACGCTGGTCCCGTTGCAGCTGTACTTCAAGGACGGCCGGGCCAAGGTCGAGATCGCGCTCGCCAAGGGCAAGAAGGACTACGACAAGCGGCAGACGCTGCGCGAGAAGCAGGACCGGCGCGAGGCGGAGCGGGCGATCTCGGCGGCCCGCCGCCGCCAGCGGCACTGAGCCGGGCCCGGGCCGGAATAGGCTGGCACCGGCATCCGTTGATCCAGTATGATGGCGCCAGCTCATTGAGAAGTGAACATGGGGATGATCGGTTTCGACTGCGGTTGTTGAGGCAGGGGAAGCGAGCCGAGGAACGCGGTAATGATCTCGTAAACCATCTACCGCAAAAAAATAATCGCCAACACCAAGCGCGATTCCTTCGCCCTCGCTGCCTGATCTAACAGACAGCGACTTTGCGAAGTGTCAGCCCGGGGCTGTTCCCGACCCGGATCCTGGCATCAGCTAGGGAACTCAACCACTGGGCCCGGCCACGGGGCCTAGTGGGAAAGCAAACAGTGGCTGGGCCCGTCGGCAGCTTGTCTGCGTGACTGCCGGGGCCGAGAAAAGCACAGCAGACTGCGCTCGGAGAAGCCCTGGTTCTGCACCGTAGGACGCGGGTTCGATTCCCGCCATCTCCACTTGAGCGAGGGCGAAGTGTGTTCGCGGAAAGCGCGAACCGCTTCGCCCTCGTTGCTTTTGCGCGGCTTCGCCGCGCGTGGCGCGGGCTTTGCCACCCGCACCCCCCTTGCGGGCTCACCGGCCGAGTAGCGCTGTCCGCTGCCGGGGTTACCGCCCCCTTTTCGGTGGCCCCCTTGGACGGACACCCAGAACGGCTCACCCGTGAGAAAACGCCCGTACTCATATACGGTGACAGGCTGCTCCTCAAGGAGTGGGCTCCCGCGGAGTGACACCACTCCCGCACGGAGTGTGAAGGAAGCAAGGCAAGAAGGGGGTCCGTGCGTGAGCGCGCAGGACGCGCAGGACGTGGCCGAGGACGCGGGCCACATCGCGCAGGAGGCGGCCGGGCTCGCGGTCGTCGACCGCGAGCTGGCGGCTGAGCAGCGCCATCTCGACCGCGTCTACCGCCGCCTGGAAGAGAAGATCCACGAGGCGGAGTTCCTGGTCGACGACGCGGAGAAGCGCGGCCAGGTCGGTACCCCGGGCGCGCTGGCCGAACGCGACGCGCAGGTGTTCCAGGCGGGGATGCACCTCAACCGGCTCAACTCCGAGTTCGAGGACTTCCTCTTCGGCCGCATCGACCTGCTGCGCGGCAGGGACGGCAGGCGCGGCCCGGACGGCGCGTTCACCGCGACCGAGGTCGCCGAGGACGCGGTCCGCCCGGACAACACCGCCGACATCGCGGAGACCCTGCACATCGGCCGTATAGGGGTGCTCGACGCCGACTACTCGCCGCTGGTCATCGACTGGCGGGCGCCCGCCGCCGCGCCGTTCTACCGCTCCACCCCGAAGGACCCCGGCCGGGTGGTGCGCCGCCGGGTGATCCGCAGCAAGGGCCGCCGGGTGCTCGGCGTCGAGGACGACCTGATGCGCCCGGAGCTGGCCCCCACGCTGGCGGGCGAGGAACTGGCCATCGTCGGCGACGGCGCGCTGATGGCCTCCCTCGGCCGGGCCCGCAGCCACACGATGCGCGACATCGTGGCGAGCATCCAGGCCGAGCAGGACATGGTGATCCGCGCGCCCGCCCCGGGCGTCACCGAGGTCACCGGCGGTCCCGGTACCGGCAAGACCGCGGTGGCGCTGCACCGGGCCGCGTACCTGCTCTACCAGGACCGGCGCCGGTACTCCGGCGGCATCCTGGTGGTCAGCCCGACACCGCTGCTGGTCTCGTACACCGAGGGCGTGCTGCCCTCGCTCGGCGAGGAGGGCCAGGTCGCGATCCGCGCGGTCGGCTCGCTGGTCGAGGGCGCCGAGGCGACCACCTACGACAGCCCGGCGGTGGCCCGGATCAAGGGCTCGTCCCGCATGCTCCCGGTGCTGCGCAAGGCCGCCAGGGGTGCGCTGGACCTCGGCGGTGCGGCGCCCACCTCGCTGCGGGTGGTGGCGTTCGGCCGCAGGCTGGAGCTGGACGAGCGGGAGCTGGCCGACATCCGCCGCAGCGTACTCGCCGGTACCGCGCCGCTGAACCTGATGCGTCCGCGCGCCCGCCGGCTGTTGCTGGACGCGCTGTGGGCGAAGTCCGGGCGCGGCACGCATCTGGCGGACCCTGAGCTGATCGCCGAGGCCCGCGAGGGGTTCGACGAGGACGTGGCGACCGAGGACGACTTCCTCGGGTTCCTCGAAGCCTGGTGGCCGGTGCTCACCCCGCGCCGGGTGCTGGCGGTCATGGCCGACGAGAAGCGGCTTGGCCGGTGGGCGCGCCGCACGCTGAACCCGCGTGAGGTCCGCCAGCTGGCCCGCTCGCTGGCCCGTCTGGACGAGCGGGGCCACGGGCCGCTGAGCGTGCACGACGTGGCGCTGCTGGACGAACTGCGGGTGCTGCTGGGCGCCGCGCCGCGCCCGGTCAGGCCGCGCGAGGTGGACCCGCTGGACGAGCTGACGGGTCTGGACGAGGTGACCACCTACGCCGACCGCGCCTACGCCGCCCGCCGCACCCGTGCCGAGCGGCTGGAGCAGGAGCGCACCGAGTACGCGCACGTCATCGTGGACGAGGCGCAGGACCTGACGCCGATGCAGTGGCGGATGGTCGCCCGCCGGGGCACCAGCGCCACCTGGACCGTGGTCGGCGACCCGGCGCAGAGCTCGTGGAGCGACCCGGACGAGGCGGCGCGCGCCCGTGACGAGGCGCTGGGCGCCCGGGTCCGCCGCCGCTTCACGCTGACTGTCAACTACCGCAACCCGGCGGAGATCGCGGAGCTGGCGGCGAAGGTGCTGCGGTTGGCGATGCCGGGCATGGAGTCGCCCACCGCGGTGCGCTCGACCGGGGTGGTGCCGCGATTCGCCCTCGCCGAGGGGGAGTTGGGGCAGGCCGTACGGGCCGAGGCTCGGCGGCTGCTGGCCGAGGTCGAGGGCACGGTCGGTGTGGTGGTGGCGATGGGCCGCCGGGCGCAGGCGCGGCAGTGGCTGGCCGGGCTCGGGGACCGCGTGGTGCCGCTGGGCAGTCTGGAGGCCAAGGGCCTGGAGTACGACGCCACGGTGGTGGTCTCGCCCGCCGAGATCGCCGACGAGTCCCCGGCCGGGCTGCGGGTGCTGTACGTGGCGCTGACCCGGGCGACCCAGCAGCTCACCGTGATCGCCGGGGAGCGGGACCAGCCCGACGAGGCCGGTGTGCCCGATCTGCTGCGGGACTGAGCACGGTACGGCGAAGGGCGCCCCTCGATCGAGGGGCGCCCTTCGCGTCAAGCCTGTGACACCGACCCGCCATGCTCGCCTCGCGGCAAGAGGTCGCTCGTAGCGACAATGGTTGGGCCCGGGGGCTTGGATCGAGCCGGTGCCGTAACCAGACTAACAAACGTTGCGGGTTGGCCATTCCTGTTGCGGGAATTGGCCGTCGGAGGCGGCCCGGACGGCGTACGGCGGCCTCTGGCCGCCCGCTGGTGTCTCGCATAGCGGAATTACGTTTCCGTGATGTGGGGCTGGTTACCGCCTACCCGTCAGTAGGTGCGACCATCGAGTGTCGCGTGCCCGACCCATGGACACGACACGGAAAATGCGGAGGAAAGTCGGCATGGCAACGGCGCCGAGCGTCTCTTACTCGATCACGGTCCGCCTGGAGGTCCCCGCGAGCGGGACCGCGGTCAGTCAGCTCACCACCGCGGTGGAGTCGTCCGGCGGGTCCGTCACCGGTCTCGACGTCACCGCGTCCGGACACGAGAAACTCCGTATCGACGTGACCATCGCGGCCACCTCGACCGCGCACGCCGACCAGATAGTCGACAAGCTGCGCGGCATCGAGGGGCTGGCCATCGGCAAGGTCTCCGACCGTACCTTCCTGATGCACCTCGGCGGCAAGATCGAGATGGCGTCCAAGCACCCCATCCGCAACCGTGACGACCTGTCGATGGTCTACACCCCGGGCGTCGCCCGGGTCTGCATGGCGATCGCCAACAACCCTGACGACGCACGCCGGTTGACCATCAAGCGCAACAGCGTCGCGGTCGTCACCGACGGCTCCGCGGTGCTCGGCCTGGGCAACATCGGCCCCAAGGCCGCGCTGCCGGTGATGGAGGGCAAGGCGGCCCTCTTCAAGCGCTTCGCGGGCATCGACGCCTGGCCGATCTGCCTGGACACCCAGGACACCGACGCCATCGTGGAGATCGTCAAGGCCATCGCCCCCGGCTTCGCGGGCATCAACCTGGAGGACATCTCCGCTCCCCGCTGCTTCGAGATCGAGGCACGGCTGCGTGAGGCGCTGGACATCCCGGTCTTCCACGACGACCAGCACGGAACCGCGATCGTCGTGCTCGCCGCGCTGACCAACGCGCTGCGGGTGGTCGGCAAGAAGATCGAGGACATACGCGTCGTCATGTCCGGTGCGGGCGCGGCCGGCACCGCGATCCTCAAGCTGCTGCTCGCGGCGGGCGTCAAGCACGCCGTCGTGGCCGACATCCACGGCGTGGTGCACAGCGGCCGCAGCGACCTGGTGGACGCCGACCCCGAGTCGCCGCTGCGCTGGATCGCCGACAACACCAACCCGGAGAACGTCACCGGCACGCTCAGGGAGGCGGTGCGCGGCGCCGACGTGTTCATCGGCGTCTCCGCCCCCAACGTGCTGGACGGCGCGGACGTGGCCGCCATGGCCGACGGCGCGATCGTCTTCGCCCTGGCCAACCCCGACCCCGAGGTCGACCCGGCGGTGGCCCGGGAGACCGCCGCGGTGGTCGCCACCGGCCGCAGTGACTTCCCGAACCAGATCAACAACGTGCTGGTCTTCCCGGGCGTCTTCCGCGGCCTGCTGGACGCCCAGTCGCGTACTGTGAACACCGAGATGATGCTGGCCGCCGCCCGGGCCCTGGCGGAGGTCGTCGGCGACGACCAGATCAACGCCAACTACATCATTCCGAGCGTCTTCAACGACAAGGTGGCCAGCGCCGTCGCGGAGGCGGTCCGCGAGGCCGCCAAGGCGCAGGGTGTGGCCGCCCCGCACTCGATGCCGAACGACGTCCGGTAGGCGAGCCCGCGCGTCGCTGCCGGTCGCGGCTGTGCAGCCCCTAAAGTTGCCGCAGCCGCGGCCGGAGAATCCCTGCGCTGCGCTGTCAGTAGCGGACGGAGCGTCACCAAGCCGCCACGGTGGCGCTTTTCGTGTGACTCTCGCGGGCGCCGGATTGGCTTTCCCGCCGCAGGTACGGGCAGGATGCGTACCCGGGCGAGAGGTTCTTGCGGCAGCCCCGGACCATTGGTGTCCGAGTGGCTTGGCAGCATCGGCTTCAAACTCACGCCTTAATGGCAAGAAAAACACGGGAGTACGAATTATGAACCGCAGTGAGCTGGTGGCCGCAGTGGCTGACCGCGCCGAGGTGACCCGCAAGGATGCCGACGCCGTGCTGGCCGCTTTCGCCGAGACCGTCGGCGAGGTCGTCGCCAAGGGCGACGAGAAGGTCACCATCCCTGGCTTCCTGACCTTCGAGCGCACCCACCGTGCCGCTCGCACCGCGCGCAACCCGCAGACCGGCGACCCCATCGAGATCCCGGCCGGGTACACCGTCAAGGTCGCCGCGGGCTCCAAGCTCAAGGAAGCCGCGAAGGGCAAGTAACACTCGCCCTCTACCTTGACGGGCCAAGCCCGTCCCCCAGGGCGGCCACCTCCGGGTGGCCGCCCTTACGCATGGGTGAGTGACTCGTTGTCTCCCGCGGCGAGCCCAGACTCCGGGGGAGCCCCAGCCCCCCGGGGTGCCCCGAGGGACTGCGGGCGCTTCCCGGGCCGCCCTGCGGGGGAAGGCGCCCCGCCTGCGGGCGCGGCCCGCCGCGGGGCGGCGCAGGTCAGACCGTGACGGCCGTCGGGAGTTCGACGTGCGCGCCCAGGGCGCGGAGCTTGTCCATGAAGTTCTCGTAGCCGCGGTTGATCAGGTCGATGCCGTGCACCCGCGACGTCCCCTCCGCCGCGAGCGCGGCGATGAGGTAGGAGAAGCCGCCCCGCAGGTCAGGAATGACCAGATCCGCACCCTGCAGCTTCGTCGGCCCGGACACCACCGCGGAGTGCAGGAAGTTGCGCTGCCCGAAGCGGCACGGCGTACCGCCCAGGCACTCCCGGTACAGCTGGATGTGCGCGCCCATCTGGTTCAGCGCCGAGGTGAAACCGAGGCGCGACTCGTACACCGTCTCGTGCACGATCGACAGCCCCGACGCCTGCGTCAGCGCCACCACCAGCGGCTGCTGCCAGTCGGTCTGGAAACCGGGGTGCACGTCCGTCTCCAGCGCGATGGCGTTCAGCGCGCCGCCGGGGTGCCAGAACCGGATGCCCTCGTCGTCGATCTCGAACGCGCCGCCGACCTTGCGGTAGACGTTGAGGAACGTCATCATCTCGCGCTGGCTGGCGCCGCGTACGTACACGTCGCCCTTGGTCGCCAGCGCCGCGCTGGCCCAGGACGCCGACTCCAGGCGGTCGGGCAGCGCCCGGTGGTTGTAGCCGCCGAGCGTGTCCACACCGGTGATCCGGATCGTCCGGTCGGTGTCCATGGAGATGATCGCGCCCATCTTCTGCAGTACGCAGATCAGGTCCTCGATCTCCGGCTCCACGGCCGCGTTCGACAGCTCGGTCACGCCCTCCGCGAGGACGGCCGTCAGCAGCACCTGCTCGGTCGCGCCGACCGACGGGTACGGCAGCTGGATCCTGGTGCCGCGCAGTCGGTGCGGCGCCTCCAGGTACAGGCCCTCGGGCCGCTTGTCGATGGTCGCGCCGAACTGCCGCAGCACCTCGAAGTGGAAGTCGATCGGCCGTCCGCCGATGTCGCAGCCGCCCAGACCCGGGATGAAGGCGTGGCCCAGGCGGTGCAGCAGCGGCCCGCAGAACAGGATCGGGATGCGCGAGGAGCCCGCGTGCGCGTCGATGTCCGCGACGTTCGCGCTCTCCACGTGCGAGGGGTCGAGCACCAGCTCACCCGGCCCCTCGCCGGGGCCGACGGTGACGCCGTGCAGCTGCAGCAGCCCGCGCACCACCCTTACGTCTCGAATGTCCGGAACATTGCGCAGGCGGCTCGGCCCACTGCCGAGCAGGGCGGCCACCATGGCCTTGGGTACGAGGTTCTTCGCACCGCGCACACGGATCTCGCCCTCAAGCGGGGTGCCGCCGTGGACAAGCAGGATGTCGTCGGTCATGGGGCTCGCGTTCCTGGAGACGTGGCAGGACGGGGGAGAGGCGATACGCCTGACGTCCGCACGGGGTCCGTACGTACGTCGGTCCGCGCCCTACACGCAGCAACTCCCGACCGGTAGTCGGGGCGCGGCACCGGAAGAAATGGTAATGCGCTCAGCGACCGCCCCCGTCAAGCCGGTGCACGGCTCGGCCCCCTTGTCACGGAGGTGCAGCACATTGCTCACCACGTTGTCACGCACCGCCGGGAGCACGAACCGGAATCGGCCACCCGGGCGCACCGCGACACCCGGCGGCGGGTACGCGGAGGTTTCCGGCGCCGAGTGATACCGGTGAGAACTGCCCACACCGGGCCCGGATGCGGGATCATGTTGGTCATGACGGAGGTGTCCTCGCTCACCGGTCGGCTCCTCGTGGCGACCCCGGCCCTGGCGGACCCGAACTTCGACCGGGCGGTGGTTCTCCTCCTCGACCACGACGAGGAGGGGACGCTCGGCGTCGTCCTCAACCGGCCGACCCCGGTGGGCGTCGGTGATGTGCTGGAGGCGTGGGCGCAGCTGGCGGGCGTCCCGCAGGTGGTGTTCCAGGGCGGCCCCGTCTCGCTGGACTCGGCGCTCGGCCTGGCGGTGGTGCCCGGCGAGGCGCGGGAGGACGGAGAGGGCGAGCCGCTGGGCTGGCGGCGGGTGCACGGCGCGATCGGCCTGGTCGACCTGGAGGCGCCGCCGGAGCTGCTCGCCGCCGAGCTGGGCTCGTTGCGGATCTTCGCCGGGTACTCCGGCTGGGGGCCCGGCCAGCTGGAGGACGAGCTGGTGGAGGGCGCGTGGTACGTGGTCGAGTCCGAGCCGGGAGACGTCTCCTCGCCCGACCCCGAGCGGTTGTGGCGCTCCGTGCTGCGCCGTCAACGCAACGAGTTGGCGATGGTGGCCACCTACCCGGACGATCCGTCGCTCAATTAGGCCGGTCGGCGGGTCGGTCAATTAGGCTAGTTCGACATGAGCACTCTTGAGCCCGAGCGCGGGGCGGGTACCGGAACCCTTGTCGAGCCGACGCCCCAGGTGTCGCACGGCGATGGCGACCACGAGCGCTTCGCCCACTACGTACAGAAGGACAAGATCATGGAGAGCGCGCTCTCCGGATCGCCGGTGGTCGCGCTCTGCGGCAAGGTCTGGGTTCCCGGACGCGACCCCAAGAAGTACCCGGTCTGCCCGATGTGCAAGGAGATCTTCGAGTCGATGGAGATCGGCGGCGGAGACAAGGACAAGGGCGGCAAGTAGCGGCCCCTACGGCCCCCAACTGACGCAGACGGCCGCCGTCCCGCCCGCCGGGCCGGCGGTCGCGTCCTGACCCGGCACCTGGCCTAGTCGACCGCCGCGTCCCGGAGCATGGACTGCGCGTAGCGCGCGGCCTCGGACAGCGCGCGGCACAACTCGCAGTGCAGCACGGGCGCCTGCTCGCCGGTGAGCCCGGTCATGGTGAGCCGTACTCCCGTGGCGAAGCAGCGGAAGCAGGTGTCGTTGCGGAGGCGGAAGAGGTCGATGCGGCGATCTTTTCGCATCGCACCGCCGCCGCGTGCCGCGTACCGCCCGCGCGGGTGACGCACGGGTGAACCACTGGACTTCGCGGCCAGGAGATGAGATGTCCCGTCGCCGACTTCAGCTCACCGCGGCGGTCGTCCAGACTGGTCGGTCATGGATCTCATCCCGGCACCCACCCGACTGCTCGCGGCGCCCGACGACACTCCCTTCACGCTGGACGACTCCACGCTGATCGACGCCGCCCCCGGCACCGAGGGCACGGCGCGCTGGCTGCGGGCCACGTTGGGCGCGGCGGCCGGGCTGACCCTGGCGCCCGGTACGGACGGGCCCGCCATCCGGCTGCGCACCGACGGCGCGCTGGCCGCCGAGGGGTACCGTCTGGCGGTGCGAGCCGACGGGATCGGCATCACCGGCGGCGGGCCCGCCGGGGTCTTCTGGGGCGCCCAGACGCTGCGCCAGCTCCTCGGGCCGCGCGCCTTCCGCCGGGCACCGCTCGACGGCACGGCGCCGCGGGTGCCGTGCGTCAGCGTCGAGGACGCGCCGCGCTTCGGCTGGCGCGGCTTCCTGCTCGACGTCGCACGGCACTTCATGCCCAAGGACGTGGTGCTGCGCTACGTCGACCTGCTCGCGGCGCACAAACTCAACGTGCTCCACCTGCACTTGACAGACGACCAGGGCTGGCGGATCGAGATCAGGCGCCGTCCACGGCTGACCGAGGTCGGCGCGTGGCGCACCCGGACCAAGGTGGGTCTGCGGGAGTCGGCGCTGTGGGACGAGCGGCCGCACGGCGGCTACTACACACAGGACGACATCCGGGAGATCGTCGCGTACGCGGCCGAGCGGCACATCACCGTCGTCCCCGAGATCGACGTCCCGGGGCACTCGCAGGCCGCCATCGCCGCCTACCCGGAGCTGGGCAACCAGGACGTCGTCGACACCGCCGCCCTTCCCGTGCTGACCAGTTGGGGCGTCAACCCCAACGTACTGGCCCCCACTGACAGCACGCTGCGGTTCTACGAGGACGTGCTGACGGAGGTGCTGGAGCTGTTCCCCTCCACGTTCGTGCACATCGGCGGGGACGAGTGCCCCAAGGACCAGTGGCGGCGGTCGAAGGCAGCGCAAGCGCGGATCGAGGAACTGGGCCTGGCCGACGAGGACGAGTTGCAGAGCTGGTTCATCCGGCACTTCGACCGCTGGCTGGCGGACCGCGGCCGCCGCCTCATCGGCTGGGACGAGATCCTCGAAGGCGGCGGCCGGGCCAAAGGGCGTGCCGCCGCCGAGAACGACGAGGAACGCCGGGAGGGGGCGCAAGCGCCCGCAGGGCAGGTGACGGAGCACGGACTCTCTCCGGGCGCGGCCGTCTCCTCCTGGCGCGGCTACGCGGGCGGGATCGCCGCCGCCCAGGCCGGACATGACGTCGTGATGTGCCCCGAGCAGCAGGTCTACCTGGACCACCGGCAGCACGGCGGCGACGACGAACCGGTGCCCATCGGATACGTGCGAACCCTGGAGGACGTCTACCGGTTCGAGCCGGTACCGCCGCAACTCGACGGCGAGCAGGCCCGGCACGTCATCGGCACCCAGGCGAACCTGTGGACGGAGACCCTCGACTCGGTGCGCGCCGTGGACTACCTGGCCTTCCCGCGGCTTGCCGCCTTCGCCGAGGTGGCCTGGTCCCGGCTGCCCGCCCCCGGGCTGCGCGACTACGAGGACTTCACGGCCCGAATGGCGGCACACTACCGGCGACTTGACGCACTCGGCGTCGAATACCGGCCGCCCGCCGGGCCGCACCCCTGGCAGCGGCGCCCCGGCGTCATCGGACGCCCGATCGAAGGGGCGCCCCCAATCGTGTGAGCCGGGGCGCATCATCTCGCCGTCGCACGGGCGGTACTGGCACGGTGGGGCGGCAGGCGAAACCGCACAACGCGCCCGAAGCGCGCCAAAGCCCAAGTAAGGGAGAGGTGATGGTCATCGGGACCATCGGTCCTCACACGGACAGAACCACCCTTCATGGACCCTCGGGTTGATCGGCCCGGAACATGTGCCAGAGTTGCCGTGACCGGGCTGTCAGCACGTACCGTACGGCGACGGGCCGGTATGGGCCGCGACAGGGCCGGATGGGCTGTGGGCGCCGTGGAAGGGACAGCTCCGTGAGCACGTACGCACGGCAGACGGGACGCACGGTGACGCTGCCCGCCTCGCTCGACGAGGCGGTGGCGGCGCTCGCCGCGCTGCCCACGGCCGTGCCGGTGGCCGGTGGCACCGATCTGATGGTCGCCGTCAACTCCGGTCTGCTGCGCCCCGCGGGACTCGTCGGACTGGGCCGGATCAGCGAGATCCGCGGCTGGCAGTACGCCGACGGGCACGCCCTGCTCGGCGCCGGACTCACCCATGCCCGCATGGGACGGCCCGACTTCGCCGCGCTCATCCCCGCCCTCGCCGCCGCGGCGCGCGCCGCCGGTCCGCCGCAGATCCGCAACGCCGGGACGCTGGGCGGCAACATCGCCACCGCAGCGCCGACCGGTGACGCGCTGCCGGTGCTCGCCGCGCTGGAGGCCAGCGTCGTCCTGGCCGGTCCGAGCGGCACCCGGGAGGTCCCGGTAAGCCACCTGCTGACCGGAATGGATCCGCTGCGCCCCGGTGAACTCCTGGCGTTCGTAAGGGCTCCGCTGCTGCATGCCCCGCAGGTCTTCCTGAAGGCGACCGCGCGCACCGGCCCCGGCCGGGCCATGGCGTCGGTCGCCTTGGTGCTCGACCCGGCGCGCCGCGGGGTGCGGTGCGCGGTCGGCGCGGTGGCGCCGATGCCGCTGCGCCCGTTGGAGGCCGAGCGGTGGGTGGCCTCGCTGATCGACTGGGACGGCGCACGCACCCTGGACCCGCGGGTGTGCACCGCGTTCGGCGATTATGTGGCCATGGCCTGCATCCCGGACCCGGCGGGCGACCCGGCGGATCCGGCGGGCCAGGACGCGGGCGCGCTGCCGCCCGCGGTCGCGCATCTGCGGCGTACGGTGGCCGCACTGGCCCGCCGGGCACTGGGGAGGGCACTTTCGTGAGCGATGACGGGACGACGGGTGCGGGCATGAACGGACAGCCCGAGCACGGCTTCGCGCCGGGGGACGGCGTGTGGCAGCCGCTGGCGCCCGGCGGTGAGTACGACGCCGACGCGACCATGCACGTCTCGTTCGCCGAGCGGTTCCACGACCTGGCGGCCACGCCGTCCGGTACGGATCCGCTGGCCGCCCCCGGCCACGGCTACGTTCCGCCGCAGGACGCGGCCGGTTGGGGCGCGCCCACGGCGCCCACCGACGTCACCGGCCCCACCGGGTCCGGCGAGTGGCCGATGCCGTTCGCGCCGGACGCCGGACAGGGCGCCGCCGACCCGGTCGCCACCCAGCAGTGGACGATCCCGTTCGCGGACGACCCCGGTGACGAGTCCGGCGAGTACTCGGTCGGGCAGATGGTGGCCACCCCGCGCGAGCCCGCACACGTCGCGCTCGACGAGTGGCCCGAGCAGACCACCCCGGAGGAGGCGGCAACCGGCCCGGCCCCGGCGGCAGTTGAGGCTCCGGCCGAGCCGTACACCGCGCCGGAGGCCGAGCCGCACACCGCGCCGGAGGCCGAGCCGCACACCGCGCCGGAGGCCGAGCCGCACACCGCGCCGGAGGCCGAGGCCGCGCCGCCCGCCGCCGAGGCCGACCCGCACAGCGAACACCCCGTCACCTCCTACGTGCTGCGGGTCAACGGCGCCGACCGGCCGGTCACCGACGCCTGGCTCGGCGAGTCCCTGCTGTACGTGCTGCGCGAACGGCTCGGCCTCGCCGGCGCCAAGGACGGCTGCGAGCAGGGTGAGTGCGGCGCCTGCTCGGTACAGGTCGACGGACGGCTGGTCGCCTCCTGTCTGATGCCCGCGGCCACCGCCGCCGGCTGCGATGTGCGCACCGTCGAGGGTCTGGCCCGGGACGGCCGGCTCTCCGACGTACAGCAGGCGTTGGCCGACTGCGGCGCGGTGCAGTGCGGCTTCTGCGTTCCCGGGCTCGCGATGACCCTGCACGACCTGCTCGCGGGAAACCACCGGCCGACCGAACTGGAGACCCGGCAGGCGCTCAGCGGCAACCTGTGCCGCTGCTCGGGCTACCAGGGCGTGCTCGACGCCGTGCGGCAGGTGGTCGCCGCCCGCGCCGCGGCGGACGAGGACGAGGAGAACCCGGCCCCGGCGCCGGAGAACGTGACTCCGCTGATCCCGCACCAGGCCTCTGGCGCGGCGGACGACGGAGGACTGGTATGACGCCCGCCAGCGGCAGCGGCGAGATCGGAGACAAGTCATGACAGCGGCGCGTGGCGCCTCCGTTGAGGGTGGTGGTGGGCGACGGGAGGAAATGAGCGGCGTGCGTGGCACCTCCGCCGGGGACGCGGCGACCGGACCCGGCGCGGCGACCGCGCTGCCCACCGTGGCCGTTCCCTCCATCACCGTGGAGAGCCAGCACGGCCTCGGCGCCTCCCTGCTGCCGGCCGACGCGGCGGCGAAGACCCAGGGCGTCTTCCCGTACGCCGCCGACCTGTGGGCCGAGGGCCTGCTGTGGGCCGCGGTACTGCGCTCCCCGCACCCGCACGCCCGCATCGTCTCGATCGACACCACGCACGCCGCCGAGATGCCCGGCGTCCGCGCGGTCATCACGCACGCGGACGTGCCGGGCGACGCCATGCACGGCCGCCGGGTCGCCGACCGCCCGGTCTTCGCGCACGACATCGTCCGCCACCACGGCGAGCCGATCGCCGCGGTGGCCGCCGACCACCCCGACACCGCGCGGCTGGCCGCCGCCGCGATCACCGTCGAGTACGAGGTGCTGGAACCGGTCACCGACCCCGAGAAGGCGTTCGCGGCACCGCCGTTGCACCCGGACGGCAACCTGATCCGGCACATCCCGCTGCGCTTCGGCGACCCCGCGGCGGCCGGCGAGGTGGTGGTCGAGGGCGTCTACCGGGTCGGCCGCCAGGACCCGGCCCCGATCGGCGCCGAGGCCGGACTCGCCGTGCCTCGCCCGGACGGCGGGGTCGAGCTGTACGTGGCCTCCACCGACCCGCACGCCGACCGGGACATGGCCGCCGCCTGCTTCGGACTTGAGACCGACCGGGTCAAGGTGGTGGTCACCGGGGTGCCCGGCGCGATGGCCGACCGGGAGGATCCCGGCTTCCAACTGCCGCTCGGACTGCTGGCGTTGAGGACCGGCCACCCGGTCAAGCTGGTCGCCACCCGGGAGGAGTCCTTCCTCGGGCACGCCCACCGGCATCCGGCGCTGCTGCGCTACCGGCACCACGCCGACGCCGAGGGCAGGCTCGTCAAGGTCGAGGCGCAGTTGCTGCTGGACGCGGGCGCCTACGCGGACGCCTCGTCCGACGCGCTGGCCGCCGCGGTGGCGTTCGCCGCCGGTCCCTATGTCGTCCCGCACGTCTTCGTCGAGGGCTGGGCGGTGCGCACCAACAACCCGCCGTCCGGGCATGTGCGCGGTGAGGGCGCGATGCAGGTGTGCGCCGCGTACGAGGGACAGATGGACAAGCTCGCCGCCAAGCTCGGCCTCGACCCGGCCGAGCTGCGGATGCGCAACGTCATGGCCACCGGCGATCTGCTGCCCACCGGCCAGACCGTGACCTGCCCGGCACCGGTGGCCGAACTGCTCAAGGCGGTACGGGACGCCGAGCTGCCGCCGCTGCCGTCCGCCGACGACGAGGCGGAGTGGCTGCTGCCGGGCGGCCCGGAGGGCGCGGGTGAGCCGGGCGCGGTGCGCCGCGGGGTCGGTTACGCGCTGGGCATGGTGCACATGCTGGGCGCCGAGGGGCACGACGAGGTGTCCACGGCGACGGTGCGGGTGCAGGACGGCGTCGCGACGGTGATCTGCTCGGCGGTGGAGACCGGCCAGGGCTTCGCCACCCTCGCCCGGCAGATCGTGCAGGAGGTCCTCGGGGTGGAGGAGGTGGCGGTGCTGCCCGCCGACACCGACCAGCCGCCCGCCGGACCGTCCGCCCGCGGCCGGCACACCTGGGTGTCCGGCGGCGCGGTGGAGCGCGCCGCGAAGATGGTCCGCACCCAGCTGCTGCAACCGCTGGCCGCCACGTTCGGGATGTCGGTGGAGCTGCTGACCATCGCCGACGGCAAGATCACCTCGTACGACGGGGTGCTCAGCACCACCGTCGCCGAGACACTGCAGGGCAAGGAACTGTGGGCCACCGCACAGTGCCGCCCGCACCCCACGGAGAAGCTGGACGAGACCGGCCAGGGGGACGCCTTCGTCGGACTGGCCTTCGCGGCGATCCGGGCCGTGGTGGACGTCGACATCGAGCTGGGCACTGTCCGGGTGGTGGACATGGCCGTCGCCCAGGACGTGGGCCGGGTGCTCAACCCCCGGCAGGTCGCGGCCCGCATCGAGGCGGGGGTCACACAGGGCGTGGGCATGGCGCTCATGGAGGACCTGCGCACCGCTCAGGGCGCGGTCAGGCGGCCGTCGCTCACCGGCTACGCGCTGCCCACCGCGCTGGACGCGCCGCCGGTGCGGATCGTGAAGCTGGTCGAGGAGCGGGACGTGGTGGCGCCCTTCGGGGCGAAGGCGGTGAGCGCGGTACCCGTGGTGGTCTCGCCCGCGGCGGTCGCGGCGGCGGTACGGGCCGCCACCGGCCGGCCGGTGGGACGGCTGCCGATCCGCCCGCAGACGGCGGCGGCCCGGCAGGCGTGAGAGCGGCCGTCGGACTTCGTCCGGTTTGCCCGCCGGGGCCCCGAAATGCGTCATGGTCGTGATACGGACGGTGACGAGCGGGTGCCCCGCGTGTGAGCCTCCGCATAGGGCGCAGGTCACTTACGAAGGCGTGTAGTGGACGCATAAAGGTGCCGTCAACAGGGCCGCCACGGGCTGTGGCGGCCCTTTTCGCGCCCGCTGGCCGACCCCGTTTCCACTAGTGCGGATAGTAGGTCACATCTTTGCCAGCGGATTTTCCGGTCGCTAAGAATTGCCGAGCCGCAGGGCGCCGTGGGACATGAACGCGGCGCCTATCGCCGAAAAAAGCGAAGGCGTCGCCCGGACTATGTGCCGGACGGGCGACTGCGGCTCAGCGACCTGGAAGAGGAACCAACTCAGCCATGCCCATGCCCGCCTTTCCCGCTCTCAACCGCATGACCCGGACGACCCTGACGCACCTCGACGGCCTGACCCGGAAGCACAAGCTCTCCGCGGCCGGTGTCGCCGTTGCCGGCGCCTCAGTCCTGGCCTTCACGGTCGCTCCGGGATCGGCGCACGCAGCCAACCTCAGCAACCCGGTGATGTCCGCCGCCATGGCGTTCAGCACGTCGGACGCCGGCTCCGCCCCCCAGAGCCAGCAGGCCAGCATCTCGCAGCAGGTCGCCGAGGCCGTCAAGCCGGTCAAGGACCACGCCTCGGCCCAGCACCAGGCCGCGCGGAACAAGGCCGACGAGGCCCGGCGCAACGAGCCGCAGGCCGCGAACCGCTCGGAGTCCCGCCCGGCCGCCCCGGCGCAGGCCGCTCCGGCCCAGCCCGCCCCGGTGTCGTACCCGAACAACCTGGACGGCTGGATCCGGCAGGCGCTGGACATCATGCACAAGAACGGCATCCCGGGTACCTACGACGGCATCAAGCGCAACATCCTGCGCGAGTCCAGCGGTGACCCGAACGCCATCAACAACTGGGACATCAACGCCCGGAACGGCATCCCGTCCAAGGGCCTGCTCCAGGTGATCGACCCGACGTTCAACGCGTACCACGTCGCCGGAACCTCCCACAACATCTGGGACCCGGTCGCCAACATCGTGGCCGCGTGCAATTACGCTGCGAACCGCTACGGCTCGATGGACAACGTGAACTCGGCCTACTGACGGGTCCCATGGCGCCAATAAGCGCGGTGCCGGTAGTGAATTCACTACCGGCACCGCGTTCTCCGCTTTTCGCGGGGATTGCTCCCGCCGCTTCCCCGGCCGCATTTCACGGAGGCCGTGGCGGGAATCGAACCCGCGTAACTCGCTTTGCAGGCGAGCCCCTGAACCACTCGGGCACACGGCCGTGTTGATGCCCTAGACCATAGGCCCGCCCCCCGGGGCGGGGTCAACGGTTGGGCGCGGGGCGCAACGTGACCGCCACACCGCGTTCACGAACCGGCGGCGGGCCTACGACGATCGGACGACGAGGAACCCGACCACGGCCAGGCGCCGCCGAGCCCCTGGCGACCTACGCTGCCGCCATGACCGCGCTGAACGGACCTCTCAACGAGCAACGCACACCGCCCATATCGGGCACCGGCGACCGGGCGGAGACGGTGCTGAGCCGCCGCTACCGGGCGTTGACGCTGGGGATCGTCTCGGTCGTGCTGCTGGTCGCCTTCGAGGCGACCGCCGTCGGCACCGCGATGCCGGTCGCCGCCCGCGATCTGCACGGGCTGTCGCTGTACGGCTTCGGTTTCTCCGGCTACTTCACCACCAGCCTGTTCGCGATGGTGGTCTCCGGCCAGTGGTGCGACCGGTCAGGACCGCTGGCACCACTGAGCACCGGTATCGCCTGTTTCGCCGGCGGACTGGTGGTCTCCGGCACCGCGCGGGCCATGTGGCCGTTCATCGCGGGGCGGGCCGTCCAGGGCGTCGGAGGCGGGCTGTTGATCGTCGCGCTGTACGTGGTGGTCGGCGGTGCCTATCCGGAGCGGCTGCGGCCGTCGGTGCTGGCCGCGTTCGCCGCGTCCTGGGTGGTGCCGTCCATCGTCGGGCCGCTGGTCTCCGGCGCGGTGACCGAACAGCTGGGCTGGCGCTGGGTGTTCCTCGGCATCCCGGTCCTGGTGGCCCTGCCGGTCTCGGTGGCGCTGCCCGCCCTGCGCCGGGCGGCGGTCGCGCGGCACCCGGACGCCGCCGCGCCGCGCGACCGGCGCCGCGTCCCGCTGGCGCTGGGCATCTCGGCGGGCGTGGCACTGCTCCAGTACGCGGGCCAGGACGTGCGCAGCTGGTGGTCACTGCTGCCCGCGGCCGCGGGGGCGGCGCTGCTGGTGCCGTCGGCGGTGCGGTTGCTGCCCCGGGGGACGTTCCGGGCCGGGCGCGGGCTGCCGTCGGTGGTGCTGCTGCGCGGTATCGCGGCCGGGTCGTTCCTGGCCGCCGAGAGCTTCGTGCCGCTGATGCTGGTGACCCGGCGCCAGCTCTCCCCGACACTGGCCGGTCTGTCGCTCGCCAGCGGCGGCGTGACCTGGGCGCTGGGCAGCTATGTGCAGTCCCGGCCGCGCCTGGAGCCGTACCGGGAGCGGTTGGTGCGGGCTGGGATGGGGCTGGTGGCCACGGCGGTGGTCGGCGCGGCGCTGGCGCTGGCACCGGTGGTGCCGGCGTGGATCGTGGCGGTCGCGTGGTGCGTGGGCGGGCTCGGCATGGGGATCGTGATCGCCTCGATGAGTGTGCTGCTGCTGAGGTACTCGCCGCCGCGGGAGGCGGGCGCCAACTCGGCGGCCCTCCAGGTGTGCGACGCGCTCTCCAACGTGGTGCTGGTGGCCGCCGGGGGAGTGCTGTTCGGCGCGCTGGGCGGCGGTACGGTCGCCGCCACCGGTGGCCCGGCGGCCGGCGCCCAGTCCCATCCGGCGGCCTTCGCGGCGGTGTTCTGCCTGGCGGCGGCGGTCGCGCTGGCCGGTGTCGGGGTGGCGGGCAGGCTGCGTCCCGAGCGATAACGGCCGTTCTCGGTACGGGACTTGGCGTGGGGGGCGGCAGCCGGGCGCCGGGAGCGGAGAGCGGCGGGGCGTGCTGTGAGGTGTGTCGCACCCCGGCGTGGACTCGCCGCGTTCGGCGCGGGGCGGTGAGGAGGCGCCGGTAAGCTGTCACGGTTTTCGTATCCGACCGACGTGACCGACAGATCCGACGGACCCGCCCGGAGACCGTGACTACCACCGCCTCGCACCACCTCTCACCCGCCTTCCCCGGCCGTGCCCCGTGGGGTACGGCCGGGAAGCTGCGTGCCTGGCAGCAGGCCGCACTCGACGCGTACATCCAGTCCCAGCCGCGTGACTTCCTCGCCGTGGCGACGCCGGGCGCGGGCAAGACCACGTTCGCGCTGACCCTCGCCTCGTACCTGCTGCACAACCATGTGGTGCAGCAGGTCACGGTGGTCGCGCCCACCGAGCACCTGAAGAAGCAGTGGGCCGAGGCGGCGGCGCGGATAGGCATGAAGCTCGACCCCGACTACAGCGCGGGCCCGGTGTCGAAGGAGTACCACGGCGTCGCGGTGACCTACGCGGGCGTCGGGGTGCGGCCGATGCTGCACCGCAACCGCTGCGAGCAGCGCAAGACGCTGGTCATCCTGGACGAGATCCACCACGCCGGCGACAGCAAGTCCTGGGGCGAGGCGTGCTTCGAGGCGTTCGAACCGGCCGCCCGGAGGCTGGCGCTCACCGGTACGCCGTTTCGTTCGGACACCAATCCGATCCCGTTCGTCTCCTACGCGGAGGGCACGGACGGCATCCGGCGCTCGGTGGCCGACTACACCTACGGGTACGGCAACGCGCTCGCCGACGGTGTGGTGCGGCCGGTCATCTTCCTCTCCTACAGCGGCAACATGCGCTGGCGCACCAAGGCGGGCGACGAGATCGCCGCCCGGCTCGGCGACCCCATGACCAAGGACGCCATCGGCCAGGCCTGGCGCACCGCGCTGGCGCCGACCGGTGAGTGGATCCCCAACGTGCTGCGCGCGGCCGATCTGCGGCTGACCGAGGTCAGAAAGAGCATCCCGGACGCGGGCGGTCTGGTGATCGCCTCCGACCAGGACGCGGCCCGCGCCTACGCCAAGCTGATCCGGGAGATCACCGGGACCAAGGCGACGGTGGTGCTCTCCGACGACACCGGCGCGTCCAAGCGGATCGACGACTTCAGCAACTCGGAGGACCGCTGGATGGTCGCGGTCCGCATGGTGTCCGAGGGGGTGGACGTACCGCGGCTGGCGGTGGGCGTCTACGCGACGACGATCTCGACGCCGCTGTTCTTCGCGCAGGCGGTCGGGCGTTTCGTACGGTCCCGGCGGCGCGGGGAGACGGCGTCGGTCTTCCTGCCCACCATCCCGATGCTGCTCGGCTTCGCCAACGAGATGGAGGTCGAGCGCGACCACGTGCTCGACAAACCGAAGAAGTCGGGCGAGGACGACATCTACGCGGAGGAGGACAAGCTCCTCGCGGAGGCCGAGAAGACGCAGGACGAGGTCACCGAGGAGCAACTGCCGTTCGAGGCGCTGGAGTCGGACGCGGTCTTCGACCGGGTGCTCTACGACGGCGCCGAGTTCGGCATGCAGGCGCACCCCGGCAGCGAGGAGGAGCAGGACTACCTGGGCATTCCGGGGCTGCTCGAACCGGACCAGGTGCAGTTGCTGTTGCAGCGGCGGCAGGCCCGGCAGATCGCGCACAGCCGCAGGAAGCCGGACGCCGAGGCGGACCTGGTGGAGCTCCCGGCTGAGCGGCGCCCGGTGGTCAGCCACAAGGAACTGCTTGAGCTGCGCAAGCGGCTCAACACCATGGTCTCCGCCTACAACCACCAGAGCGGCAAGCCGCACGGGGTGATCCACAACGAACTCCGCCGCGCCTGCGGCGGTCCGCCGAGCGCGGAGGCGACGGCGGGCCAGATCCAGGAGCGGATCAAGAAGGTCCAGGAGTGGGCCACCCGCCTGCGCTGACCTCGCGCTGGGCGTTCGGGGCAAGGGCCCTTTCCGGGGGTGCGGCCTGGCCCGCCCAGGGGTTTACGGAAGTCAAGGTTCCGCATCTGCAATGCGCGTAAAACTCCGCGATCCGACGTAGCCGATCGCGGAAAGGTAAAGAGCTGTGCCCGGATTGTGGACGAGCTCTTTCGCTGAGCGGTACCGCTCGCTACTGTCCCGCTCACGCACGCGCCGTGGCAACGCCGCCGCGGAGCGCAGCCGGGTTCCACGCGACCGGCGGCCTCTGCGCGCGCTGCCGCGCTGTCGGCAGTGGTTCCGTCGCGCCGGGCCGCCACTCACCTGAGGAGGGGGCGTCGTGACCGCGGAGACCTCACAGACGCTCGACCGGGGACTGCGGGTCCTCAAACTGCTGGCCGACACCGACCACGGGCTCACGGTCACCGAGCTCGCGGCAAAGCTCGGCGTCAACCGCACCGTGGTGTACCGGCTGCTCGCCACGCTCGAACAGCACGCCCTCGTGCGCCGCGACCTGGGCGGCCGGGCCAGGGTCGGGCTGGGCGTGCTGCGGCTGGCGCACCAGGTGCATCCGCTGCTGCGCGAGGCCGCGCTGCCCGCGCTGCGCTCGCTCGCCGAGGAGATCGGCGCCACCGCGCACCTGACGCTGGTCGACGGCAACGAGGCGCTGGCCGTCGCCGTGGTGGAGCCGAGCTGGACCGACTACCACGTCGCGTACCGCACCGGCTTCCGCCACCCGCTGGACCGCGGCGCGGCGGGCAAGGCGATCCTGGAGGGCCGGCTGTGGAACGCCGCCCGCCGCAACGTACCCGCCCCCGCCTGCGCCGGCGGCCCGGCGCCGCAGGCGGAGCAGAACGGGGCGCCCGGCTACGTCCTCACCCACAGCGAACTGGAGGCGGGCGCCAGCGGCGCCGCCGCGCCGCTGCTCGGCGTCACCGGCATCGAGGGCAGCGTCGGCGTGGTGATGCTCGCGGACTCCGTACCGGAACGCGTCGGCCAGCGCGTGGTGGCCGCGGCGCGGGAGGTCTCGGAGGCACTGCGGTAACGGCTGGGGAACCGGAGACGGCGGGACACCGCAGAAGTGTTGTAATGCCAGTGTGTCTTCTCGCGCCAAAATCCTCGCCGTCTGCTCCGCCGTCGTCGTCGCGCTGCTCGCGGTGGCACTGTTCGCCCCGCTGCCGATCACGATCGCCTATCCGGGCATGACCGCGAACGTCCTGGGCGCGAACAACGGACAGTCGGTGATCACCGTGACCGGTACGAAGACCCGCTCCACCAGCGGACAGCTGCGGATGGTCACCATCGTCGCCACCGCGCCCAACGCGGACGTGCACTTCAGCGACGTGTGGAAGGCGTGGTGGTCCAGGAGCGAGGCGGCGATGCCGCGCAGCGCCGTCTACCCGGGCGGAGGCAGCGTCCAGCAGGTCACCCAGCAGAACCTCAACGAGATGAAGCAGTCCCAGCAGGCGGCCACCGCCGCCGCCCTCAAGCACATGGGACTGTCGCCCTCGCAGGTGAAGGTGGACCTCAAGCTCGCGGACGTCGGCGGCCCCAGCGCCGGACTGATGTTCACCCTGGGGATCATCGACCGTGTCCAGGGCGACGGAAAGGGCAACGACCTCACCGGTGGCCGCACCATCGCCGGCACCGGAACCATCGACCAGAGCGGCGCGGTCGGCGCGGTCGGCGGGGTACCGCTCAAGGAGCAGGCGGCCAAGCGCGACGGCGCCACCGTCTTCCTCACCCCCAAGGACGAGTGCTCCGACGCCAAGGCGGAACTCCCCGCGGGCCTGAAGCTGATCCCGGTCAACACCCTGGACGACGCGCTCAGCTCCCTGGCGGCGCTGCGCTCCGGCGCACCGCTGCCGAGCTGCTGACCCCCGACAGGCCCACGTTCAACCGGACTTGATGAACCCCTCGCGAACCAGCCAGTCCTTGGCGACCTCGCGCGGGTCCTGGCCCTCCACGTCCACCTTGGCGTTGAGCCGCTGCTGGTTCTCGGTGGTGAGCTTGGCCGTGATGGGTTCGAGCACGGTGGCGATCGCCGGATGGGACCGCAGCGAGCGGCTGTTGATCTCCGGGGCCGCGTTGTAGTCGGGGAAGAAGTGCCGGTCGTCCGCGAGCACCCGCAGGTGCCTGGCGGCTATCCGGCCGTCGGTGGTGAACACCTCGCCCAGCGCGCAGGAGGTGCCCTGGGAGACCTGGGTGTAGACGATTCCGCTGTCCATGATCCGGATGTTCCTGACCGGGATGCGCATGCCGTACGCCTTCTCCATGCCGGGCAGGCCGTCGTCGCGCACGTCGAACTCGTTCTCCACGCAGAGGGTGACCACGCCAGGGTCCGACCGCGACAGGGCGGCCACATCGGACAGCGTGGAGTAGCCGTACCGCCTCTGGTTGGCCTGGTTCGACGCCAGCGCGTAGGTGTTGTCGAGGGTGGCGGGCGGCAGCCAGGTCAGGCCGTTGCGGGCGTCCTCGTCGCGTACCGCCTGCCACTGGGCGTGCGGGTCGGTGATGGGTCTGGTGTGGCCCAGGTAGGTGATCCAGGCGGTGCCGGTGTACTCGTACATGGCGTCCGCCGTGCCCTTGAGCACCGCCTGGCGGGCGCCGATGGAGCCCTGGATGTTGGTCTTGTCGATGACCGTGGCGCCCGCCGCCTTGAGCGCCAGGCCCATCATCTCGCCGAGGATGATCTGTTCGCTGAAGTTCTTGGAGGTGACCGTCAGCGTCACTCCCCTGAGTGGTTTCCCCTGGCCGATCGAGCCGGGCTGCACCGGGTCGGCGATGGCCTGGCCGCTCCTGAGCCCGCAGCCGCAGAGCGCGGCCGTGCCGCACAGCGCGAGGGCCGCGCAGAGCGCCACCGCGCGTACCGCGTTCACCGGCGCAGGAAGCCCTGGTCGATCAGCCATGACTTCGCCACCTCCCGCGGGTCCTTGCCCTCCACGTCGACCTCGGCGCCCAGCCTGCGCGCCTCCTCGGTGGTGAGCCTCGCGGTCACCGGGCCGAGCAGCCCGGCGAGTTGGGGGTAGCGCCGCAGTGTTCCGCCGTAGACGACCGGGGCCGCGTTGTAGTCGGGGAAGAAGTGCCGGTCGTCGGTGAGCACGGTCAGCCGGTCCGCCTCGATCCGTCCGTCGGTGGCGTACACGTCGCCGATCAGGCAGGGACTTCCCGCCGCGATCTGGGTGTAGATCAGCCCGGCGTCCATCGTCATGATCCGTGATTTCGGCACCGAGACGCCGTATGCCCGCAGCACGCCGGGCAGCCCGTCGTCGCGCACCGCGAACTCGTTGTCCGCGCAGATGGTCAGGGCCGACGGCGAGCGCTGGGCCAGCGCCGCCACGTCGGAGAGCGTCCGCAGCTTGTAGCGCGCGGCGTTGTCCCGGTTGACGGCGAACGCGTAGGTGTTGTTCAGCCGCGCCATCGGCAGCCAGGCCAGTCCGTTGCGGGCGTCCTGGTCGCGTACCGCCCGCCACTGGGCCTGTGGGTCGGTGATGGGTCTGGTGTGGCCGAGGTAGGTGATCCAGGCGGTGCCGGTGTAGTCGTACATCGCGTCCGCCGCCCCGCTGAGCATCGACTGGCGGGCGCCGATCGAGCCGCTGATGCCGGTGTGGTCCCGTACCGTGGCGCCCGCCGCCTTGAGCACCAGGCCGGTGATCTGGCCCAGGACGCGCTGCTCGGTGTCCTGCTTGGAGGCGACCGTCAACCGTGCGCCGGACAGCGGGCGGCCCGCGCCGACGGAACCCGGTCTGACGGTGTCCGCGATCTGCCCGCCGCTGTGCAGCCCGCACCCGGAGAGCGCCCCCAGCAGGGCCAGTACGGCGCACAGCGGACGGCTCACCCCGCCTCCAGCCCGTGCGGGGTCATCCGCAGCTCGGCCAGTGACGCCAGCCAGTCCACCAGCAGCGCCAGCGCCACCGCGAGCACCGAGCCGACGATCAGCACCCGGGTGCGCTGGGTGACGATGCCGTTGGTGATGATCGTGCCCAGCCCGCCGCCGCTGACGAACCCGGCGAGCGTGCCGGTGCCCACGTTGAGCACCAGCGCGTTGCGCACCCCGGCGAGGATCAGCGGTACCGCCAGGGGCAGTTCGACCTTGCGCAGCACGCCCCAGCCGGACATGCCGATGCCGCGCGCCGCGTCCACCAGGCTCGGGTCGATGGCCCGCAGCCCGCTCATGGTGTTGCTGAGCACCGGCAGCACCGCGTACGCCACCATGCCGACCAGCGCGGTGTGCGGGCCGATGCCCAGCCAGAAGGTGAGCAGCGCCAGCAGGCCGATGGACGGGATGGACTGGCCGAGGTTGGCGACGGCGGTGGCCAACGGGGCGGCGCCGCGCAGTCGTTGACGGGTGAGCGCGATGCCCAGCGGGATGGCGATCACCAGCACGAAGAAGGTGGAGTACGCGACCAGCTTGATCTGCTGCCACAGCGCCTGGCGGACCGCGCCGCCGTTCAGCGAGTTGCGTTCGATGGAGTCCAGCGGGATGTTGCTGATCCACAGATAGGTGGCGACCAGCGCCAGTGCGACCACGATCGGGGTGAGCACCAGCCGCTTGGCCGAGACCCTGCGGCCGGGGGTGCTGGGCAGCATTGAGACGACCGGCTGTTCCGGTTCGCCGCCCGGGTCCTGCCGTTCGGCCAGCCGCTCGTGCTTCTCCGGGCCGCCGGTCATGGCCGCTCGCCCCCGGCGAAGCCGCTCTCCAGCCGCTGCTGCGTCTGGTGGGCGCGCGCCTCCTCCAGGTCGTGCCGGTGCTCAAGGGCGGCCATCCGGTCGGCCTCCAGCAACCGGTGCACCGAGTTCAGCAGCGTCTCCATGTCGACCACACCGACGTACTCCCCGCGCCGCCCGGTGACCGGTACCCGGCCCGCGCTGTCGGTGAGCACCGCCTCCAGCGCGTCCCGCAGCGTGGCGTCCCGGGTGACGTGGTGGGTGACCAGCGTGCCCGCCCTGGCCAGCGAGCCCTTGGCGCGCATCAGGTCGCCGCGCCGCAGCCACTTGTACGGGCGCTGCCGCCGGTCGAGCAGCAGCAGTTCGTTGCCGCCGCGCTCGCGCAGCTTGTCGAAGATCTCCTGGAGCGGGTCGTCCATGGTGACGGTGGGGACGTCCTCGATCGTCACGTCGCGCACCCGGGTCAGGTTGAGCCGCTTGAGCGCCGCGCCCGCGCCGACGAAGCCGGAGACGAAGTCGTCCGAGGGGTTGGTGAGGATCGCCTCCGGGGTGTCGAACTGGGCGATGTGCGACTGCTCGCGCAGCACCGCGATGCGGTCGCCGAGCTTGATCGCCTCGTCGAAGTCATGGGTGACGAAGACGATCGTCTTGTGCAACTCGTGCTGCAACCTGATCAGTTCGTCCTGCAGGTGGTCGCGGGTGATCGGGTCGACCGCGCCGAACGGTTCGTCCATCAGCAGCACCGGCGGATCGGCGGCCAGCGCCCTGGCGACCCCGACGCGCTGCTGCTGGCCACCGGAGAGCTGGCGCGGGTAGCGGTGGTGGAACTCGCGTGGGTCGAGTCCGACCAGGTCCAGCATCTCCTCGACCCGCTCCCTGATCCGCGCCTTGGGCCAGCCGATCATCTTCGGCACCTGCGCGATGTTCTCCGCGACCGTCATGTGCGGGAAGAGACCGGAGGACTGGATGGCGTAGCCGATCCGGCGGCGCAGCCGCACCGGGTCGATGTCGGTGACGTCCTCGCCGTCGATCCTGATCCGGCCGGAGCTGGGCTCTATCAGCCGGTTGATCATCCGCAGTGTGGTGGACTTGCCGCAGCCGGACGGGCCGACCAGGATCACCGTCTCACCGGCGGCGATCTCCATGTTGACGCCGTCCACCGCGGGCTGCTGGCTGCCCGGGTAGCGCTTGGTGAGGTCGTCCAGCTCTATCACCGCGCCGGTGACGGCCCGCTGGCGGTCATCCACGGATCCCCCTTGAGGTGGTCAGCCGCCCGATCAGCACCAGGGCGAAGTCGAACAGCAGGGCCAGTACGACGATGCCGAGCGTTCCGGCCAGCACCTGGTTGAGCGCGTTGGCGCTGCCCAGGCTGGAGATGCCGTTGAAGATCTCGTTGCCCAGGCCGGGGCCCGAGGCGTAGGCGGCGACGGCGGCGATGCCCATCAGCATCTGGGTGGCCACCCGGATGCCGGTGAGGATGGACGGCCAGGCCAGTGGCAGTTCGACCTTGAGGATCTGGGCGGTCCGGCTCATCCCGATGCCCCGGGCGGCGTCCACCAGCGTGGGGTCGACTCCGCGCAGCCCCACGATGGCGTTGCGCAGGATGGGCAGCAGCGCGTAGAGCACCAGCGCCGTCACGGTGGGCGGCACGCCCAGGCCCAGTACCGGGATCAGCAGGCCGAGCAGCGCGTACGACGGCACGGTCATGATCGTCACTGTGGTGGCGATGGCCAGCCGTCCGGCCCGGTCGTTGCGGTACGTCAGCACGCCGATGCCGATGCCGACCGCGGAGGCGACCACCATGCACTGGAACACCGCGCTGGCGTGCTGGTACGTGTCCGTCAGCAACTGCTGACGCCGGTCGCTGACGAAACTCCAGAAGTCCACGTCGGCCTCCTGACGAATCACCGTACTGACGGCCACACAAAGGCGTCTACCAGGCGTCTACGCCCCGTCCCGCGCTGCTCCGTCCTGCGATGCCTGCTCCACCAGCGGGATGATCCGGTACGGAACCGGATTTTCCATGACGATCGCCGTGGAAGCCCGCACGATGCCATCAAAACCCACGACCCGGTCGATCACACGTTGGAGATCGGCGTTCGAGCGGGCCACCAGACGGCACAGCATGTCCCCGTGCCCGGTGGTGGTGTGCAGTTCCAGCACCTCGGGCACGGTCGCCAAGTGGGCCCGTACGTCCGGGCCTTGGCCCTGCTTGATCTCCAGCGTGGCGAAGGCGGTGACCGGGTAGCCGAGCGCCGCTGGATCCACCTGGGGGCCGAAGCCCCGGATCACCCCTTTGGCCCGCATGCGGTCGAGCCGCGCCTGGACCGTGCCGCGCGCCACCCCCAGCCGTCGGGACGCCTCCAGTACCCCTATCCTCGGCTCCCGCTCCAGCAGCTTGATCAGCCGCCCGTCGAGCGGATCGATGCCCATAGCGCCTCCTTGATGGTCATCATGCACAGATTGACCGGTGGATCCCGGCTAGTGCGGCACAACATGTCCAGTGATTTCGCAAACTATTGCGCACTATGAAGCGTGGCGGGAGGCTTTCGCCATGACTGAGACCCAGGACAAGACCAAGGACGCATTCCCGGTCAAGGGCATGGACGCCGTCGTCTTCGCGGTCGGCAACGCCAAGCAGGCCGCGCACTACTACTCCACCGCCTTCGGGATGAAGCTCGTCGCCTACTCGGGCCCGGAGAACGGCAGCCGTGAGACCGCCAGTTACGTCCTGGAGTCCGGCGGCGCCCGCTTCGTGTTCACCTCCGTCATCAAGGCGGAGACCGACCGCGGCCACTTCCTCAGCGAGCACGTCGCCGAGCACGGCGACGGTGTCGTGGACCTGGCGATCGAGGTGCCGGACGCCCGCGCCGCGTACGAGCACGCCGTGGCGCACGGCGCCACCGGCCTCGACGAGCCGTACGAGCTGAAGGACGAGCACGGCACGGTCGTGCTCGCCGCCATCGCCACCTACGGCCAGACCCGCCACACCCTCGTCGAGCGCACCGGCTACGACGGCCCCTACCTGCCCGGCTTCGTGGCCGCCAAGCCGATGGTCGAACCCGGCGCCCGCCGCTTCCAGGCCATCGACCACTGCGTCGGCAACGTCGAGCTGGGCAAGATGGACGAGTGGGTGGCCTTCTACAACAAGGTCATGGGCTTCACCAACATGAAGGAGTTCGTCGGCGACGACATCGCCACCGAGTACTCGGCGCTGATGTCCAAGGTGGTCGCCGACGGCACCCGCAAGGTGAAGTTCCCGCTCAACGAGCCCGCCATCGCCAAGAAGAAGTCCCAGATCGACGAGTACCTGGAGTTCTACGGCGGCCCCGGCGTGCAGCACATCGCGCTGGCGACCAACGACATCGTCTCCACGGTGCGGGCGATGCGGGCGGCCGGTGTGGAGTTCCTCGACACGCCCGACTCGTACTACGACACCCTCGGCGAGTGGGTCGGCGAGACCCGGGTACCGATCGACACACTGCGCGAGCTGAAGATCCTCGCCGACCGCGACGAGGACGGCTACCTGCTGCAGATCTTCACCAAGCCGGTGCAGGACCGGCCGACGGTCTTCTTCGAGATGATCGAGCGGCACGGCTCCATGGGCTTCGGCAAGGGCAACTTCAAGGCCCTCTTCGAGGCCATCGAGCGCGAGCAGGAGCGCCGCGGCAACCTGTGAGCCGGGGGCCGGGCGCCGCCCCGAAGATCCTCCGCCCTCGGCCGGCGGCCGCGTGCTTTCGCTCGCGGCCGCTCGGTGCGACGCTGTGGGCATGACGGATCTTGTGGAACGGCTGCGTGCGGGACTGCCGGACGAGGCGGTGCTGACCGACCAGGACGTCACCACCTCGTACGCCCGGGACATGGCGAGCTTCTGCGATGCCGGGGCACCGGCTGTCGTCGTGCTGCCGCGCACGGTGGAGCAGGTGCAGCACGTCATGCGCACCGCGACCGAACTGCGCGTCCCGGTCGTCCCGCAGGGCGCCCGCACCGGCCTGTCCGGAGCGGCCAACGCCAGTGAGGGCTGTGTGCTGCTCTCCCTGGTCAGGATGGACCGCATCCTGGAGATCGACACCGTCAACCGCATCGCGGTGGTCGAACCGGGCGTGGTCAACGCGGTGCTCTCCCGCGCCGTCGGCGAGCAGGGCCTGTACTACCCACCGGATCCGTCGAGTTGGGAGCAGTGCACCATCGGCGGCAACATCGGCACCGGCTCCGGCGGGCTGTGCTGTGTGAAGTACGGGGTCACCGCCGAGTACGTGCTCGGCCTCGAAGTCGTCCTGGCCGACGGGCGGTTGCTGCGCACCGGGCGGCGCACCGCCAAGGGCGTCGCCGGCTACGACCTCACCCGGCTGTTCGTCGGCTCCGAGGGCAGTCTGGGCGTCGTCGTCAAGGCGGTGCTGGCGCTCAGGCCCACCCCGCCACGGCAGTTGGCGCTGGCGGCCGAGTTCCCGTCGAACGCCACCGCATGCGAGGCGATCTGCGCGATCATGTCGGCCGGACACGTGCCGTCGCTGCTCGAACTGATGGACCGCACCACCATCCGGGCGGTCAACGAGATGGCGCGGATGGGGCTGCCGGAGACCACCGAGGCGCTGCTGCTGGCCGCCTTCGACACCCCCGACCCGGCGGCCGACCTGGCCGCGGTCGGCGAACTGTGCACGGCCGCCGGGGCGACCACGGTGGTGCCCGCCGAGGACCCGGCCGAATCCGAACTCCTCCTGCAGGCACGGCGGATGTCGCTGCCCGCCTTGGAGCGGATGACCGGCACCACCATGATCGACGACGTGGCGGTACCGCGCTCCCGGCTGGCCGCGATGCTGGACGGGGTCGCCGCCATCGCCGACCGGCACGACCTGGTGATCGGGGTGTGCGCGCACGCCGGAGACGGCAACACCCACCCCGTGGTCTGCTTCGACGCGGCCGACCCCGACGCCACCCGGCGGGCCCGCGCCTCCTTCGACGAGATCATGGCGCTCGGCCTGGAGCTGGGCGGAACGATCACCGGCGAACACGGCGTCGGGGTCCTGAAGAAGGACTGGCTGGCCCGCGAACTCGGCCCGGTGGGCGTGGAGTTGCAACGCGGCATCAAGCAGGTCTTCGACCCGCTGGGCCTGCTCAATCCCGGCAAGCTGTTCTGAACCACGGCGGCGCTAGGCCCCCGCCTCCGGGCTGTCATCGCCCGGCCAACCCCCGTGCGGCCACAGGTCGTCCAGCGTGGTGGGGGCGAGCAGCCGGCTCAGTTCGTCGTCCATACCCAGCTGTTCGTGCTCGGTGCCCGGCGGGACCACACGCAGCGTGCGCTCCAGCCAGGCGGCCATCGGAGACGACGGTGCCTCCAACAGCGCGCTGCCGTCGGGGGAGTTGAGCGCCAGGCAGATCACACTGCGGCCCTCCACCTTCGTCGGCCAGATCCGCACATCGCCGTGGCCGGACGGCCGGAACACCCCCTCGACCAGCAGCTCCCGGGCGAACGTCCAGTTCACCGGCGAGTCGGAGCCGATATGGAAGGTGATGTGCACGGCGAACGGATCGTCGGTCCGGTAGGCCAGCCGGGCCGGTACGCAGACGCTGCGCTCGGGCGACAGCACCAGGGTCAGTTCCAGTTCGCGTTCCACGACGGTGCGCATGAAGACGACGTCCTTTCCTCGGCAGCCCCTGGCGGAGTGACGCAGCGGGCGCTGCGGGGGGCCGCACCGGGAGAGAGCGCATACCTCCCACACCATTACGCGACTTCGGGCCGCGATGTTGGGATTTTCCGGAACGGCTGCCCACGTGGGCCCCGAGCGGCTAAAGAAGACCGGTGAGCGGGGTGCGTCCGCACGGACGTGCGTCGCACGTGTTCGCGGTGTTCGGGCCCGTGTCCACGAGCGTCTTCCGAGGTCCGGGTTCTTCGTTAGTGTCTTCGCTAGTGTCCTTCCCGGGGGTCTCGCACCCGGGCACGTCGGCCAGGATGGGAGTTGGGGGCTGTGGTGTCCTCCGGTGGCGGTGGTGAGCAGGTGCCGCGCGAAGGCTATTACCCAGACCCGTCGATTCCGGGATACGTCCGGTACTGGAACGGTGCGGCGTGGGTCCCCGGAACCAGCCGCCCGGCGCCCGCGCCGGACGAGACGCTCGCCCCGCCTCCGACCGCCGCGACGGCCGTGCCGCCCTCGGTCACCCCGCAGGCCCCGCCGCGCACCCCGGCGATCGACGAGTCCGGGCCGATGTTCCTCGACGAGGATCCGGGCGCGCCGGTGGCGGAGACGTCGGGGGCCTCCGGGATGTCCTGGAAGGCGGATCCGGCCCGGCAGGCCGGGGTCGGTGAGGCAGCCCGCAAGGTGAAGTGGGGGTCGGAGGGGGACGCCGCCGGGGCGGACGCGGCTGGTTCCGGGACCGACGATCCTCGGGACGCGGCGATCGCCGGTACGGGTGGTTCCGGCGTGCCGGGACCGGGGGCGGGTGCTCCCGCGGGTGCGGGCGGTTTCGGCCCGCCGGGGTCGGGGGCGCCGGCGGCGGAGTTCGGTGTGCCGGGCTTCGGGGCGGCCCCCGCTGTGCCGGGTACGGCTGCCAGCGGCACGCCGGGCGCCGCTTCGGCTGTCCCGGGTGCGCCGCACGCGTCCGGGGGTCACGCGTACCCCCAGGGCGCCGCGAACGGCGCTCCGGCCGCCCCCGGCCAGGCCGCCTACGCCTATCCGCCGCAGGCCCCCGTGCCGGGCGGCTACGGGTTTCCCCCGCCGGGCGGCGAACCGCTGCCGGGCGGCTACGGCTACCCCCAGGCGGGCGGCGACCCCGTGCCGTGGCAGCGGCAGGTGCAGGAGCTCGCCGGTGACAGCGGCGCCGCCGGGCCCGCCCTGCCGTGGCGGCCGCCGGTCGCCAACCCCTTCCTCCAGGCGCAGGAGCAGGCCCGCCCAGCCGGTACCGGACGCCGCCTGGCCGCCCGGTTCATTGACAGCGTGCTGGTCCTCGCGGCGGTCGCGGCGGGCGCCTTCCCACTGGTCAGCGCCTCGGTACGGCACATCCAGGACAAGATCGACGCCGCTCGGCAGAGCGGTGAGAACGTCCAGGTCTGGCTGATCGACGGCACCACCGGCCTGTACCTGGGCATCGTGCTGGCCGCGCTGCTGCTGGCCGGGCTGCTCTACGAGGTGCTGCCCACCGCCAAGTGGGGCCGGACCCTGGGCAAGAAGCTGCTCAAGCTGCGGGTGCTCGACATCGAGTCGCAGCTCACCCCCGGCTTCGGCCAGGCGCTGCGCCGCATGCTGGTGCGCCAGCTGCTCGACTTCGTCGTGGTGGGCGTCGTCAACGCCCTGTGGTGCCTGTTCGACCGTCCTTGGCGGCAGTGCTGGCACGACAAGGCGGCCCGTACCTTCGTCGCGGGCGGCAGCTGAGCCCGTACCCTGGCGTCGCCCGAACGGGTGCGACCAGGGGCGCGCGGCGGGTGGCCGGGTTTGACTCGGTCTATGAGTACCGATCAGCCGACGCCCGGCTCCGGCGAGGAGCCCCCGGAGGGACCGTCCCAGCCGCGCGAGGACGATCCGTTCCGGAAGCGCCCGCCGCATCCCACGCCGCCCGGCGGCCCCGGTGAGCCCAGCGCCGCTTCCGGCGGTGAGCCCGGCCGCCCGTTCGGCGAGCCCAGCGGTGCCGGGGGCGAGCCGCCCTACGGCCGGATGCCGCCACCGCCGGCCGGCGGCCGTGCCGAGAGCGATCCGCTCGCCGGGATGCCGCCGCTGGCCAACCGGTTCAAGCGGCTGGTCGCGAGGATCATCGACGCGCTGATCGTCGGCATCCCGCTCGGCCTCATCCTGGGCTTCGCCTTCGGCGGCTACAACTACAACCGCGCGGGCCGCAGCTTCTGGCAGGAACTCATCTACGCCCTGGTGTACTTCGCCTACGACGGCTACATGCTCACCACCCGCGGCCAGACCTTCGGCAAGCAGTTCATGAAGATCCGCGTCGCGATGCTGGACAACGGCGCGCTACCGGCCGGTCAGCCGGGCTGGACCCGCGCGGCCGTCTACGCGCTGCCGCCGATCGTGCCGTGCTGCGGTTCGCTGTTCTGGCTGGTCAACGTCCTGTGGCTGCTGTGGGACAAGCCGTACCAGCAGGCACTGCACGACAAGGCCGCGAAGACCGTGGTGGTCGCCGCGCAGTGACCGGAGGTGTCCGCGTTCAGTGGCGCAGCGAGTGATCGCTGAGCACCTCGGCCGCACGGCCGGTACGGGCGCGGGGCACCCCGTGCGGACGCGCCGCGGCGGCCGGCCGGGCCGGTCGGGACTGCCGGGTGGTGTGCGCTCCCCAGGGCAGGGTGAAGGTCAGCGCGACGAGCACCCCGAGCGCCAGCCCGGCGAGCGCGATCACGATGACTCCCGCACCCGAACTGGCCCGGGAGAGCAGCAGCATGGCGATGGTGGAGAAGACGACGGTGGCCGAACCATAGGCGAGCTGTGCGGGGGTCGGGCGCGGCATGTCGGAATCCGTCCTCGATGCGGGGTACGTCAGTCGGTCGGGCGTTGTCCGTTCTCAGTCGTTCGCGTGTTTGATGTGTCGCTCAATGACTCTACGAGTCCGCATGCCCGATGGGAACGTCCGGTAAGCGTGACCTAACCGACCGTACGGAGCACAGGGGGCGCACGGAATTCACAGTGCGCCTCTCGGAACCGGTCGTACAGGTGTCGCGCCGGACAGTGTCAGATGACCCGCGAGTGGGACCACCGCCATCTGGCGGAGGCACACCCTTCGGCCTGATCATCGTTCTTGTCGGTATGTCCCACCCTGTGAGGAGGCGTCGTGGCCGCCGGTGGTTTCGCCAAGCTGCCCAATGGCAACGTTGTCGTGGCGCTGACCCTGCCCCGTCCGGGCGACGGGCACGCGGGGGCCGCCGTGCGGGTGCTGGTACACGCGGTCAACCGGCAGCGCGCCCTCACCAGGGTCCGGAACCTTGGCTTCCGCGCGGTTCGGCTGAGCGGCAACGCGGAACCGCCCACCCCGGACGAGATCAGCGCCGTGCTCCACCATCCGGACGGCCTGGTCTGGCGATCCCGGCACGCCGATGACACCGAGCTGTGGCATCCGCTGCGGGCGTTGCGCAGACTCGGCGCGGTCGGCTGAGCCTCAGTCCGTCACCACCGGCTTGCCGCCCGCCATCGGCGTTCCGCGCAGCTCCACCCCGGCGTGCCGCATCTCCTCCAGGGCCCGCTCGGTGGTCTCCGGCAGCACGCCCGCCGTCAGGTCGAGCAGCACCCGGGTGGTGAAGCCCTCGCGCGCCGCGTCCAGCGCGGTGGCCCGCACGCAGTGGTCGGTGGCGAGGCCGACGATGTCGACCTCGCCGACGCCCCGCTCGCGCAGCCACGCCGCGAGGCCCATCCCGTTCTCGTCCACGCCCTCGAAGCCGCTGTACGCGCCCGAGTACGCGCCCTTGTCGAAGACCGCGTCGATCGCGCCGGATGCCACCGCCGGTGCGAAGTTCGGATGGAAGCCCACGCCCTCGGTGCCCGCCACACAGTGCGGGGGCCAGGTCGCCCGGAAGTCGGGGTGGTCGGAGAAGTGGTCTCCGGGGGCGATGTGGCAGTCCCGGGTGGCCGCCACGTGCCGGTACACGCTTCCGGCGGCGCCCACCAGATCGGTGATCGCGGCGGCCACGTCGGCGCCGCCCTCCACCGCCAGGCTGCCGCCCTCACAGAAGTCGTTCTGTACGTCAACGACGATCAGTGCCCGGTGCATTGTGCACGCCTTTCGTAAGGCCCCAAGCGTAGTACCGGATCGGGGTGTTGGCCCATCTGTCAGTACCCACCGGGTTGTCCGTCACACGAACTCGGTGGGCAGTACGGGCTCGCCGCGCGACAACTGGGTTGCCGACAGCGGCAGTCCGGCTCGGGCCTGGATGTGCCGGGTGCGCGCCGCGTCCAGCGGCTCGCGGGCCACCACCTCGCCGCGCAGTACCAGCGGGGCCAGCAACTGCCGGTCGGCCAGCTCGGGCGGCACCGGCCCGGTGCCGACCACCTCGGCCTCGGCGACGCCGTCCGCGTCCAGTCGGCGCGCCGCCCACTTGCGGCCGCCGGTGCTGGCCTTGCCGCCCAGCGACTTCTTCGCCACCGGCACCAGCGGGCTGTCCGGGGTGTCGGCGTCGTGCCGGGCGCGGGCGACCAGCTTGTAGACCATCGAGCAGGTCGGGTGGCCGCTGCCGGTGACCAGCGAGGTGCCCACGCCGTACGCGTCGACGGGGGCGGCGGCCAGCGAGGCGATGGCGTACTCGTCGAGGTCGGAGGTGACCACGATCTTGGTGTTCTTCGCGCCCAGGGAGTCGAGTTGCTGGCGGACCCGGTGGGCGTGCAGCAGCAGGTCGCCCGAGTCGATCCGGACCGCGCCCAGCTCGGGGCCGGCGACCTCGACGGCGGTGCGTACCGCCTCGGTCAGGTCGTAGGTGTCGACCAGCAGAGTCGTTTCGGCGCCGAGGGCGTCCACCTGGGCGGTGAACGCGTCGCGCTCGGTGTCGTGCAGCAAAGTGAAGGCGTGGGCGCTGGTGCCGACGGTGGGGATGTTGTAGCGGAAGCCCGTGGCCAGGTCCGAGGTGGTGGCGAAGCCGCCCACGTACGCGGCGCGGGCCGCGGCCACCGCGGCCAGTTCATGGGTGCGGCGGGCGCCCATCTCGATCAGCGGGCGGCTGCCCGCGGCGACCGCCATCCGGGACGCGGCGGCGGCGACCGCCGAGTCGTGGTTGAGGATCGACAGGACCAGCGTCTCCAGCAGGATGGCCTCGCCGAACGTGCCCTCGACCCGCAGGATCGGCGAGCCCGGGAAGTAGACCTCGCCCTCGGGGTAACCGTGGATGTCGCCGGTGAAGCGGAAGTCGGCCAGCCAGTCCAGGGTGGCGCGGTCCACGACCTTCTCCCGGGCCAGGAAGCTCAGTACGTCGGCGTCGAACCGGAAGTTCTCCACTGCGTCCAGTACGCGGCCGGTGCCCGCGACGACGCCGTAGCGGCGGCCCTCCGGCAGGCGGCGGGTGAAGACCTCGAAGACCGAGTGCCGACGGGCCGCGCCGCTGCGCAGGGCGGCCTGCAGCATCGTCAGCTCGTACCGGTCGGTGAACAGGGCGGTCGACGGCACCGCCACCGGCAGCCCGAGAGCCGACCCGGCCAACATCGCTGGAGTGTCCATGACTCGGATGCTACCCCGTAATCGTCAACTTGACGATTACGGGGTGACGTGATCTCCGTCGCTCCCGCGCCCGGATCTCCCGCCCGCCCGCCGGCTCCCCGGTGACTCGCCGCCGTCGAACGGCCGGTCCTCGGCACGCCGCCGGAACCCGGCGGTGCCGCACGCCCCATCAGCGGCCTCCACCGCGGGCGCCGCGTCCGTAACTCCGGACGCACCGTCACTGGTGGAACCGACCGCCTGGGGCGTCCGGTCCGCGCGGCGAAACGCGCACCCCGGCCAGGGGTGCGCCGCGCCCGGGTGGGCGCCCCCCGGCGCGAGTTGGGGGGCGGGAAGTGGCAGCATGGGAAGGGTGAGTGTCGCACCCGTGGAGATCGAGCGGACCGAGTCGAGTGAGGCGGTATCCGAGGAGCCCAAACCCGACGTCCCCTGGGTGACGATCGTCCACAACGACCCGGTCAACCTGATGAGCTACGTGACCTACGTCTTCCAGGCCTACTTCGGCTATCCGAAGGACAAGGCCAAGAGGCTGATGCTGGACGTCCACCACAAGGGCCGCGCCGTTGTCTCCAGCGGCACCCGTGAGGAGATGGAGCGCGACGTACAGGCCATGCACGGCTACGGCCTGTGGGCCACGCTCAGCCAGGACCGCTGACCCCCCTTCGACTACCCGGAGACATACGGGCCTCATGGCCGGATACTTCGAAGCCGCCCCCGACGGCGGAGCCGCGATCGCCCTCGACGAGGTGGAGATCTCCATCCTCCGCAGCCTCGCCGTCCAGTTCCTCGAACTGGTCGGCCCCGGACCCGGTGGGTCCGCGGACGACAGCGACCCGCTGGCCGCACTGCTCGCCGACGGCCCCACCCAACCGCCGTCCGATCCCGCGCTCGCCCGGCTGTTCCCCAACGCCTACTGCGACCCGAACAAGGCGTCGGACGCCGCGGCCGAGGCGGCCTCCGCCGAGTTCCGCCGCTACACCGAGAACGACCTGCGGGCCCGCAAGCGCGAGGACGCGCTCGCCGTGGTGCACGCACTCGACGCGCTCACCCCGGCCGGTGACCGGGGCGCGGTGCTCAGGGTGGACGGTGACCAGGCGCAGCGCTGGCTCGGCACGCTCAACGACCTGCGGCTGACCATCGGCACCCGGCTGGAGGTGGACGAGGATCCGGACAGCGAGCTGTACCGGCTGCCGGACGAGGATCCGCGCAAGCCGCTGATGATGGCGTACATGTGGCTGGGCGGCCTCCAGGAGTCGCTGATCGAAACCCTGCTGCCGTAGCGCCGTCCCTGGCCGTTCGCCGGGTGTTCGCTCAGCGGACGCTCAATTCCGCATAACGATCGCGTTACCCGCGATGCGCGTTTCGCCCGTAAGTGCACCTTTTTGCGGCATTTCTCCGTGATCTCGGCCACATTCGTGTGCGTGGATCATCCTCGCACTCGTGATAGGAATCCACGACCAGCCGTAGGACGCCACCCATGTCCACGCGGCGGCGCTGTGCCGACCGATCGTCGGCGTGCGACTCCATCCGGGGGAATCGGTACCCGGCCCGGTCACGTAGTGCCGGCCGGGCGTGCAGACGTGGAGAAAGGCGCACACCACCATGGCCTCAGAGCAGGTCAAATCAGTGATCGACGGCGGCGCGGAGGAATCCTCGGGAGAGGGTTACCACCGGGGACTGGGAAACCGTCAGATCCAGATGATCGCAATTGGCGGCGCGATCGGCACCGGTCTTTTCCTCGGTGCCGGCAAGGCGATTTCCAAGGCCGGTCCGAGTCTCATCCTGGCGTATGCCGTCGTCGGCATCATCATCTTCCTCATCATGCGGGCGCTGGGCGAACTGCTCATGTACCGCCCGGTGTCCGGAAGCTTCTCCGAGTACGCCCGGGAGTTCCTCGGCCCGTTCTTCGGGTATGTCACCGGCTGGACCTACTGGCTTTTCTGGGTGGTCACCGGCATCACCGAGGTGACGGCCGCCGCCAGCTACGTCCAGTACTGGTGGCCCGGTGTTCCGCAGTGGACGTCCGCGCTGGTATTCACCGTCGCCCTGTACTTCGTGAACCTCATCTCCGTGAAACTCTTCGGTGAGTTGGAGTTCTGGTTCTCGATGGTCAAGGTGACCGCGATCATCGGCATGATCCTGATCGGCATCGGGGTGCTCACCCTCGGCTTCTCCAAGGCCGGTGACACCGCTTCGATCAGCCACCTCTGGAACGACGGCGGATTCTTCCCGAAGGGAATCGGCGGCACGCTGATGACCCTTCAGATCGTGATGTTCGCCTTCCTCGCCGTGGAGTTGGTGGGCGTCACCGCGGGCGAGTCCAAGGACCCGAAGACCGTGCTGCCGAAGGCCATCAACACGGTGCCGTGGCGCATCGGCCTCTTCTACGTCGGCGCGCTCGTCATCATCATGGCGCTGGTGCCGTGGACCGAATTCCAGCCCGGCGTAAGCCCGTTCGTCGCCGCCTTCGCGAAGGTCGGTCTGCCGCTCGGCGCCGGAATCGTCAACTTCGTCGTGCTCAGCGCCGCGTTGTCGTCCTGCAACTCCGGTATGTACTCGACCGGCCGTATGCTGCGCGACCTCGCGCTCAACGGCCAGGGCCCGAAGGCCTTCACCAAGCTCACCCGCAACGGCACACCGCTGCTGGGCACCACCGTCTCCGGCGCTTTCATGCTCGTCGGTGTGTGGATCAACTACCAGTGGCCGTCTAACGCGTTCAACTACGTGGTCTCGTTCGCGACCATCTCCGGTATGTGGGCCTGGATCATGATCCTCTGCTCCCATCTGCGGTACCGCCGGGCGGTGCGCCTCGGCCGGCTGCCCGCCTCCGACTTCCGGATGCCGGGTTCGCCGTGGACCAGTTGGATCGCGCTCGCCTTCATCGGCCTGGTGGTCGTGGAGATGGGCATCGACAAGGACGCCCGGGTCTCGCTCTACTGCGCCCCGGTCTGGGCGGTGATCATGATCGTCTCGTACTTCGGGATCCGGGCCCGCCGCCCGGAGGTCTTCGCGAAGAAGGATGTCGCGGTCGAGCGTCAGGCCGAGCGCGTCAAGGCGTGACGGCGTGAAAAGGGCCGCTCCGACTGCTCGGGGCGGCCCTTTTCCTGTCTTCCGCGCTCTCCCGCCGCCCGCCGCCACCCTCGAACGAGGCCCTCCGGGCCACTCTTATGCTTCTTGCCATGCTCACCATCACCCAGGCCCTTTACGACGAGATCGTCGCCCACGCGCGGGCCGACCACCCCGACGAGGCGTGCGGGGTCGTCGCGGGGCCGGCCGGGGCCGGCCGCGCCGAGCGGTTCATCCCGATGCTGAACGCGGCCCGCTCGCCCACGTTCTACGAGTTCGACTCCACGGACCTGCTGAAGCTCTACCGCGAGATGGACGACCGGGACGAGGAGCCGGTCGTGATCTACCACTCGCACACCGCGACCGAGGCCTATCCGTCCCGTACCGACATCTCGTACGCCAACGAGCCGGGCGCCCACTACGTCCTGGTTTCCACTGCCGAGTGCGGCAATGACGAGGGGCCGGTCTCGTTCCGCTCGTTCCGCATTGTGGATGGCGAGGTCACCGAGGAACCGGTGGAAATCGTGGCAAGCTACCCGGCGTAGCCTGTGTGCGCCCCTGGTGACCGTATCCCTGTCCGCATGCTGGGACGGCGCGCTGGGGCTGACGAGGGGAATCGATACCATGTCCGCATGGTTGTCCACGACGTGAGCGACAGCGAGAAGGCGCCGGGCACACTGCTCGTCGCGCGGCTGCACGTCGACCTGTGCCGTCTTGCCAGCGCCATGTGTACCCGCGCGGCGCATCGTCCGGCCTGAGCCCGTACGGCTCCGCCGCACCCTGCTCAGCCCGCTGCCCCGGCGCGGCCCCGCGGCCGTGCCTCCCCTGTCGTCCTTCCGCACTGGAGTGCATCCATGGCCATCGAGGTCCGTATCCCGACCATCCTCCGCACGTACACCGGCGGCGAGAAGTCCGTCGAGGGCACCGGTGAGACCCTCGCCGAGCTTTTCTCCGACCTCGACACCCGGTACGCGGGCATCCGCGAGCGCGTGGTGGACGGCGAGCAGCTGCGCCGGTTCGTCAACGTCTACCTCAACGACGAGGACGTGCGGTTCCTCGACGGCATCCAGACGAAGCTGTCGGACGGCGACAACGTGACGATCCTTCCTGCCGTGGCGGGCGGCGCCCGCTGATGCGGTACGACAGCCCGCTCGCCGCGGTCGGCAACACCCCGCTGGTACGGCTGGCACGCCTGTCCCCGTCGGACAACGTGACGCTCTGGGCCAAGCTGGAGGACCGCAACCCCACCGGTTCGATCAAGGACCGCCCCGCGCTCCACATGATCGAACAGGCCGAGCGGGACGGGACGTTGACTCCCGGTTGCACCATCCTGGAGCCGACGTCCGGCAACACCGGCATCTCGCTGGCGATGGCGGCCCGGCTCAAGGGCTACCGCATCGTCTGCGTGATGCCGGAGAACACCTCGCGGGAGCGCCGCGAACTGCTGGCGATGTGGGGCGCGGAGATCATCTCCTCGCCCGCCGCGGGCGGCTCCAACACCGCGGTACGGGTCGCCAAGGAACTGAGCGCCGAGCACCCGGACTGGGTGATGCTCTACCAGTACGGCAACCCCGCCAACACCGCGGCGCACTACGCCACCACCGGCCCCGAGATCCTCGCCGACCTGCCGACCATCACCCACTTCGTGGCGGGCCTGGGCACCACCGGCACACTGATGGGAGTCGGCCGCTACCTGCGGGAGAAGGTGCCCGGCGTGCAGATCGTCGCCGCCGAGCCGCGCTACGACGACGTGGTCTACGGCCTGCGCAACCTCGACGAGGGGTTCGTCCCCGAGCTGTACGACGAGTCGGTGCTGACCACCCGCTACTCCGTCGGCAGCGAGGACGCGGTGCGCCGCACCCGTGAACTCCTGCGCGAGGAGGGCCTCTTCGCGGGCATCTCCACCGGTGCGGCGCTGCACGCCGCCCTGGGCGTGGCCAACAAGGCGCTGCGCGTCGGGGAGAGCGCCGACGTGGTCTTCGTGGTCGCCGACGGCGGCTGGAAGTACCTGTCCACGGGCATCTACACCGCCCCCTCCACCGAGGCCGCGATCGAGGCGCTGCACGGCCAACTCTGGGCGTAGCGCCACCGCGCCGACGGAATCAGGAGCGGCTCGGCCGGCAACCGGCTTGGCGGAACACGGACTGGTGATTCCGCCCACAACCGCGCCTGGCTAAGGCGCGCCGACGGTCACCCCGCCTTACCCTCGACTGCACAATGGCGGGCTATGGAAATCCGCACCACGCACCCGGCGGCGCGCTCACGACGACGTGACGCCTCCGGGTGGGTGACCGTACGCGACCGCGCAAGACTCCCGGACGCAACCCTGGAGGCTCCTGCATGAAGCTCACCGTCGTCGGCTGCTCGGGGTCGTTCCCGTCCGCGGACTCGGCCTGTTCGAGCTACCTCGTCGAAGCCGACGGCTTCCGGCTGCTCCTCGACATGGGCAACGGCGCCCTTGGCGAACTGCAGCGCCACATCGGCCTGTACGACCTGGACGCGGTCCTGCTGAGCCATCTGCACGCGGACCACTGCGTCGACATGTGCGCCTACTTCGTCGCCCGCTACTACCGCTACGACGGCGGCATGCCGGACCCGATCCCGGTCTACGGACCGGAGGGCACCGAGACCCGGCTGGCCACCGCGTACGGCGAGGAGCCGGACGACAAGTCCATGAGCGAGGTCTTCGACTTCCGCACGCTCACCCCGGGGACGTTCGGCGTCGGCCCGTTCACCGTGCGCACCGACCGGGTCAGCCATCCGGTGGAGGCCTTCGCGTTCCGGGTGGAGCACGGCGGCCGGTCGCTGACGTACTCCGGGGACACCGGGCCGTGCGAATCGCTGCTCGGGCTCGCCGAAGGCGTCGACCTGTTCCTGTGCGAGTCGTCGTTCACCTACGGCAAGGAGGACGTGCCCGGGCTGCACCTGAACGGCCGCGAGGCGGGCGAGCACGCCGCCCGTGCGGGGGTCCACCGCCTGGTGCTCACCCACATCCCCCCGTGGACCGACCCCCAGGTCAGCCTGGTCGACGCGCGCGCCACGTACTCCGGGCCGGTGGAACTGGCCCGCAGCGGCGGGGTGTACGAGCTGTAGGCCCGCGAAACGCGGAAGTGCCCCCGGAACCGCGGTTCCGGGGGCACTTCGCTTGCGGCTACGCCTTGGTGAGGTCCTCGACCTCTTCCTCGGGCTCGCGTCCCGGGGTGGGAATGTTGAACTTGGTGATCGCGAAGCGGAAGACCACGTAGTAGACGGCCGCGAAGCACAGGCCGATCGGGATGATCAGCCATGGCTTGGTGGCCAGGTTCCAGTTGAGCAGGTAGTCGATCAGACCGGCCGAGAACCCGAAGCCGTCGTGTACGCCCAGGCCCCAGGTGACGGCCATGGATATACCGGTGAGCACCGCGTGAATGGCGTACAGCGCCGGGGCGATGAACAGGAAGGTGAACTCGATCGGCTCGGTGACACCGGTGACGAAGGCGGTCAGCGCGACCGAGATCATCATGCCCATGACCGCCTTCCGGCGCTCCGGACGTGCGCAGTGCGCGATCGCGATCGCGGCGGCGGGCAGGCCGAACATCATGATCGGGAAGAAGCCGGACATGAACTGGCCGGCGGTCGGGTCGCCGGCGAAGAACCGCGGGATGTCGCCGTGGAAGACCTTCCCGGCGTGCGTGTAGGTACCGACCTGCTGCTGGAAGAAGGTGTTCAGGAACTGGTGCATGCCGACCGGGATCAGCGCCCGGTTGAAGACGCCGTAGATACCGGCGCCCGCCGCGCCCAGACCGGTCAGCCAGTCGCTGAAGTGACCGAGGCCGGTGCCGATCGGGCCCCACAGCAGACCGAACAGCACACCGAAGCCGGTCCCGATGAAGGCCATCAGGATCGGCACCAGACGGCGGCCGTTGAAGAAGCCCAGCCAGTCCACCAGCTTGGTGCGGTGGAAGCGCTGCCAGACGATGGCGCTCACCAGGCCGATGACGATGCCGCCGAGCACTCCCGGGTTCTGCGGGGTGCCCTGCGGAAGCGCCTGGGTGACGGAACCGGCCACCGGGAAGGCGGTCAGTACGTTGTGGTAGACCAGATAACCGACGAGAGCGGCCAGTGCGGTGGAACCGTCGGCCTTCTTCGCGTAGCCGATGGCGACACCGATGCAGAACAGCAGCGGCAGGTTGTCGAAGAGGGCACCGCCCGCGGTGGCGAAGACCGTGGCGACCTTGCCCCACTGCAGTCCGGTCTTGCCGAACACGTCGTCCTGGCCGAGCCGGAGCAGGATGGCGGCGGCGGGCAGGACGGCGACGGGCAGCTGCAGGCTGCGGCCGACCTTCTGCATACCCTGCATGAAGCCGGCGCCCCGCTCTTTCGCGGGCGCGGGCGCCGCCGAAGCGGTGGCCGTACTCATCAGATTCCTCCTGGTGAGAGGCGGGCTCTGAAGGGGGACGGCCCGCGGCTCTGGTCTACACCACCCAGTGGTGTAGACCTGTTGTAACACGTCGGAGCCGCATAAAGGAATCCATGATTTCAGGCAACGCCGACACGCCGCCAATCCGTTATGACACCCGCTATGCCCCCAGGTTCTAAGCCTTGGTGGTGTCCTCCACGTCCTCTTCCGGTTCGCGGCCCGGTGTCGGGAGGTTGAACTTGGTGATCGCGAAGCGGAAGACCGCGTAGTACACGGCCGCGAAGCACAGCCCGATCGGGATGATCAGCCAAGGCCTCGTCGCCAGGCTCCAGTTGATCACGTAGTCGATCAGTCCGGCCGAGAAACTGAAGCCGTCGTGCACGCCAAGACCCCAGGTCACCGCCATCGAGACACCGGTGAGCACCGCGTGCACCGCGTACAGCAGCGGCGCGATGAACAGGAACGAGTACTCGATCGGCTCGGTGATGCCGGTGACGAACGAGGTCAGACCGACCGAGAGCATCATGCCGCCGATGTCCTTGCGCCGGTGCGGTCTGGCGCAGTGCGTGATCGCCAGCGCCGCGGCGGGCAGTGCGAACATCATGATCGGGAAGAACCCGGAGGTGAACTGCCCGGCCGTGGGGTCGCCCGCCAGGAAACGGTTGATGTCACCGTGCACCACCGTCCCGTCCGGCTTGGTGTAGCTGCCGAACTGGAACCACACGAAGGTGTTCAGGAACTGGTGCAGCCCGATCACCAGCAACGCCCGGTTGGCCACCCCGAACACCCCCGACCCGATCGCGCCCAGATCGCTGATCCACTTGCTGAACGTGGTCAACCCGGCACCCACCGGCGGCCAGACCCACAGGCACAGCACCGCGAAGACCAGCGCCACGAACGACATCACGATCGGCACCAGACGGCGGCCGTTGAAGAAGCCCAGCCAGTCCACCAGCCGCACCCGGTGGTAACGCTGCCAGAAGAAGGCGGTCAGCAGCCCGAGCACGATGCCGCCGAAGACACCCGGGTTCTGGTACGTGGGCACGGTGGCGTTGGCCCCGGCCAGGCAACTCGCCGCGGTGAACCTCGCGCCCGCCGGGCACTGCGGGAACTGGCGCAGGATGCCGTAGTAGACGAGGAACCCCGCGACCGCGGCGAGCGCCGTGGAGCCGTCCGCCTTCTTCGCCATCCCGATCGCCACGCCGACGCAGAACAGCAGCGGCAGCCCCAGCGAGGAGTCCAGCAGCGCGCCGCCCGCGCCCGCGAACACCTTGGCCACCGGGGTCCAGCCGAGTCCGCTGCGGCCGAACACGTCGTCCTGGCCGAGCCGGTTGAGGATGCCCGCCGCGGGCAGCACGGCGATCGGCAACTGAAGGCTGCGGCCCATCTTCTGGGCGCCCTGGAGCAGCGACGCCGTCCACTTCCGACCCGGCGCCCGACCGGTGGCGCTCTCCGCACTCATCGGCGACCTCCTGGTGGGCTGTTGCCAGGTTTGGCGGGCACCGCAAAATGGTGTAGACCAGTCACAGTGCGGGTGTTGGACTGCCCCAGCGGGTGCGGCACCAGTGATCGTCATCATTGGGCAGAAGGCTGGCGACCGCTCGCGAAGGTGGGCCAAACGTGCGTTAACGTGTGGATTCCTCACGGCGCACGCGGTACGCGAACGCGGGCTGCCGATGGCCTGAGACAACAGGAGTGGACATGGCCAGCAAGGCTGAGAAGATCGTCGCCGGGCTCGGCGGGCTTGACAACATCGAAGAGGTCGAGGGCTGCATCACGCGGCTGCGCACCGAGGTCAACGACGCCTCCCTGGTCGACGAGGCCGCCCTCAAGGCCGCCGGCGCGCACGGCGTGGTGAAGATGGGCACCGCGATCCAGGTCGTCATCGGCACCGACGCCGACCCGATCGCCGCCGAGATCGAGGACATGATGTAAGGCGCCGTAAAGCGCCTGCGCGGGGTCCGTTCCACACCCGGAGCGGACCCCGTCCGCTTTGTCGATAGGGTCGTGCGCATGTCTCGTATCGACGGCCGCACCCCAGAACAGCTCCGCCCGGTCACCATCGAACGTGGATGGAGCAAGCACGCGGAAGGCTCCGTACTGGTCTCCTTCGGCGACACCCGCGTGCTGTGCACCGCCAGCGTCACCGAGGGCGTACCGCGCTGGCGCAAGGGCAGCGGCGAGGGCTGGGTCACCGCCGAGTACGCGATGCTGCCACGCGCCACCAACACCCGCGGTGACCGCGAGTCCGTCAAGGGCCGCATCGGCGGGCGCACCCATGAGATCTCCCGCCTCATCGGCCGCTCCCTGCGCGCCGTCATCGACTACAAGGCGCTCGGCGAGAACACCGTGGTGCTCGACTGCGACGTACTCCAGGCCGACGGCGGCACCCGCACCGCGGCCATCACCGGCGCCTACGTCGCACTGGCCGACGCCATCGGCTGGGCCCAGGAGAAGAAGCTGGTCAAGGCCAAGGCGCAGCCACTCACCGGCGCCGTCAGCGCGGTCAGCGTCGGCATCGTCGACGGCGTCCCGCTGCTCGACCTGTGCTACGAGGAGGACGTGCGCGCCGAGACCGACATGAACGTCGTCTGCACCGGCGACGGCCGCTTCGTGGAGGTCCAGGGCACCGCCGAGGGCGCCCCCTTCGACCGCACCGAGCTGAACGCCCTGCTCGACCTCGCCGCCGCCGGCGCCGCCCAGCTCGACGGCATCCAGCGCGCCGCGCTCGCCCAGCTCCGGGGCTGACGCACATGCGTACCGCGCTGACCGCCACCGCCACCGCCGCCCTGGCCCTCGCGCTGCTCACCGGCTGCGGCGGCCAGAGCGGCAAGCACGACTGCGCCTCGGTCGCGGAGGCGGTCAACGGGAACGTCAAGGACCTGCGCGCCGCCGTCGCCAAGGGCACCGGCAACCCGCGCGACGCCGCCACCGCGCTGCGCAAGCTCCAGCTCAACCTCGACCAGCTCACCAGCGGCGGCAACAGCTCCGCCACCAGCAAGGCGGTGGCCGACCTGTCGCTGGCCGCCTCCAACGCGAAGAACTCGCTCGACAAGGGGGAACCCGTCGACCTCCGGCCGGTCACCACGGCGGCGGGCGCGCTCACCTCCTCGTGCGGAAAGGGATGATCCAGACCATGCAGCGGCTCGTGCTCGCCACCCGCAACGCCCACAAGGTCTCCGAACTGCGGGCCATCCTCGCCGACGCCGGACTGGACGTGGAACTGGTCGGCGCCGACGCCTTCCCGGAGGTCCCGGACACCAAGGAGACCGGCGTCAGCTTCGCCGAGAACGCGTTGCTCAAGGCGCACGCCCTCGCCCAGGCCACCGGACTGCCCGCCATCGCCGACGACTCCGGCCTGTGCGTGGACGTGCTCGGCGGCGCCCCCGGCAGCTTCTCCGCCCGCTGGGCCGGACGGCACGGCGACGACCGGGCCAACCTCGACCTGCTGCTGGCCCAACTCGCCGACATCGACAGCGAACACCGCGCCGCCCACTTCGCCTGCGCCGCCGCCCTGGCCCTGCCGGACGGCACCGAGCACGTGGTGGAGGGCCGCCTGGACGGCACGCTGCGGCACGCACCCGAGGGCGACGGCGGCTTCGGCTACGACCCGATCCTGCAGCCCGATGGTGAGACCCGCACCTGCGCCCAGCTGACGCCTCAGGAGAAGAACGCCATCAGCCACCGGGGAAGGGCGTTCCGCGCGCTGGTGGCGGTGATTCGGGAAGCGCTGGGGTGACAAGAAAGGCGTGGCCCCAACAGGGCCACGCCTTCGGCGGTAGGCCCGGTGGGATTTGAACCCACGACACACCGGACCTAAACCGGCGCCCTCTAGCCGCTGGGGTACGGGCCCTCAGCACTAACTCTACTGGTTCGTGGCCGCCGCTGGTGAGGGGGCACCATGTTCGCGGTCCGGCGGGCGAAGCTCGCCGTCTGGCTGTGGCATGACGGGCACAGGTACCGCAGATTGCCCATGCGGTTGTCCAACCGGTCGCCGTTGATGTGGTCGATCTCCAACACAAGCTGGTATCCGTACCAGACTTCGCCGGTGCCGCATTTCCCGCATATGTAGGGCACTCCCATCTCCTGGAGGGCACGGTGCAGGAGGCGGCGGTTGGTGCGCGATGACCCGGGGCTGAGTCGTTGCAGGATTTCCGTCGCCGTCTTGCGCCGGGGTGAGGAGCGTCCTCGGTTGTGTCCCTGCCCGACGAAGTGATGGGTTGGTATTCCTTGCGCGATAAGGTTCTTCTTCACCTTCGCACGTGAGGCACCGCTGTTAGGGAGCCCTAGCGCACGCAGCACCTCCGCAAAGGTGCGCGATTGCGCCACGATGGCGCGTAGTTCGTCCGTATCGATGACTTGAGCCTGCGGCCTGGCCGGGTTGAAGTGGGAGGTGTCGATACCGAAGTGGGCGAGCCTCCGCTCGATGTGGTTGTACGCGCTGTCGTACGGGGGTATCCCCAGGTACTCGATGACTTCGCGGATGGAGTTGGAACGACTGGTGGCGTCCTGCAGCGCCTCCTTGGTGTAGCGGCGGCGAGGGGGGTTCGGCAGAGCCTCGTCCTGGAAGTGCGAGATGTCGATGTTGTAGTGGTCCACCCGCTTGCGTAAGTACCTCAGCGGACCGGCACCCAGGGGCTGGCCAAGTCGGCGGAGCATGTCAACGAGGCTGGTTGACTCGGTGGCAGTGGCGGTGAGGCGATCGCGGGTGTACCCCGGACGAGGTGTCAGGCGGCCCATTCACGTCGCTGCCTTACGCCTGCGGCCACGGTAAGTGTCAGTAACAGCATGGCAGTTGGGGCACAGGATCCGTAGATTCTCCAGGCGGTTGTCCCACCAGTCGCCGTTGCGGTGATCGACTTCCAGGCGGAGCGGTTCGCCCTGCCACTGAGGGCCTGTGCCACACATGGCACATTCTTCCGCGACGCCGCTGCTCAGCATCGCCTTGCGAAGACGTTCACCGGGCACTCGGCCGTCCGACGGGGTGCGCAGAATCAGCCAGTTCCGTTGCTGGCGTCTCGCACAACCACGGCTGGCGGTCGAGAAGTTCGACGTGTCGATTCCGAGTGCGGCGATGCGGCGGCTGATGTGGGCCTGGTTGCCGCCGACCGGATTGATACCGAGTCGGCGTACCACCTCTACGACGCTCGATGACTGGTTGACGGCTTCGCGTAGTCTCCGCTCGGTGTGCCGTACACCTTCGCGCTCCAAATGGGAGCTGTCGATGCCCCATCGGGTGATGAGTTTGCGGGCGTAGGAACGTGTCCCGTCCGTTGGATTGCCGCCCAGCCTTCTGATTGCTTCGGACAACGACTCCGAGGCCGCGACGGCCTCGGCGAGAAGTTCGCGCGTATACCTGGCAGGCATGGTCCCCCCTGCGATCGACCGCTTGTCGCGTTCTCGTACGTGTAAACGAGAAGTCCGCTGATCGGTTACGCCGAACGGGGGCCGCCCAGGCCCCGGAGTTCCAGGGGCTGGGCGGTAGCGGGGCTCAGAGCCCCAGATCCTTGATGATCTTGGCGACGTGGCCGGTCGCCTTGACGTTGTACAGGGCGCGCTCCACCTTGCCCTGCTCGTCCACGACGACGGTGGAGCGGATCACGCCGGTCACCGTCTTCCCGTAGAGCTTCTTCTCGCCGAAGGCGCCGTACGCCTCCAGTACCTTCTTGTCCGGGTCGGCGACCAGGGTGACCTTGAGGCTCTCCTTGTCCCGGAACTTCGCCAGCTTCTCCGGCTGGTCGGGGGAGACGCCGATGACGTCGTACCCGGCGCCCGCGAGCAGGTCGAGGTTGTCGGTGAAGTCGCAGGCCTGCTTGGTGCAGCCGGGGGTGAGGGCGGCAGGGTAGAAGTAGACGATGACCTTGCGGCCCCGGCGGTCGGCGAGGGAGATCTGGTTGCCGTCCGCGTCCGGCAGGGTGAAGTCGGGGGCGGTGTCGCCGGGCGTCAGGCGCTCGCTCATGGCTGGGGCTCCTCGTCGTGTGCGGCTCGCTATCGCTACTCGACGAGCCTAATCGGGGTGCCAAGCGGCGCGTCGTAAGGGGAGCTGACAAACTGATCGGCAAGGAATGTCGGTTCTATCGGCCTAGGTGACGGAGGCAGCGCGGTGTCGGAGGGCAGGACTCCCGCTCAGATCGAGGCGGACATCGTCCGCAGGCGGCAGGAGCTCGCCGTGACGCTGGACGAGATCGGGGTGCGGGTGCATCCGAAGACCATCGTCGGCAACGCGTCGGCTTCGGTGCGTCAGACGGTGGACCGCACCGCCGGACGCGCCTACGTGGCGGTGAACCGGGCGGTGACGAGTGTTCGCGGCGAGCTGTTCTCCGCGGACGGCGCACCCCGGATGGAGCGCATCGTGCCGGTGGCGGTCGCGGCGGTGGCGTTGGCCGTGGTGTTCTCCGGTCGGTCGTCCAAGCGCAAGGGCAAGCGTAAGTAGCGTGCTTTGGCCCGTCCTGTGCGTTACGTAGCGGTGTATCACGGGCGCCGGGGAGCGACATCCCCCGGACGCCAGGTAACGTCGTGCCCGTGAGCTCGAATACGTCCCTCGACGGCGGCGCCGCGCACGACGCGCGTACGCACGACAAGCTGCCCATCCGCATGCTGCACGACCGGGTGCTGGTGCGCACCGACATCCCGGAGGGTGAGCGCCGCTCGTCCGGCGGCATCCTCATCCCGGCGACGGCGGCCGTGGGCCGTCGGCTGGCCTGGGCCGAGGTGGTCGCGGTCGGGCAGAACGTACGGACCGTGGAGGTCGGTGACCGGGTGCTGTTCGACCCGGAGGACCGGGCGGAGGTCGAGGTGCGCGGTGTGGGGTACGTGCTGATGCGTGAGCGCGATCTGCACGCGGTGGCCGCTGAGCGGCTCCAGGGCTCGGAGGACTCCACGGGCCTGTACCTGTAGAGGTGTTTCGCGGGGAAGCGGGCGGTGATCCCGGTCACCGCCCGCTTCCGTGCGTTTTTGCTACGGTCGGCGGTACCCGACGAGACGCGCCGTACCGGGATCCGCAAAGACGACGCACCCCGTAGAGACATCCGCCACGGAGGTGCCGTCATGGCCTGGGTCCTGTTGTCGTTGGCCGGTCTGCTGGAGATCGCCTGGTCGATCGGCATGAAGTTCAGCGAGGGGTTCACCCGGCTGTGGCCGAGCCTGTGCACGGTGGCCGGGATCGTGCTGAGCATGGTCCTGCTCTCGCTCGCGGTGCGCCGGCTGCCGATCGGCACCGCCTACGGGGTCTGGGTGGGCATAGGCGCGGTGGGCACCGCGGTGCTGGGCATGGTGCTGTTCCACGAGCCGGTCACCCCTGCCCGGATCCTCTTCGTCTGCCTGCTGGTCGTCGCCGTACTGGGCCTGGAGGCCACGTCCGGTCACTGAGCGGCTACGGCGTGAAGGTCCCCGGCGGCCCACTGGTCGCTCCCGGCCCGCCGCTCGGTGTCCCGCTCGTGCCGCCCCCGGCCGCGCCCGGTCCTGAGCCGCCGGATCCCGCGCCGTCCGAGGTGCCGGCCGACGTGCCGCCCGCCGCGCCCGTCGACGTACCGCCGGAGCTGGGGCTGCCCGTGCCGCCGCTGGGGCCGCCGTTGCCCGTGCCGCCGTCCGGGACGCCGCTGGTGCCCTGGTCGACGCCGCCGTTGAGGCCGCCGGTGACGGGGCTCATCTGCGGCGGTGAGGGGGGCGGGGAGTCCGGCGGGCTGCTGTCCGGCGGCCCGCTGTCGGGCGGTGAGCTGCTCTCCTGGGGTGGGGCGCTGGAGTCCGGCGGCGAGTCGCTGGGTGACGGGCTGGCGCCGCTTTGCAGTTGCAGGTCGAAGTCCGGTACGGAGTCGCCGTGTTCGGCCGCCGCGGTGTACTGCGCCCAGATCTGTGCCGGGAAGCCGCCGCCGTTGACCCGGTCCAGGCCGGTGGCTCCGTAGAGCTTCATCTGCTGCCCGGTGTCGGAGTTCTGGCCCATGACGGCGACCACGGTGACGAGTTTCGGGGTGTAGCCCGCGAACCAGGCGGCCTTGTCCTCCTCCGCGGTACCGGTCTTGCCCGCGGAGGGCACCCCTGATGCCTGCGCGGCGGTGCCGGTGCCGTCGGGGGCGTTGACCACGTTCTGCAGCATGGAGGTGGTGGTGTCGGCGGCCTCCCGGGGGACCGCCTGGCGGTGGTCGCGGCCCGGCAGCGGCACCGGGTTGCCGCCCTTGACCACATTGCGCACCAGTGTGTAGGGGATGTACGTGCCGTGGTTGTCCAGCGTCGCGTACGCCTGCGCCATGTCCAGTGGGCTGGCGGTGGCCACGCCCAGCGCGATGGACGGGTACGCGCTCAAGTCCGGTGTGGTGGACGGGAGTCCGAGGCTTGTGGCGGTGGCCTTCACCTTGTCCGGGCCGACGTCCTCGGCCATCTGCGCGTAGACGGCGTTGACCGACTTGTTGGTCGCGGTGGAGACGTTGATCTCCCCGTAGTCGACGTCGTCCTCGTTCGCGGGCGCGTAGTTCACCGGGCCGTCCGGCCCCTGCACCGGGCGGTGGTTGGTGCCGTCGTAGACGGTGTTCGGGGTGATCTGCTGGCCGTCCTGGGTGGTGGAGTTGTTCTGCACCGCCGATGCGAACACGAACGGCTTGAAGGTGGAGCCCACTTGGTAGTCGCGTCGGGTCGCGTTGTTGACGTACTGCTTGGTGAAGTCGAGGCCGCCGTACATCGCCACCACGTCGCCGGTGGCCGGGTCGACGGAGACGCCGCCGGCCCGTACGTACTTGTCGGTGGGGTTGGCGGACGGGTCCAGTTTGCCGATGAGTTGGTCCTGGGCGGCCTTGACCAGGGCGTCCTCCTTGCCCTTGTCGATGGTGGTGGTGATCCGGTAGCCGCCCGAGGCCAGCGTCTGCTCGTCGAGGATCTTGTTCTCGGTGAGGTAGTTCTTCACCGCCTCCACCAGGTAGCCGCGCTGCCCGGAGAGACCGGAGCTGGCCTTGACCTTGCCGGGTGTCGGGAAGGACATCCTCGCCCGTTCCGACTGGGTCAGCCAGTGCTCCTTGACCATGCCGTCCAGCACGTAGTTCCAGCGGGCCACCGCCCGGTCCTTGTTCTGCGGGTCGGCTACCACGTCGAAGGCGCTGGGCGCGTTGAGCAGTGAGGCCAGGTAGGCGCCCTCGGCGGTGCTCAGTCTGCTGGCGTCCTTGCCGTAGTACGCCTGGGCGGCGGCCTGGATGCCGTAGGCGTTGCGGCCGAAGTAACTGGTGTTCAGGTAGCCTTCGAGGATCTCGTCCTTGGACTGCTCGCGATCGAGTTTGATCGCGATGAAGAACTCCTTGACCTTCCGGCTGACCGTCTGTGCCTGGTTGAGGTAGTAGTTCTTCACGTACTGCTGGGTGATGGTGGAACCGGACTGGGTGCCCTTGCCGCTGACGGTGTTCCAGGCGGCCCGCACCATCGCCTGCGGGTCGACCGCCGACTCGTGGTAGAAGCCGCGGTCCTCGGCGGCCAGCACCGCGTGCTGGGTGCTGCGCGGCACCTGGCTGAGCGGGATCTCCTCCCGGTTGACCGTGCCGCTGCGGGCCAGTTCGGTCTTGCCGTCCGAGTAGAGGAGGACGTTGCTCTGCGCGGTCGCCATGGTGTTCGCGGCCGGAATCCGCACCAGCAGGTACCCGGCGATGAACGCGCCGCACACCGCGATCAGGAACACCAGCACCGCACCGAGCGTGAAGCGCCAGGTGGGGACGAGACGCCGCCAACCGGACCGCTGGGGGCGCGCCGCCCCGTCCCCCATGCCGCGTCCCTGACGCTCCGGCTGCTCGTCGCTCATGTCTGTACGGACTCCTCGGCCGCCGTGGGGGTTGTGCCGCGGCGCGACGCGGCGGAAAGGCGATGTCCCGCGGGACACTCTCGCACCATCGGGTACCCCGCCCACGGCGGGCGCACCCTGACGACCGTCCCACGGCCCGAACGGCTGTGTCGTTCCACTGGAACGGATGACAAAACCTGTGGCAGCGGTTCGATCTGCGCCCGTACACTGCGGAATTTCCGCCGCGCGGCGGATCGCGGGTGGTCGAACCGGTAGTGGCCGAGGAGCGGGCGATGGGGGTGCGTGGGGGCGCGCGGTTGTACGCGGCGGTCGCGGTGCGCGGCTTCCGCCGCTACGCGACCTACCGGGTGGCCACCCTGGCCGGGGTGTTCACCAACACCGTCTTCGGCTTCGTCGTCGCCTACACCTACACCGCGCTGTGGAGCGTACGGCCCCGGTTGGGCGGCTACGACCTGCCGCAGGCGGTGACCTTCGTCTGGCTCGGGCAGGGGCTGCTGATGGCCACCGCGCTGCTCGGCGGCGGGAACGAGTCCGAACTCGTGGAGCGCATCAGGTCCGGTGACGTCGCCATCGACCTGTACCGTCCAGTGAACCTGCAACTGTGGTGGCTGGCCACCGACCTCGGCCGGGCGGCCTTCCACCTGGTCGGGCGGGGCGTGCTGCCGATGGCCGCCGCCTCGCTGGTGTTCCGGCTCGCCTGGCCCTCCGGGGTGGCGGCATGGGGCTGTTTCCTGGTCTCCGTCGCGCTCGGTGTGGTGGTCAGCTTCGCCATCCGCTACCTGGTGGCGCTCACCAGCTTCTGGCTGCTGGACGGCGCGGGAGTGCTGCTGATGGCCGCCCTGCTGGCGACGTTCTTCTCCGGGATGGTGCTGCCGCTGACCGTCTTCCCGGGCTGGCTCGGCACGCTGGCCCGGGCGCTGCCGTGGTCCGCCCAGCTCCAGGTGCCGGCCGACGTCTTCCTCGGCCGGCACCGCGGCAGCGGGGTGCTGTGGGCGCTGGCGTTCCAGGCGGGGTGGGCGGTGGTGCTGCTGGGCGCCGGGCAGTTGGTGCAGTCGGTGGCGACCCGCAAGGTGGTGGTGCAGGGTGGCTGACGCCGGACGGCTGGCCGGTTTCGAACGCCGGGGGCGGACCGCCGTGGCGATCGACGGGCTGCGCGCGTACCTGCTGATCGCGGGGATGTGGATCCGCTCGACGATGGTCTACCGCACCTCCTTCGTCCTGATGGCGGTCGGCAACTTCGCCATGACCGCGCTGGACTTCGCGGCGGTGGCGATCATCTTCGGCCACACCAGGGTGCTCGGCGGCTTCACGCTCACCGAAACGGCGTTCCTGTACGGGAGTTCGGGCGTCGCCCTGGGCCTGGCCGACCTGGTGGTCGGCAACCTGGACCAGCTCGGGCGGCGGGTGCGGGACGGCACGATGGACACCCTGCTGGTGCGCCCGGTCCCGGTCTACGCCCAGGCCACCGCGGACCGCTTCGCGCTGCGCCGGCTCGGCCGGCTCACCCAGGCGGCGGTGGTGCTCGGCTGGTCGATGACCCGGATCGACGTGGCGTGGACGGCGGTCGACGTGCTGCTCGTCCCGGTGATGCTGGTCAGCGGTGCCGCGATCTTCGCCGCCGTCTACACCATCGGCGCCGCCTTCCAGTTCTGGGCCAACGACGCGGCGGAGGTGCAGAATTCGTTCACCTACGGTGGAAACGCGCTCACCCAGTACCCGCCGACGGTGTTCGCCAAGGACCTGGTGCGCGGCGCCACCTTCGTCGTGCCGCTCGCCTTCGTCAACTGGATGCCCGCACTGCACATCCTGGGCCGGGGCAATCCGCTGCGGCTGCCCGGCTGGGTGGACTTCTGCTCGCCGCTGGTGGCGCTGGCGACGTGCGCGCTGGCCGGCTTCGCCTGGCGGACCGGACTGCGGTCCTACCGATCGACGGGGAGCTGAGCGATGGACGCGTTGATCCAACTCGACGGGGTGCGCAAGGAGTTCGAGGTGCGCCGCAGAGCCGGGCTGCTGCGCCGCGAACGCCGCACGGTGCGTGCCGTGGACGGGCTGAGCTTCGAGGTGGCGCGCGGTGAGATGGTCGGCTACATCGGGCCCAACGGCGCGGGGAAGTCCACCACGATCAAGATGCTCACCGGGATCCTCGTGCCCAGCGGTGGGCGGCTGAGCGTCGCGGGCGTCGACCCGTCCCGCGAACGCACCCGGCTGGCCCGCCGCATCGGCGTGGTCTTCGGGCAGCGCACCACCTTGTGGTGGGACCTGCCGCTGCGCGACTCCTACGAACTCGTCCGGCGCATCTACCGGATCGCACGCGACCGTTACACCGCCAACCTGGAGGCCTGCGTCGAACTCCTCGATCTGGCCGCGCTGTTGGACGTTCCGGTACGCCAACTCTCCCTCGGCCAGCGGATGCGCGCCGACATCGCCGCGGCGCTGCTGCACGACCCCGAGGTGCTCTACCTCGACGAGCCCACCATCGGCCTTGACGTGGTCAGCAAGGCCAAGGTCCGCGAGTTCCTGCGCCAGGTCAACACCGAGCGCGCCACCACCGTGCTGCTGACCACGCATGACCTCACCGACATCGAGCAGCTGTGCCGGCGCGTGATGGTCATCGACCACGGGCGGCTGGTCTACGACGGCGGCCTCGACGGCCTGCACGCGGTGGGGGAGAGCGAACGCACCCTGGTGGTCGACTTCGAGCGCGAACTGCCCCCGGTGAACATCGGCGGCGCCCGCGCCGTCCGCACCGAGGGCCCCCGCCAGTGGCTGGCCTTCCCGGCCGCCGCCAGCGCGGCCCCCCTCGTGGCCGAACTGGCCGCCCGCTACCCCCTGGTGGACCTCTCGATCCGCGAGCCCGCCATCGAGGACGTCATCGCGAGGATGTACGGGGGCCGGGATGAGGCTTCGCGGCTTCCCGGGTGACCTCCCGCTGAGCGGGAGGCATTCCGCAGCGGCGTCGGCGCGACCGCGACGGCGCGGACCGGCGGTGCCGGCCAACCGCCGGGCGGAGCGCCCGTCACACGGTGGCCGGGGCGGAGCCCAGCAGCGTGGACAGGTCGACCGCGTCGGCCATGGCCTGGTAGCCCGCGTCGTTGGGGTGCAGATGGTCGCCCGAGTCGTACACCGGGCGCAGCCGGGTCGGGTGCTGCGGGTCGCGCAGTGCCAGATCGAAGTCGACCACGCCGTCGAAGATCCGGCCGGCGCGGATCGCCGCGTTGACCTGTTCCCGGACGGCGTCGAACTGCGGCTGGTAACCGCGTTCGCCCTCGAACGGCGTCAGCGTCCCGCCGACCACCCGGATGCCGTGCGCGTGTGCCTCGCGGGTGATCTCCTGCAGCCCCGCGACGATGGCGTTCGCGTCGCTCTGGTGCGGCGACAGGATGATGTCGTTGATGCCGAGTTCGACGATGAGCGTCTTGGCGCCGGTCCTGGACAGCGCGTCACGGTTGACCCGCTGCAGCGCGCTGGGGCCGTTGCCCGCAAGGTTCGGCGGGGCGTCCAGCAGCACCCGGTTGCCGCTGATGCCCTCGTTGAGCACGCCCAGCCGCGGCCCCTGCGGGCTGCCGTCGAGCCGCTCGGCGAGGTAGTCGGTCCAGCGGTGGTTGGCGCCGACGGTGGAGGTGAAGCCGTCCGTGATGGAGTCGCCGAGGGCGACGACCGCGCCCTTGGCCTGGTCGGTCCACACGTCGACCGCGGTCACGTAGCGCCAGTACGGGCTCTGCTCGGTGAAGGCGGTCCCGTCGGGGTCGGCCGTGTGGTCACCCTGCGCCAGGTAGGACGTCTGACGGGCGTGCGGGTGGTAGGTGACGGCGCCGGAGGCGTAGGGGCTGAAGGTGGTGACCAGCAGGTCGGCCGCGGCCGGTACCCGCAGCCGCACCGGATCGCTGAGCACGCTCTCGCCCACCGGCACCGTCACCGCGGCACGCCCCCCGAAGGACAGCGCGGCCAGTGTGCCGGGCAGCGCGTCGGGCCCGCCGGTGCCGTCCGCGACCGCCAGCGTGGTGTGCGTCAGGACGAGCGGCGCGCTGCCGAACAGGTTGGACAACTGCACCCGGGCGGCGGTGCCGCCCACACTGGTGTGCAGCACGTTCCGGATCGACATGTCGGGGTAGCCGTGCGGGGTGTTCGGCTCCGCGGCGGCGGGTGCGGTGGCCCATGTGCCCACCCAGGCTCCGGCGGCGGCCTGGGCGGCCGCGGTCGACTGGGGCCGGGGCGCCGTCGTCGTGTCATCGGTGTGCGTGCCGCCGACGCTCACGAATATCGCGGCGCACACCACGGCCACCACCGACGCCAGCGTGGCCAGCAGGGCATAACCGGACTTCCTGGTCACGCGGTGCTTCTCCTCGGTCCTTGGGCGGCGGTACCGCGCGCCGCGCCCCATGATCATATGGGGCGCTCCGGAACTCCGCGCCGAACCGCGGGTGCCGCCCGTAGAGACGACGGGAACCTGCCGATCGTTCCTCAGACGGATGTGACGGAGACAATCACGGGGTGGAACGGATGGATGTGGTGGCGAAGACCGCTGCGGGGCGGCCCGGTGGCGGGTTCTCGTACAGTCCCGCGGACGAGGAGCGACGGCGGGGCGTCCGCAGGATGAAGCTGGTCGCGACCGGCTTCCTGGCGGTCGCGACGTTGGCGTACGGGCTCGCCAAATGGGCGGAGGTCGCTGGGGCCGGCGCCTGGGCGGGATACGTGGCGGCGGCGGCCGAGGCCGGGATGGTCGGCGCGCTGGCCGACTGGTTCGCGGTGACGGCGCTGTTCAAACGGCCGTTGGGGCTGCCCATTCCGCACACCGCGATCATCCCGACGAAGAAGGACGTCCTGGGCCGCTCGCTGGGCGACTTCGTCGGTGAGAACTTCCTGTCCGAGCAGGTGGTGCGGACCAGACTCAGGGCGGTCGGCATCGGCTCCCGGCTGGGCGGCTGGCTGGCCGATCCGGAGCACGCCGACCGGGTCACCGAGCAGGCGGCGGCCGCGCTGCGCGGTGCGCTGCGGGTGCTGCGGGACTCCGACGTGCAGGCGGTGGTCGGCGAGGCGGTCACCCGCCGGGCGGACGCCATGGACGTGGCGCCGGGCCTGGGCCGGATGCTGGAGCGGGTGGTCGGCGAGGGCGGCCACCGGCGGGTGGTGGACCTGGTGTGCGTAAGGGCCCACGACTGGCTGGTCTTGCACGGCGACTCGGTGATGGACGCGGTGCAGAACGGGGCGCCCGGCTGGACGCCGCGCTTCGTGGACCGGCGGGTCGGCGAGCGGGTCTACAAGGAACTGCTGCGCTTCGTCGGTGAGATGCGGGACATGCCGGACCATCCGGCGCGGGGTGCGCTTGACCGCTTCCTGTCGGACTTCGCGCGGGAGTTGCAGTCCGACCCGGACACCCGGGAGCGGGTGGAGCGGCTGAAGCGTGACCTGCTGGCGCGCGGCGAGGTGCAGGATCTGATCGAGTCGACGTGGAACGCGGTGCGGTCGATGGTGGTCGCGGCCGCCGCCGACGAGCGCAGTGAACTGCGGTTGCGCACAAGGGCGTCACTGCTGTCCCTGGGCGCCCGGATGGCGTCCGACCGGCGCCTCCAGGCGAAGGTGGACGGCTGGCTGGAGGACGCGGCGACGTATGTGGTGACCACCTACCGGGACGAGATCACCGCGTTGATCACCGAAACCGTGGCGAGTTGGGACGCCGAACAGACCTCCCGCAAGATCGAGGCGCATGTCGGCCGCGACCTCCAGTTCATCCGCATCAACGGCACGGTGGTGGGCGCCCTGGCGGGCCTGCTGATCTACACCGTGTCGAGGGTGGCGGGCGGTTGACCGGTAAGGCCAGCGAGTCCGTGCGGCGGCCACGCTAGGGTCAATGAGTGTCAACACCACTCAAACGCCGCCGTTCACTTCTCTGGCTGCTCGTTCCGTATGTGTTCTTCCTGGCGGCCCTACCGCTGGTGAACCGGGTCCACCCCGTGGTGCTGGGCATTCCGTTCCTGTTCTTCTGGATGCTGCTGGCGACCGCCGTGACGCCGCTGGCGGTATGGCTGGCGCACCGTGGTGACAAGGGCGTGCGGTCGTGAACGCGGCGGTGGCGACCTCGGTGTTCGGGGTCTTCATGGTGCTCACGGTGGCGCTGGGGCTGCTCGCGGTGCGCGGCCGCGGCGCCTCGGGCGGACTCACCGACTGGTCGGTGGGCGGCCGGAGCATGGGCACCTTCTTCATCTGGCTGCTGATGGCGGGCGAGAGCTACACGAGCTTCAGCTATCTGGGCGCGGCGGGCTGGGGTTACAACTACGGCGCACCGGTGCTCTATGTCATCGCGTACCTTTCCTGCGGCTACGCGGTGGGCTACGTCGTCGGGCCGATGCTGTGGAGTTACGCCCGCAGGCACGGCCTGGTCTCGATCACCGATCTGGTCGCGCACCGGTTCGCCAGCCCCTGGCTGGGCGCGGCGGTCGCGGTGCTGGCCACGGTCTGCCTGCTGCCGTACATCCAGCTCCAGATCACCGGCATGGGGGTGGTGGTCGCCACCATCTCGCACGGGGCGATCAGCCTCAACTGGGCTTATCTCATCGCCTTCCTGGTGACCACATGCTTCGTGGTGGTCAGCGGGCTGCGCGGCAGCGCCTGGGTGTCGGTGCTCAAGGACGCGCTGGTCATCGGCACGTTGGGGTTCCTGGCGGTGTACGTGCCGTTCCACTACTTCGGCGGGTACGGGGAGTTGCTCGGCCGGCTGGTGGCGCACAAGGCGCAGTGGCTGACGTTCCCCGGGCACGCCTCCGGCGGTCTGGGGCAGACCTGGTTCATCACCACCACGGTGCTCAACTCGCTGACGATCACGGTCTTCCCGACCACCGTCGCGGGCTACCTGGGCGCCCGGGACGCGGAGGTGCTGCGGCGCAACGCGATCTGGCTGCCGTGTTACCAGGTGCTGCTGTTCGTGCCCGTACTGCTGGGCATGGCCGCGCTGTTCGTGGTCCCGGGGCTGACCGGCGCGGGTTCGAACCTGGCCCTGTTCCGGCTGGTGGTCGACTCGCTGCCCGGCTGGCTGGTGGGCCTGGTAGGGGTGGCGGCGGCGCTCTCCTCGATCGTGCCGATGGCGGTGTTCATGCTGGTCATCGGCACGATGTGGGGGCGCAGCGTGCTCGGCGCGGTGCCGCGGCTGGCGGACCGGCAGAAGCTGTGGTCCCAACTGGTCGTGGTGGCGGCGGGGGTACTGGCGCTGCTGATGACGTACGAGGCGCCGAACACCCTGGTGCGGCTGTCGCTGATCTCCTACGAGGGCATGGCGCAGCTGGTGCCGATGGTGCTGCTCGGGCTGCTCTGGCGCCGGTTGACGCTCGCCGGCGCGCTGAGTGGGCTGGTGGCCGGGTTCACGGTGGTCTGTCTGCTGGTCTTCTCCGACCGCGATCCGCTGTGGGGGGTGAACGCCGGGCTGCTGGCGCTGGGGCTGAACGCGCTGGTCACGCTGGTGGTGACGTACGCGGGTCCGCGCCCGGCGGACCCGCGACCGGATGAGGAGGTGCTGGCCGAGGAGGCGTTGTCGGCGGAGCGGTCTAGTATCTGAAGGCAGGGAGGGGGTGCTGAGATGTTCCGTGGTGTTGACGCGCTGCGCGCCTACCTCGGCACGCTGATCCTGCTGCTGGCCGGGTTGTTGCTGACCCACGCCCAGCTGACGACCGCGGTCGCGGCCGTGGCGGCCACCGCCGCGGCGGTGCTGCTGTGCCGTGCCTTCGTCGACGCGGTGGCGGCACGGCCGGTACCACCGGGCCGAATACGCACCGCCATCCGCGACCGTGAACGCCGCACGGCCTTCCTCCCGCAACGCGACCCGGACGCGTCGGGCCGCCCCCGCCCCCGAGCGCCAGGCCGTCTCCGCGGGACGGCCACGTAGCGCCTCTCCGGTGGATTCGGCGGTCGGCCGCACCGGGTTCGGCACCGCCGGGTCACGCCCTCGCGGTTGCTCACCGCCGCGGCGGTTCCGCACCGACCGCAACCCCATCGCGTGACCGCACGGAAAGCGCTGCACGGACCGTCCCCTGCCGGATTCCAGATCCCGCCAGGACGATCCCGTGGAGCTCAACCATGCCCGTTTTCACCCCACTTACCGCACTGCTCTCCCAACTCGCCGACGGCTTGGCGCCGCTGGCCGGCGATTCGGCGATGGCCGCCGCGATCGTCGCGTTCACCCTGTGCGTACGCCTCGCGCTCCACCCGCTGGCGCGGGCCGCCGCACGCGGTGAGCGGGTCCGCACCCGGTTGGCGCCGCGTGTCGCGGAGCTGAACGCCAGGTACAAGGGCGACCCGCAGCGCATGCGGCAGGCGGTGACCGAGCTGTACGCGAAGGAGGGAGTGTCGCCCATCACCGGTTGTCTGCCGTCGCTGCTCCAACTCCCGGTCTTCGCCGTGATGTACCACCTGTTCTCGGGCAGCGGCGGCGCACTCCGCCAGCACGCCCTGGCGGGCGCACCGCTCGGCGGCCACTGGCTGGACGCGGTTCGCGCCGGTGGGGTGTGCGGGCCGCAGGGGTTGGTCTATCTCGCCGTCTTCGCGGTGATCGCCGCGGTCGCGGCCTGGACGTACCGGCGTGCCCGCGGGACGGCCGCGCAGGCCGCCCCGCTACCGGACGCACCGGGCGCGGCCGGACTCGCGAAGTTCCTTCCGCTGCTGTCCTTCGGCACGCTCATCACCGCGGCCCTCCTCCCGCTCGCCACCGGGCTCTACCTGGCGACCACCACGACCTGGACCGCCGTGGAGCGGGCACTGCTGCACCGGACGCCGAACGAGGCCGTCCCGGCGCCCGGCACCGTGGCGTCCACGAAGTGAGCCGGTCTTGCGGAGTGGGCGGTCGCGATTGGAGGATCGGACAAGTCATCCGATGACCGTCCTCGTCGGTTGCGTGGTGCCGCAGGGCCGCCAGCCCTGCGGCACAGCGTGTTCATCCTCGACCACGGGAGACTTTGAATGAAGCTGCTGCGTGTCGGACCGGCGGGAGCGGAGCGTCCGGCGTTGCTGGACGGCGACGGGAACCTGCGTGATCTTTCGGGTCTGGTACCCGACATCGACGGTGCGCTGCTCGCCGACGAGTCCGCGCTGGCGGGCGTACGCCGTGCCGCGCGGGGCGGTGCGCTGCCCGTCCTCGACCGGCCGGAGCAGCGGGTCGGCCCGCCGCTCGGCCGGATCGGCAAGATCGTCTGCATCGGGCTCAACTACCACGACCACGCTGCCGAGACGGGGGCGGAGGTCCCGGCCGAGCCGGTGGTGTTCATGAAGGCGCCGGACACGGTGGTGGGTCCGCAGGACACCGTGCTCATCCCCAAGGGCAGCGTGAAGACCGACTGGGAGGTCGAGTTGGCGGTCGTCATCGGCCGCACCGCGCGCTGGCTGGAGACCGACGCGGAGGCGTTGGCGGCCGTCGCCGGGTACACGATCGCGCACGACGTGTCAGAGCGCGAGTTCCAGATCGAGCGCGGCGGCCAGTGGGACAAGGGCAAGAACTGCGAGACGTTCAACCCGCTCGGCCCCTGGCTGGTCACCGCCGACGAGATCGCCGACCCGCAGGATCTGGCGCTGCGGTTGTGGGTCAACGGCGAGCTGCGGCAGGACGGTTCGACGGCGGACCAGATCTTCCCGGTCGCCCATGTCGTGCGGTACCTCAGCCGCTTCATGACCCTCTACCCCGGCGACATCATCAACACCGGCACCCCGGCGGGCGTGGCCCTCGGCCAACCGGATCCCAAGCCGTACCTTCGAGCGGGCGACGTGGTCGAACTGGAAATCACCGGGCTGGGCCGCCAGCGCCAGGTCCTGAAGAACGCGTAAGGGCCCTTCCGGCGGGATTCCGCCGTCGGGGTGCGATGGGTTCGGCACCGCCGGTCCGCACCGCCTGGATCGCTCGCCGCTTCGGCGGTCCGGACCGCCGGGGCAAGCGCCCGGCGGTCCGGACCGAACCGTCAACTCCTCGGTGGCATCGGAGGTTTGCGAGGGAAAGGCCCCGCCGGGACGGCGCCGAACCGAGCGCAACCCCGGACGAGAGCCGTCCCGTTCAGGTGACGAAGCGCTCCAGCGCGGTGGCCACCAGAGCGTGGTCGTCGGCCTGCCGCAGGCCGGAGACGGCGGCCGCGCCGATGACGCCGACGCCCCGTACCCGCAGGGGAAACGCGCCGCCGTGTGCCGCGTAGCGGGAGGGGTCCAGGCGGGCGGACTCCTCGAACGTGGTGCCCTTGGCGCGGAACCGCGTTCCGACCAGGTAGGAGCTTTCCGCGTACCGCTCCACCACCCGGCACTTGCGCGCCAGCCACTCGTCGTTGTCCGCGGACGAGCCGGGCAGCGCGCAGTGGAAGAGTCGCTGCGGCCCGCGCAGCACGGTGATCGCCACCGGCGCCCGGCGCTCCACGGCCAGTTCCCGCAGCAGCCCGCCCAGCCGCCAGGCGTCGTCATGCGTGAACTGCCCCAGGGTGAGCCGTTGTTCCTGCTCCTCCAGCACCGGCACCAGTGCCAGCGCCTCCTGTCGCTCCATCGTCACCGCCCCGCCAGCTCGACCGTGCGCCGCTCCGCCGCCGACGCCCGCGCCGCCTCGAGTACCGTCAGCGCGGCCACCGCCTCACGTGCGGTCACCGGTGGCGCGGTGCCGTCGCGCAGAGCGGCCGCGATCGCCGCGTAGTAGGCGGGGTAGTCCCCGGGCAGCGTCGGCACCGCGGCGCCCCCGCCGGTCAGCGGCGACTCACCGGCACCGAGCCGACCCCATGCCTCCTGCGGCTCCGTACCCCAGCCCGATCCGGGCCGCAGGCCCTCCCGCAGCGCCGCCTCCTGGGGATCGAGCCCGTACTTCACATAGCCCGCGACCGACCCCGACACCCGGAAGCGCGGCCCGAGTTGCGGGGCCACCGCGCTCGCCCACAGATGGGAGCGGACGCCGTTCACATGCTCCAGGGCGATGAACGTGTCGTCGTCCGCCTCGGCTTCCGGGCGCCGTACGTCGGACTCGGCGAACACGGTGCGCACCGGCCCGAAGAGGGTGAGCGCCTGGTCCACCAGATGGCTGCCCAGGTCGTACAGCAGCCCGCCGAACTCCGCCGGGTCGCCGGACTCGCGCCAGCCGCCCTTGGGGCGCGGGCGCCACCGCTCGAAGCGTGACTCGAAGCGGCGCACCTCGCCGAGCTCACCGGTGTCGATGAGGTGGCGCACGGTGCGGAAGTCGCCGTCCCAGCGGCGGTTCTGGAACACCGAGAGCAGCAGGCCGCGTTCCTCGGCGAGGTCGGCGAGCGCCGCGGCCTGCGCAGCGGTACCGGCCACCGGCTTGTCCACCACGACGGGCAGCCCGGCCCGCAGCGCGTCGGTCGCCAGCGGGACGTGGGTGCGGTTCGGGGACGCGATGACGACCAGGTCCAGCTGGTCCGCACGGCTCCACAGCTCCTCGGCCGAGGCCACCGTGCGTACCTGCGGATGCTCGGCCTTGGCCTGCGCCTGCCGCTCGGGGTTCGAGGTGACCACGGTGTCCAGCAGCAGGCCCTCGGTGGCGGCGATCAGCGGTGCGTGGAAGACGGAACCGGCCAGGCCGTAGCCGATGAGGCCGACGCGGAGCGGAGAGTTCACAGCCATGCCGACCACTAAAGCAACGCTGTTGCGAAAGTGCAAGCGTCAGCGACAATGGGAGCGTGAACAGGGGTAACTGCGGGGCCAACCTGCCCGTACTGCGCGGCCACAACGCCGCACTCGTGCTGGACCTGCTGCGTTCCGCCACCGCGGGCGGCGGCGCCGGGATCAGCCGCCTGGAGCTGGCAGAGCGCACCGGCCTCACCCCGCAGGCGGTCAGCAAGATCGTGGCGCGTCTGCGCGCCGAGGGCATGGCGACGGAGGCGGGCCGCCGCGCCTCCACCGGCGGCAAGCCACGCACCCTGCTGCGGCTGGTGCCCAGCGCGCGGTACGCGATCGGGCTGCACCTGGACCGGGACGAGATGACGGCGGTACTGGTCGACCTGACCGGAGAGCGGGTGGCGGTACGCACCGCGCCGTTCGACCTCGGCGCGGATCCGGCGGCGGTGCTGGACGCGGTCGCCGCGCGGGTCCGGGAACTGCTCACCGGGGTCGACCGCCGGGCGGTGCTGGGGGCCGGGGCCGCCGTCCCCGGCCCGCTCGACCACCGGTCCGGTGTGCTGCGCCGGGTCACCCGCTTCCCGCACTGGGACGGCTTCCCGCTGGGGGACGCGCTCGCCGACCGGCTCGGCCTGCCGGTCACCGTGGACAAGGACACCAACGCGGCTGCGCTGGCCGTACTGGGGCTTCGCGACGCCCCGCCGGAGAGCCGCCCCGCCGAGGGCGCGGACGCGGCGCCCTCCCAACTCGCCGACCCCGCAGGCTCGTTCGCCTATCTCCACCTGGGCACCGGCCTGGGCGCCGGACTCGTGCTGGACGGTGCCGTCTACCGGGGGCCACGCACCGGGGCCGGGGAGTTCGGGCACCAGGTGGTGCGGTTGGACGGGCCGCCCTGCGGGTGCGGCAAGCGGGGTTGCCTGGAGGCCCTATGCCTGGCGGCACTGAACCGCGCCGACACCGTGACGGCGGCGCGTCTGCTCGGTGTGGGCGCCGCCAACCTGGTCGCGCTGCTCGACATCGACCGGGTCGTACTGGGCGGCCGTGCGGTGCTCGCCGCCCGCGAGACCTTCGCCGCGGGCGTCGCCGCCGTGCTCGCCGAGCAGTCAGCCCACCCGGTCCCGGTCACCGTCGCCCCCGCCGACCGGCCGACCGTCGCCGACGGCGCGGCCCGGCTGGTGCTGGCCCCGGTCTTCGGCCGCGAGGCACTCGGCTGACCCGCTGCGCCGTCCGGGCGCATACCGGGCCGCGCGACGGCGGGCCGCCGCCGGGCGAGCGGGCGGCGCCGGGTCTGATGGAAACACCAAGGCCGCCCCGCACCAGACCCGGCACGGTGATCCCGTACCGGCGAGACAGACAGCGAAGGTCCGACCCATGCACCTGGGCAGTGCGCCGCTTCGCGGCGCCCTTGTCATCTCCGCCGCCACGATCGTTCCACTGCTCGGGCCCACCCTCGCGGCGGCGGCCCCGCAGGATCCCGATCCGGCGCCACCCGCCTGCGGCAGCCCGGACTGCCGCGAGGCCCGTCCCACGGCCTTACTGGCCGACCGGCAACGGAAGTTGACCGGACTGCGCCGCGCCTCCCGGGGCCACGACAGCGGTTCCACGGTCTTTCCGATGCTGCTGGTCGGCGCCGCCCTGATGGCGGGGGCGCGCCGTACCGTCCCCTGGCGCGGCAGGTTCTGAACCCCTGGTCGTGGCGCCTCCACCGCTCTGCGAGGATCGCGGCGTGAACGACCCGCGCGACACCCAAGGCAGCGACGCCCCGAGCGGCGGCACCCCCGGCGCACCCGTACGGTCCGGGATCCCCGAGCACGGCCGCATCCCTAAGTACTACGCAGTGAAGACCCAGTTGGAGTCGTTGCTGGACGAACTGGGCGAGGGCGGCGCCCTGCCCACCGAGCGCGACCTCGCCGCGCGTTTCGGGGTGGCCAGGGAAACCGTGCGGCAGGCCGTGCGGGAACTGCTGATCCAGGGCCGGGTGCGGCGCAAGGGGCGCGGCACGGTGGCGGCCGGACCCAAGCTGGAGCAGCCGCTCTCCCTGGTCTCGTACACCGAGGGGGTGCGCCGCCAGGGCAAGGTGCCCGGCCGCAGCCTGATCGGGCTGGACCGGGTGCCCGCCGGTGCGCAGCTCGCGGAACAACTGGACATCGGCGCCAACGATCCGGTGTGGCATCTGGAACGGGTGCTGCTCGCCGACGACGAGCGGGTGGGCCTGGAGAGCACGTATGTCTCGGTGGACCGGTTCCCGTACCTGGAACGGGACTTCGACCCCGACTCGTCGTTCTACGCGTTCCTGCGCGACCAGCTCGGCGTGCGGTTCGCCGCCGCGGAGGAGCGGATCGAGACGGTGCTGGCCACCCCGCGCGAGGCGCTGCTCATCGGCACCCCGCCCGCGCTGCCGATGCTGCTGCTCAACCGGGTCTCCCGGGACACCGACGGCCGCCCGGTGGAGCGCGTGCGCTCCCTCTACCGCGGCGACCGTTTCAGTTTCACCACACATCTGACCGGGGCCTGACGTCCCCGCCGTGCGCTTGGTAGCGTACGGCCATGTCACGAATAGATAACGGGTCTAGCCCAAACGTGATGGGCTGTTCATCGTCGATTCATCACTCGGACGCGACCGCTCAAGCCCCGGCACACAGGCTCCGGGGCATGAGAGTCGTCATCGTCGGCGCCGGGGCACTCGGCACCATGCACGCCTGGCACGCGGTCGCCCGCGGGCACGAAGTCGTCCACATCGAGCGGGAGCGCGACGCGCGCGGTGCCTCGGTGCGCAACTTCGGGCTCGTCTGGGTCGGCGGCCGGGCAACCGGAGCGGAGCTGGAGACCGCGCTGCGGGCGCGCGAACTGTGGCAGGAGATCGGCGCCCGGGTACCCGGCGTCGGCTTCCGGCCCAACGGCTCGCTGACCGCCGTGCGCACCGAGGCCGAACGCGCCGTGGCCGACGAGGTGCTGTCCCGCTCCGACGCGGACGTGCGCGGCCTGAAGTGGCTGGACGCCGCCGAGACCCGGGCGCTCAACCCGGCGCTGCGCGGCGAACTGCTCGGCGCCCTGTGGTGCGAGCGGGACGCCGCGGTGGAGCCCCGGCTCACCCAGCGCGCGCTGCGCGAACACCTCACCGCCTCCGGCCGCTACACCTTCCTGGGCGGCCGGGAGGTCCGCGAGGTCGGCCCCGAGAAGGTCGTCGACGACCACGGCCAGGCCCACCACGCCGACGCCGTCGTACTGTGCACCGGCGCCTGGCTGTCCGGTCTGGTGCGGGAGCTGGCCCCCGAACTCCCGGTCCGCAAGGTGCGGTTGCAGATGATGCAGACCGATCCGCTGGGCGAACCGCTCACCACCTCGGTCGCCGACGCGGACAGCTTCCGCTACTACCCGGCGTACGCGGGCGGCGCGCTGGACGCGCTGAACGACGGGCAGCCGCAGGCGGACACCGCCGCCGAGCACCGGATGCAACTGCTCATGGTGCAGCGCCTGGACGGCGGACTGACCATCGGGGACACCCACGAGTACGCCGAACCGTTCGGCTTCGACGTGGTCGAGGAGCCGTACGAGCACCTGAGCGACGTCGCCGAGGCGCTGCTCGGCCGCCCGTTGCCGCGCATCCGGCACCGCTGGGCGGGGGTGTACGCGCAGTGCGTGGACACCGCGCGGGTGGTGTACCGCGAGCAGGTGGCGGACGGGGTCTGGCTGGTCACCGGCCCCGGCGGGCGCGGCATGACCTGCTCGCCCGCGATCGGCGAGGCGACCGCGAACGAGCTGGGCTGGTAAGGAAGTTGGTAAGGAAAATGACGGAAATGCCGGAACGCGATATCAAACTGATCGTCCTGGACATGGCGGGTACCACCGTCGCCGACGGCGGCCTGGTCGAGCAGGCCTTCACTCGGGCCGCCGAACGGCTGGGCGTGGAGCCGGACCTGGAGTACGTCCGGGCCACCATGGGCGAGTCGAAGATCTCCGTCTTCCGCGCCCTGTTCGGTGACGAGGACTTCGCCCAGCGCGCCAACACCGAGTTCGAGCGGGCCTACGGCGAACTGGTCGACGGCGGCAGGGTCACCGCGCTGCCCGGCGCGGCCGAGGCCATCGCCGAACTGCGCGCCGAGGGCCGCAAGGTCGTGCTGACCACCGGGTTCGCCCGGGTCACCCAGGACGCCATCCTGGACGCCCTCGGCTGGCGGGACATCGCCGACCTCACCCTCTGCCCGGCGGACGCCGGCCGCGGACGCCCGTACCCGGACATGGTGCTCACCGCGCTGCTGCGCACCGGCACCGACGACGTACGGCGTATCGCGGTCGCCGGGGACACCTCGTACGACATGCTCACCGGCGTCCGCTCCGGCGCCGGGATCGTGGCAGGCGTGCTCACCGGTGCGCACGACGAGCCGCGGCTGGCCGCCGCCGGTGCCACGCACGTCATCGGGTCGGTCGCCGAACTGCCCGCGCTGGTACGGGAGTTCTGAGATGGGCATCCGGTTCGACTCGGTCACCGTCCGGTACGGGGACAACACCGTCCTTGACTCCCTCGACCTGACCGTGGAACCCGGCGAAGTCATGGCACTGCTCGGCCCCTCGGGGTCGGGCAAGACCACCGCGCTGCGGGCCGTCGCCGGGTTCGTCACCCCGGCGTCCGGGCGGGTGCTGATCGGTGGCCGCGATGTCACCGCGCTGCCCCCGTACCGGCGCGGCATCGGCATGGTGGTCCAGCAGTACGCGCTCTTTCCGCACCTGCGGGTGGAACAGAACGTCGCCTTCGGCCTGAAGGCGCGGAAGGTGCCTCGCGCACGGATCACGGAGCGCGTCACCGAGGCGCTGCGGATGACCGGCATGGAGGGCTACGCCCGCCGGTATCCGCGGGAGCTGTCCGGCGGCCAGCAGCAGCGGGTGGCGATCGCCCGCGCGCTGGCCATCCGGCCCGAGGTGCTGCTGCTGGACGAACCGCTGTCCGCGCTGGACGCGCAGCTGCGCTCCGGGATGCTCGCCGAACTCGCCAGGTTGCACCGAGAGTTGCCGGATGTCTCCATCCTCTATGTCACCCACGACCAGATCGAGGCGCTGACCCTCGCCGACCGGATCGCGGTCATGGACCGGGCGCGGCTGCGGGACTGCGGCACCCCGCAGGACCTCTACCGCAGGCCGCGCACCGAGTTCACCGCCTCCTTCGTCGGCAACGCCAATCTGCTGCCGGTCACGGTGGACGGTGGCGCGGTTCGCTTCGGCGCCACGGAACTGAAGGTTCCGGTGGACGGTGTGGCGCCGGGCGCGACCGCGACGCTGTGTGTACGGCCGCACCTGGTCGGCCTGGGGGAGGGGCCCAACGCGCTGCGCGGCACGGTCGCCGAGGTGCAGTGGCGGGGCGCCACCCACCGGGTGCTGGTGGACGTGGACGGCCACCAGATCAAGGCGGACGTAAGGGAGTTGCGCACCCCGCCCGCGCTCGGCGAGCCGGTGTCCGTGCACTTCGCGGCCGAGGACGCGGTGCTGCTGGCGGCGGGGGTGGCCGATGGCTAGCCTCGCCCTCGCCGCCCCGCGGCGGGTTCCCCGCTGGCTGTGGGCGGTGCCGCCGCTGGCCGGGCTCGGACTGGTCTTCCTCTATCCGATGACCCTGGTGGTGTGGCAGTCGGTCTCGCCGGACAGCGGCGGCCACGACCTGTCGGGGTACGGCACGGTGCTGTCCTCCGCCGGATTCCGCACCGCGCTGCTCAACACCGTGTGGATCGCGGCCGGTTCGACGCTCGGCTGCCTGGTGCTGGGCTTCGTCCTGGCCCTGGTGATCGCCTTCGTGCCGTTCCCCGGCGGCCGGGTGCTCAGCCGGTTCATCGACATCTTCCTGGCCTTCCCGTCCTTCCTGATCACGCTGGCGCTGCTGTTCCTCTACGGGACGGTCGGCATCGTCAACGGCATCTGGACCGACGCCACCGGCGCCGCGCAGGGGCCGCTGGACTTCCTGCACACCCCGTGGGGCGTGCTGCTCGCCGAGGTCACCTACTTCACGCCGTTCGTGATGCGGCCACTGCTGGCCGCCTTCTCACAACTGGACACCGCCCAGATCGAGGCGGCGGCCTCGCTGGGCGCCCGGGCGCCGCGCATCGTACGGCAGGTGATCTGGCCGGAGGCACTGCCGGCACTGGCCGCGGGCGGCTCCCTGGTGCTGGTGATGTGCCTCAACGAGTTCGGAATCATCCTGTTCACCGGCGCCAAGGGCGTCACCACGCTGCCGATGCTCGTCTACAGCAAGGCGATCCTGGACGGCGACTACCCGGGGGCGTGTGTGGTCGCGGTGGTCAACATCGCGCTGTCGGTGGCGCTCTACGGCCTGTACCGGGTGGTCCTGGCCCGTGGCACTGGAGGTGCCCGTCGTGCTGGTGCATAGCCGAGGCGGCCGATGGGCCGTGTGGACCGTGTTCTTCGCCCTGTTCCTGCCGGTGTTCGCGCTGCCGTTCCTGGTCATCCTGGTGGCGTCCTTCGCCAGCAGCTGGAGCGGTGCCTTCCCCTCCGGGATGACGCTCGGCCACTACCAGGAGATCGCCCACGGCGACTCCCCGCACGCGCTGCTCACCAGCCTGGTCACCGCGCTGGTGGCCAGCCTGGCCGCGCTGGCCGCCGGTACCTGGGCGGCGCTCGCCGCGCAGGCGCTGCGGCGGCGCGGACGGCGGGTGATGGACGCGCTGTTCATGCTGCCGGTCGCGGTGCCGTCGGTGGTGGTCGGGCTGTCCCTGCTGGTGGCGTTCTCCAAGCCGCCGCTGCTGCTCAACGGCACCCCGGCCATCGTGATCGTGGCGCACACGGTGCTGGTGACGGCCTTCGCCTACCAGTCGGTCGGCGCCGCCCTCGCCCGCCTCGACCCGGCGTACGAGCAGAGCGCGGCGAGTCTTGGCGCGCGGCCGTCCTACGTGCTGTGGCGGGTGAAGCTGCCGCTGCTGCTGCCGTCGCTGACCGCCGCCGCCGCACTGTGCTTCGCCCTGTCCATGGGCGAGTTGAGCGCCACGATGATGCTCTATCCGCCGAACTGGGTGCCGCTTCCGGTGAGTGTCTTCGGCGCCACCGACCGCGGCGCCCTCTTCTCAGGGGCGGCGCTGGCGGTGGTTCTCATGGCCGCGACGCTGGCCGTCCTCCTCGCGGTCTCCCGCATCCGCACCAAAGCCACCTACCGGTAGCGGTGGGTGGGTTCACCGGGGGCAAGCCCCCAGACCCCCAAAGGAGTTCCCCATGTCCGCCACGTCCGCCTTCTCCGTCAGAAGCGTCACCGCCGCCGTCGCCGTGCTCACCCTCGGCGCCTCCCTCACCGGCTGCGCCGGGTCCTCGTCCGGCGGCGGGCAGCAGATCACCGTCTACAGCGCCGACGGACTGAAGTCCGAGACCGGGGACGGCTTCTACGACAAGGTCTTCAAGGACTTCCAGTCCCAGACCGGCATCAAGGTCAACTACGTCGAGGGCGGCTCCGGGGAGATGGTGCAGCGCCTGATCCGCGAGCGCTCCAACACCCAGGCGGACGTGGTGGTCACGCTGCCGCCGTTCATCCAACAGGCCGAGCAGAAGGGGCTGTTGGCCAAGTACGCTCCGGCGGGTTCCGACCACGTCTCGGACATCGACAAGGACGCGAACGGCGAGTGGACCTCCATCGTCAACAACTACCTGTGCTTCATCTACGACAAGAAGCAGCTGCCGCAGCCCCCGAAGACCTGGAACGACCTGCTGGACGCCAAGTTCAAGGGCAAGCTCCAGTACTCCACGCCGGGTGTCGCGGGTGACGGTACGGCCGTGCTGGTCAAGGCGCTCCACGACTTCCGAGGCCAGCCGGCGGCCATGGCGTTCCTGAAGAAGCTCCAGGCCAACAACGTCGGCCCGTCGAAGTCCACCGGCGCGCTGGCGTCCAAGGTCGACAAGGGCGAGCTGCTGGTCGCCAACGGTGACGTGCAGATGAACTTCGCCGACATGAAGTCCATGCCCAACCAGGGCATCTTCTTCCCGGCCGGGAACGACGGCGGCCAGCCGAGCACCTTCGCCCTGCCGTACGCGGCGGGCCTGGTGAAGAACGCGCCGCACAGCGAGAACGCCAAGAAGTTCCTGGACTTCCTGCTGTCCAAGCAGGTCCAGCAGGAGGTCTCCTCGATCGGCGGTGGCTTCTCGTCGCGCACCGATGTGGACGCAACGGACAAGAACGCCGATGCGCTCAAGCAGATCATGTCGGGCGTCCAGGTCTTCCAGCCGGACTGGAACCAGGTGAACAGCCAGTTGGACAGCTACGTCAGCGCCTGGCAGGCCGCCACCGGCAGCTAGGCTCGGAGGGGACCGGGGCAGCGTGTTCGAGGCGCCGCCCCGATCCCGAGCCGTTCCATCCGTGAAGGAGTCGTCCCCGTGGCAGAGCGCAAGCCGATCGAATCCTGGCTCACCGACATGGACGGCGTGCTCATCCACGAGGGCATCCCGGTCGCCGGGGCGGACGAGTTCATCAAACGGCTGCGGGAGTCCGGCAAGCCGTTCCTGGTGCTGACCAACAACTCCATCTACACCCCGCGCGACCTGCACGCCCGGCTGTCCCGGATGGGCCTGCTGGTGCCGGTGGAGAACATCTGGACCTCGGCGCTGGCCACCGCCAAGTTCCTCGACGACCAGCGGCCCTGCGGCACCGCCTACGTGATCGGCGAGGCGGGGCTGACCACGGCACTGCACGACATCGGCTACATCCTGTCCGACGCCGAGCCGGACTACGTGGTGCTGGGGGAGACCCGCACCTACAGCTTCGAGGCGCTCACCAAGGCCATCCGCCTGATCGACGCGGGCGCCCGCTTCATCGCCACCAACCCCGACGAGGTCGGGCCCTCCGCCGAGGGCGCGCTGCCCGCCACCGGCTCGGTCGCCGCCCTGATCACCAAGGCCACCGGCAAGGAACCGTACTTCGTCGGCAAGCCCAACCCCCTGATGATGCGCGCGGGCCTGAACGCCATCGGCGCCCACTCCGAGACCTCCGCCATGATCGGCGACCGCATGGACACGGACGTCCGCGCGGGCATCGAGGCGGGCATGGAGACCTTCCTGGTCCTCTCCGGCCTGACCCAACCCGATGACGTGGAACGTCATCCCTTCCGCCCGTCCCGGGTGGTGAACTCGATCGCGGACCTGGTCGAGTTGGTCTGACACGAGTGACTTTGGCTGCCCGTAGTCTCCCGTTCGCCCGCGCGGCCGGCGGCCCGCTCCCCTCGGGTCCGCCGGCCGGCGGCCCTCACCCTTGGGCGCTTGGACTGCGGGAGGTGTCCGGTGCGGCCGGGTGAGGTTCGGGGGAGTCCGCCGACCGGGGCAGCGGCGTCCGGAAGCGGACCAGCACCGCACCGTCCAGCGCGTGATGCACCTGCACGCCGTCCACGTGCCCGGCCAGCTCATGGCACAGCTCCGCCGTGACGTGCGAGGGGGGCGCGTGCAACGCGGCGGTGGCGGGCGCGTCGGGCGGCTGGTCGTAACCGTGGTCGGTGACCGAGACCGTGCAGCGGTTGTCGTCCATGCCGAGCGTGACGCGATATCGCCGGGCGTACCCGTAGTCCAGGACGTAGCGGCAGGCGAGGGCGGTCGCCTCGGCGATCTGCGCGCACGGCACGTCATGGGTGCCGATGGTGGTGAGCGCGGCGTGCGTCATGCGCTCCGCGAGGGCGTCACTGCCGTTGGCACGCGCCAGCGAGAACGTACAGCAGACATCCAACGTCGAGCGTCTGGGGTCGGACAGCGGAAGGCGTGCGGAAGCAGTGCCCTTCACCATGGCTGGACCACGTCCTGCGTCGTCGGGGGTATGCGGCTTGGCTCGGATGCGGTGGCGACACGGTGGCCGGGGTCCTGGGCCACACACATACCCTAGAACAGGCCAACGCCCAACGGGTAGGGCGAGTTGACGCCAAGTCAAAACACGGGCACGTACCGCGACGGTTGCCTGGTGCGGGTGCGCGACGGAAGGCCGCCGTCCGGCCGTACCGGCCGAACGACCGGTTTCGCGATTCGTCGCAAATCGTGCTGTGGTGGGGGGTCGTGCGGTCTGCCTCAGTTGTCCCGCAGAGCTTCAGAATCCAGGGATTTGTCCACTATCCGGCGGGCCAGTTCGGACAGTCGCAGCCGATGGGTGCGCGCATGGCGGCGCATGGCGCCGAACGCGGCGTCCATGTCCACCCCCCACCGTTCGGCGAGCATCCCCTTGGCCTGCTCCACCGCGACCCTGCTGTCCAGCGCCGACTGCAACTGGCTGGCGAGCAACTCGCTGCGGGTGAGGGCCCGTTGCCGCAGCATCCCGATCGTGGCGGCGTCCGCGAGCGCCTGGGCCAGCGCCACATCGCCGTGCGGCACCCCCGGCTCGGTACGGAACAGTTGCAGCGCCCCGATCACCGTCTCCCGTAGCCGAAGCGGCACCGCGTAGGTGCCGAACACCCCGCGGCCGACCGCCCGTTCGGCGAACCGCGGCCACCGTGCCCCGTCCGTGGCCAGGTCCACCGGTCCGACCAGCGCCGCCGTGCGGAAGCAGTCCAGCGCGGGGCCGCCGTCCCGCTGGAGGTCGAGCAGTCCGGCCGCCTCGCGGACGGCGACGGTGCGCAACTTGCCGTAGCCGTCGGCCAGTAGCAGCCCGGCGCCCGACGCGTCGAGGAACTCCAGGCACCGACTGGCCAGCAGGCGCAGGAGCGCGGTCTCCTCGAAGCCGTCCACCAGGGTGTCGGCAAGCTCGACAAACGTTTCCGCTAACCGCTGCTCCCTCGGGCGTTCCGCCGGGTCCCTGGGGATCGTGCTCATGACACCACTCACATCCGCTTGCCGCGCGGCCCTGGAGGGCGCCGGAATTCTGCCGGAATAGTAGCCGCGCCGGGCGCCGTGGGAGCCCGACGGTCGCGGCGGAACCCGGAGCCGCTACCGCGGACGCGCCAGCAGCAGGAGAACGGAGTCGTCGCCGAGCGTTCCGCCGGCATGCCCCAGCAGATCGGCGTAGAGCCGGCCGACCGCCGCCTCCAGATCGCGCGCCGCGCCCGCCACCAGCGCGCCGACCCGCTCGGCGAGCGGATAGAAGCCGCCGTGCCGTGGATCGCGCGCCTCGATGACCCCGTCGGTACACAGCACCAGCACCTCGTCGGCGCCGAGCGGCACCCGCCACGGCTCCGGCGCCCCGCGGACGAATCCGGTCAGCCCGAGCGGCACCCACGGTTCGGGCGGATCGAGCGAGGTCACCCGCCCGTCCGGCGACACCCGCAGCGGCGGTACGTGCCCGTAGTGCAGCAGCTCGATCTCCGCGTCCTCGGCCGCCCGGCGCTGCGCCGGGAACTCCAGGAACAAGGCGGTGGTGAACTCCCCGTCCATCACATGCCGCCGCACACTGGCGTCCACCCGCCGGGCCACCCCCGCCAGCCCGCCCTCGTCGTACGCCGCCTCGCGGAACGCGCCCATCACCACCGCCGAGGTCTGCACCGCCTCAAGGCCCTTGCCGCGTACGTCGCCGACCAGCGCCCGCACTCCGTGCGGGGTGTCCAGCACCGCGTACAGGTCGCCGCCGATCTGTGCCGCGTCCGCCGCGGAGGCGTACCGCACCGCCAGACTGACTCCGCCGACCCGTGGCCCGGGCGGGCGCAGCAGGGCGCGCTGCGCCGCCTCCGCGACCGTGACCACCGCCCGGTACTGCTCGGTGCGCACCTCGCGCCACCATGACGCGTACGCGCTGAACAGCACCACGGTGAGGTAGCTGATGGCCATCCCGGCGAGGATGCGCCGGTCCTGGGTGTCGAGGACCCCGTCGTACGGCATCAGAGCGGCCTGTACCGCACCGCCCAGCAGACCGATCAGCAGGGTGCGCTTCCAGGCGGTGGTCACCACGGCCAGCGCGGGGGCCATGACCATCATCGGGGCCAGGAAGTGGTTGCGCCCGGCGAGCAGATCGGCGGCGGCCACCGCGGCGATCGCGGTGAGCGGGATCGTCATGCCCTGATGGGCGGAGATGACGGCGCCCAGCGCGTCGACGGCCTTGCGGAATGCTCGGGTCCACACATTCAGAACATATCGGGTTCGAACCTGTGAGATCGTCCCGAGTTGGAACCAATCCATGTCCCGTGGGCGTTCTTGACTGGGATGAACAAGACGATCAGGCGCACAGCGGTCTTCTCCCTCCTGCTGGTCATCGCCCTCATGGTGCGGGTGACCTGGGTGCAGGAGGTCGATGGCAAGGCACTCGCGGACGACCAGTACAACCGACGGAACTTGATCGCGCAGTACGCGAACCCGTTCGGTGACATCATCGTGGGCGGACGGCCCGTGACCGGGTCGGCCAGGACCAGCAGCCCTGACTTCAAGTACAAGCGGACCTACACCGGCGGCCCGCTGTACGCGGCGGTCACCGGCCGGCTGTCCCAGGTCTACGGCTCGACCCAGCTCGAAGGCATCTACCAGAGCGTGCTCAACGGCACCGACTCCCGCACCAAGAGCCTGCTCAACGTGCTCACCGGCAACAGCGGCAAGCCCGGCGACGTGCTCACCACGATCGACCCGGCCGTGCAGAAGGCCGCGTACAACGGCCTGGGCAGCAAGAACGGCGCCGCCGTCGCCATCGACCCGCAGACCGGCAACGTCCTCGCCATGGTCAGCACCCCCAGCTACGACCCGTCGAAGATCGCCGGCGGTTCCAAGGCCGACGCGCAGGCCTGGAAGCAGTACAGCGACGACAAGAGCCAGCCGATGAGCAACCGGGCGCTGCGTCAGACGTATCCGCCCGGCTCCACCTTCAAGCTGGTCGTCGCGGCCGCCGCGCTCCAGGACGGCCTGTACTCCTCCATCGACCAGCCGACCAGCAGCCCCAACCCGTACACCCTGCCGGGCACGGTCAGCCCGCTCGGCAACGAGAACGCGGCGGCGCCCTGCGAGAACGCCTCGATACGCACCGCGCTGGAGTACTCCTGCAACACGGTCTTCGCCAAGATGGCGGTGGACCTCGGCCAGGACAAGGTCAAGGCGATGGCCGACGCGTTCGGTTTCGACGGCAGCAGCCTCGACATCCCGGTGCGCGCCGCGCAGAGCGTCTACCCGACGAAGATGCCCAAGTCCTCGCTGGCGCAGACCGGCATCGGCCAGTTCGACGTGCGGGCCACCCCGTTGCAGATGGCCATGGTGGTGTCCGCCATCGCCAACGGCGGCAAGCTGATGGCCCCGCACATGGTCTCCAAGGTCACCGACGGCGACGGCAACGCGGTGCAGAACTTCGACCCCAAGCAGATGTCCCAGCCCGTCAGCGAGCACACCGCCCAACAGCTGCAGGACGCGATGGTCTCCGTCATCCAGAAGGGCACCGGCACCAACGCGCAGATCCCCGGCGTCGAGGTCGGCGGCAAGACCGGCACCGCCCAGCACGGTGTGGACAACAGCGGCAACCCGTACGCCTGGTTCGTCTCCTACGCCAAGGCCGGCTCCGGCAAGCAGGTCGCGGTCGCGGTCATGGTCGACGACCCGGACGCGGTGCGCGCCGAGATCAGCGGCAACGGGCTGGCGGGTCCCATCGCCAAGGCGATGATGCAGGCGGCGCTTAAGTCCTCGTGAGCCGATTGGCGTGATTGCGTTGCGCCACATGAACCTTCTGTGTCGACAGCGGCAGGTTCGCTGGCCGCCGCTCACAGGATCTGCATAGCCTGCCAACTGTTCCTTCTCCCGGACCAGTTGGAGGGCCAGTGCTGCGTGACAACGCGCGCAAGAGAACCATCGCCTCGACCGCGACGGCCGCCGCATCCGCACTTACGCTGCTGCTGGCCGTTCCGGCGGCAGCCGCCACACCGACCCCAGGCGCGCCCACCATCGGGGACCCGTACTACCCCACGTACGGCAACGGCGGGTACCACGTGTCCCACTACGACCTGCGGCTGAGGTACCAGCCGAAGACCGACCAGCTCCAGGGCACCGCGACCATCCTGGCGTCCGCCACCCAGGACCTGTCCCGCTTCGACCTGGACTTCTCGCTGGACGTCAGCAGTGTGCTGGTCAACGGGCAGCAGGCCGCCTTCACCGAGAACCCCGGCGCCCACAAACTCCAGATCACCCCCGCCGCGTCACTGCCCAAGGGCAGTGACGCCACGGTCGTGGTGCGCTACTCCGGGGTGCCGTCCAAGGTCACGGTGAACGGCATCAACGCCTGGCTGCGCACTCCGGACGGCGCGGTCGCGGCCGACGAGCCGGAGGCGGCGTGGTGGTGGTTCCCCAGCAACGACCACCCGCTGGACAAGGCCACCTACGACGTGTCGGTGGAGGTTCCCAAGGGCCTCCAGGTGATCAGCAACGGCGTGCCCACCGGCCAGCGCGACACCGCCACCGGCACCCGCTACAGCTGGCGGCAGGACCGGCCGCAGGCCACCTACCTCGCCACGCTCGCCGTCGGGAAGTTCGACATCACCACCGGCAGGACCAAGGACGGCGTCCCCGTCGTCAACGCCTACAGCACGGACCTCGGCGCCAACGCGGCGGCGGCACGGGCCAGCGTCGAGCGGTCGGCGGAGATCATCGACTGGGAGAGCAAGTACTTCGGGAAGTACCCGTTCGACGCGCTGGGCGGCTACGTGCCCAACGTCAAGACCCACTACGCGCTGGAGACCCAGACCCGGCCGTTCTACAGCCCGGCGCAGTTCGCCAGCGGCTCCAACGCCTCGGTGGTGGTGCACGAACTCGCCCACCAGTGGTTCGGCGACGACGTCTCGCTGGAGCGCTGGCAGGACATCTGGCTGAACGAGGGCTTCGCCACCTACGCCCAGTGGCTGTGGTCGGACTACCAGGGCGAGGGCACCCCGCAGCAGCTCGCCGACTACGTCTACGCCCAGCACCCGGCGAGCGACCCGTTCTGGAAGGTCAAGCCGGGTGACCCGGGCGCTGCCCACCAGTTCGACGACGCGGTCTACGACCGGGGCGGCGCCGCCATCCAGGCACTGCGCAACACCGTGGGCGACAAGGCGTTCTTCCGGATCCTCAAGGCGTGGACCACTGAACACGCCTACGGCAACGGCGACTTCGCGCAGTTCCAGGGTCTGGCGGAGCGGATCTCCGGCAAGCCGCTGGCCCAGCTGTTCCAGACCTGGCTGTTCACCCCGGAGCGCCCGGCGGCGCCCGCCGCGGCCAAGGCCGGGGTACGGGCGCCGGCGGTGACCGCGCAACCGAAGTCCTGGGCGCGCATCCACGCCGCGTACGCCCGCTGATGAGGCGCTGAAAGCCGGACCAGCTAGTCACCCCAAGTGACGGTTTGAGAGGGCGGTGCGGTTATACAGGGCACATGACCGATGCCATGACCGCACCGCCCGAGTCCGTCGAGCTGGACGTGAACCGACACGACCCGGCCTACCGGGCCTGGCTGAGGGAGGCCGTGGGCAAGGTCCAGGCCGATGCCAACCGCTCGGCCGACACCCATCTGCTGTCCGTGCCGCTGCCGGTGGAGTGGGGCGTCGACCTGTATCTGAAGGACGAGTCCACCCATCCCACCGGCAGCCTCAAGCACCGGCTGGCCCGCTCGCTGTTCCTGTACGGGCTGTGCAACGGCTGGATCCGCCCCGGACGCCCGGTGATCGAGGCGTCCAGCGGCTCGACGGCGGTCTCCGAGGCGTACTTCGCCAAGCTCATCGGGGTGCCGTTCATCGCGGTGATGGCCGCCAGCACCAGTCGGGCCAAGATCGAGTTGATCGAGTTCCAGGGCGGCGGTTGCCACCTGGTGGACAACCCGTGTGAGGTCTACGAGGTCGCCGCCCGGCTCGCCGCGGAGACCGGCGGCCACTACATGGACCAGTTCACCTACGCGGAGCGGGCCACCGACTGGCGCGGCAACAACAACATCGCCGAGTCGATCTTCCGGCAGATGGCGTCGGAACGGCACCCGGAGCCGTCCTGGATCGTCGCCACCGCGGGCACCGGCGGCACCTCCGCGACCATCGCCCGCTACGTCCACTACACCCAGCGGAGCACCGGCGTCTGCGTGGCCGACCCGGAGAACTCCGCGTTCTTCGACGGCTGGCGCACCGGCGATCCGTCGGTCACCACCGACCACGGCTCCCGTATCGAGGGCATCGGCCGTCAGCGCGTCGAGCCCAGCTTCATCCCCGGCGCGGTGGACCGCATGACGCGGGTGCCGGACGCCGCCGCGATCGCCACCATCCACCTCCTGGAGCGGCTGCTGGGCCGCAGGACCGGCGCCTCCACCGGCACCGGCACCTGGGCCGCGTTCCGCATCATCGCGGAGATGCGGGCGCGCGGCGAGCGGGGCAGCGTGGTGACGCTGCTGTGCGATCCGGGCGAGCGGTACCTGGACAAGTACTACTCGGAGGAATGGCTGGCCGCCCAGGGCATCGACGTCGCGCCGTACGCGGCGCGGCTGGAGCGGTTCCTGGCGCAGGGGCGGTTGTAACCCGCGGTCGGTCCGGCGCCGCCGGGACCAACGCGCGGTGACCCGCAGGCCGTCAGCCCACGGCCGTCCGCAGTACGAGGTATCCCGCCACCGCCACCGTCAGCGTGGCGAACGCGCGGCGCAACGCGGCGGAGGGGACCCGGGCCGACACCCGGCGGCCGAACAGCGAGCCGAGCACCGCGGCGGCGGTCAGCGGCGCGATGACCTTCCAGTGGAACGTCTCCCCGCCCGCCCGAGCGGCCAGCGAAACCGCCGAGTTGACCGCGATGACCAGCAGCGAGGTGCCCACCGCGACGGGCATCTCGTACCCCAGCGCGCCCACCAGCGCCGGGACGATCACGAAGCCACCGCCCACCCCGAGGAAACCGGTGAGGAACCCGACGGCCAGGCCGGAGGCGACGATCCGCACCACCGGCGTCCCGCCCACCCGCTCCGGCGCCGGTGCGGCACCGCGTCCGCGCCGGAACATGGCCGTCGCCGAGACCACCATCAGCGCGGCGAAGCAGAACATCAACGCCGTTGGATCCACCGACCTGTTCAGCGCCGTACCCGCGTACGAGGCCGCGATGCCCGCCGCACCGAATCCGAGGCCAGCGCCCCAGCGCACGTTGCCCGCACGGGCATGGCTCCACGCCCCGCACAGCGCGGTCACTCCGACCACCACCAGACCCCCCGTGGTGGCCGATCGCGCGTTCTCCCCGAGCGCGTACACCAGTACCGGAACCGTCAGTATCGAGCCACCGCCGCCAAGTGCCCCCAGACACAGGCCGATCAGCCCGCCGAGGAGCACGCCGAGCAGGGTCATATGACGGTTCCGGGCTGCCCGCCGGTACACGTCACCGGCAGCCCGGCCACCGACCAGGCCTGCATCCCGCCGCGCAGGTTGCACGCCGCCCGGCCCGCCGCCCGCAGCCGCTCGACGACCAGCGCGGACCTGCGGCCCGATCGGCATACCACCACGAACAGTTGACTTTCCATCAGTTTGGGATCCCCGAAGTCGACCGCGGACAGCGGAAGATGCACGGCCTCCGGTGCGTGCCCGGCCGCCCACTCGTCGTCCTCTCGTACGTCCAGCAGCACCGCCGCGCCGGAGCCGACCAGCCCCCGGGCCTCCAGCGGATCCACTTCCCGCACTGCCTCCAACACGCCGACCCCCAAGGTCACTTCGTCAGGGCGAAGGACCCGGCCCCCGCCAGATCCAGCCGGTAGCCCTTCGCCGAGAACTCGGCGCGGGCGGTGAAGCGGTCGCCGCGCACCAGCGTGTGGCGCCACTCCACCGGGCGGCTGCCCGCGCAGCCGAGCCGGTCCACGGCGAACGCGGCGACGCCCTCACCGATGCCGAGCAGCCGGCGCTCCGCCGGGGTGGGCACCACCGCCCGCAGCACCTCGCGGCCACCGGTCAGCCGTACGCCGGTGCGGGCTGCCAACTCGTCGTAGAGCGAGGTGTGGGTGAAGTCCGCCTCCAGCAGCGGTGCCGCCAACTCGGCGGGCAGCCACACCCGGTCGACGGCCAGTGGTTCGCCGTCGGCCAGTCGCAGCCGCTCCAGGTGCAGCAGCGGTGCGGACTCCTCCAAGCCGAGCCGGGCGGCGAAGACCCCGTCGGCACGGATGTCCAGCACCCGCACCACACTGCGCTGCACCTGGCCCGCCGCCTCCACCGACCGGAACAGGCTGTAGAGCGCGCCCAGCGGCTGCTCTATCTCCGCGGGTACGGCCAGCCGCGGCGGACGGCCGCGCTCGGCGGTCACCAGTCCCTCGGCGCGCAGTTGGCGCAGCGCCTCGCGCACCGTGTGGCGGCTGACTCCGTACTCCTCGACCAGCGCCAGCTCGCCGGGGAAGGCGGTGCGGAACGCGCCGGACTCCAGCCTCGCCCGCAGGTCATCGCGGACCTGGGCCCACAGTGGAAGCGGACTGGAGCGGTCCGGCTTGGTTGCTCTACTCGATTGCACGGACCTAATGTACGTACATTCGTGCATTAACGAAAGGGGTGGGCAGATGGTCGAGGTCGAGGTCATCGACACGACGGAACTGGGCAACCGCAGCTACATCGCGCACGACGGCCGGGTCGCGGTCGTCATCGACCCGCAGCGCGACCTGGACCGGGTCGAGGCGGTGCTGGCCAACGCCGGGGTGACCTGCGGGCTGGTCGTGGAGACGCACATCCACAACGACTACGTGACCGGTGGATACGAACTCGCCCGGCGAAACGGCGTGCCGTACGTGCTGTCCGCCGCCGAGTCGGTCTCCTTCGACCGGTATCCGGTGGAGGACGGCGACCGGCTCGCGGTGGGCGGCCTGTCCGTCGAGGCGGTGGCGACCCCCGGCCACACCGACGGCCATCTGTCGTACGTCATCTCCGACGGTGAGGGGCCGCCCGCGGTGTTCACCGGAGGCTCGCTGCTCTACGGCACGGTGGGCCGCACCGACCTGGTGGACCCCGACCGCACCGAGGAGCTGACCCGGGCCCAGTACCGCTCCGCCCGGCGGCTGGCCGCCGAACTCCCCGACGACGCGGCCGTCTTCCCCACCCACGGCTTCGGCAGCTTCTGCTCCTCGGCACCCACGGCGGCCGGTCCGACCGCCACCATCGCCGACGAGCGCACCCGCAACGACGCGCTCACCGAGCCCGACGAGGACGCCTTCACCGCCCGCCTGATCGCCCGCCTCACCGCCTATCCGGCCTACTACGCGCACATGGCACCGCTCAACCGGCAGGGCCCTTCGGCCGCCGACCTCACGCCGCCCCAGCCGGTGGACGCGGTAGAGCTGAAGTCCCGGATCGCCGCCGGGGAATGGGTGGTCGACCTGCGCGACCGCACCGCCTACGCGGCCGGGCACATGGCCGGAACGGTCGGCATCGAACTGGGCCGTCAGTTCGCCACGTACCTGGGCTGGCTGCTGCCCTGGGGCAGCCCGGTCACCCTCATCGGCGAGACCGCCGGGCAAGTCGCCGATGCCCAGCGGCAGTTGGCCCGCATCGGCATCGACCGCCCGGCCGGAGCGGCGGTCGGCCCGGTGCCCGGCGAGTGCTCCTACCGGCGGGTGGCCTTCGCGGACCTGGCCGCGCTCGGGGGCGGGCTGCTGCTCGACGTACGCCGCGACGACGAGCGGGCCACCGGCGCCCTGCCCGGCTCACTGCACATCCCGCTGCACCAACTGCTGGACCGGCTGGGCGAACTGCCGTCGCGGCGGACGATCTGGGTGCACTGCGCCAGCGGCTTCCGGGCCAGTGTCGCCGCGTCGCTGCTGGCGCGGGCCGGACACGAAGTGGTGCTGATCGACGACGACTTCGCCCACGCCATGACCGCACAGCGCTGAGGAGGCACGCCATGACACAGCACGCCAAGGTCCTCATCATCGGCGGTGGCACCGCCGGAATCACCGTCGCGGCCCGGCTGCGGCGCGCCGGTACCACCGGCGTCGCCGTGCTCGAACCGAGCGAGACGCACTACTACCAGCCGCTGTGGACCCTGGTCGGCGGCGGCCGGGCAGCGCTGGGCGAGAGCGCCCGCCGCGAGGCGTCCGTCATGCCGCGCGGCACCCGCTGGGTCAAGGACCGCGCGACGAGCGTCGATCCGGCCGCGCACATGGTGACCACGTCCGACGGTTCCCGGCTGGAGTACGACCGGCTTGTCGTCTGCCCCGGCATCCAGCTCGACTGGCACAAGATCCCAGGCATGGCCGAGGCCGTGCGCACCCCGTACGCGTCCTCCAACTACCTGCCGGAACTGGCGCCCAGGACCTGGCAGTTGATACGCGGACTGCGCAAGGGCACCGCGGTGTTCACCATGCCGTCCGGGCCGATCAAGTGCGGCGGCGCGCCGCAGAAGATCGCCTACCTGGCCGCCGACCACTGGCGGCGCGAGGGCGTGCTCAAGGACATCCGGGTGGTGCTGGTGCTGCCCACGGCGGCGATGTTCGGAGTGCCCGCGTTCTCCGCCGAACTGGCCAGGGTGGCCGCCCGCTACGGCATCGAGGTCCGGCTGAGCAGCGAACTGACCGAGGTCGATGGCTCCGCCCGCAAGGCCGTCATCGTCGACAACACCGACGGAACGAGCGAGTCCATCGGCTACGACCTGCTGCACACCGTGCCCCCGCAGTCGGCCCCCGACTGGATCAAGGAGGGTCCGCTCGCCGACCCCGGCAACCCGGCCGGCTACGTCCAGGTCGACAAGCACACCCTGCGCCACGAACGCCATCCCGACGTCTTCGCGCTGGGGGACGCGGGTTCCACCCCCAACTCCAAGACCGGCGCGGCGGTCCGCAAGCAGGCCCCGGTCGTGGTGCGGAACCTTCTGGCCACGATGGCGGGACGCGAACCCACTGCACGCTACGACGGCTACGCCTCCTGCCCCATCACCACCGCGCAGGACCGGATGCTGCTCGCCGAGTTCGACTACACCATGGCGCACACACCGACCATCCCGCTGATCGACACCACCCGTGAGCGGCGCGACATGTGGTACCTCAAGCGTTACGGACTGCCGTTGCTGTACTGGCGGTTGATGCTGCGCGGCCTCGCCTGAGGCGGGTGCCATCGGCGTGCCGTTGCGGGGCGCCGACGGCACGTTGGCCGAGAGTGTCAGCCATGACGACTGATACCAGGGCGGCCGGACAGGAGCCGCGGCGGTGACCGGGGAGTCGACCGGACTGCCGGTCCGCCGGATGACCGCCCGCGACCGGGACGAGGCACACCGGGCCTCCACACCACTGGAGTTGTTCTTCGACCTGTGTTTCGTGGTCGCGGTGGCACAGGCCGGAGCCCGGCTGGTGCACGCACTGGTGGCCGGGCACGCGGGCGCGGGCATCGCCGGGTACTTGATGGTGTTTTTCGCTATTTGGTGGGCCTGGATGAATTTTTCGTGGTTCGCCTCGGCTTATGACATCGACGATGTGCCGTACCGGGTCACCACGCTGGTGCAGATCGCGGGAGTGCTGGTGCTCGCCGCCGGGGTGCCGCGGGCCTTCGACCGCGCAGACTTCACCGTGGTCGCCATCGGCTACCTGGTGATGCGGCTGGCTTTGGTCACCCAGTGGCTGCGGGCCGCGTCCGGTGAGCGGGGGGCGGCCCGGCAGACCGCTGTCCGGTACGCGAGCGGAGTGGCGCTGTGCCAGATCGGCTGGTTGGCGCTGCTGCTCCCGCCGGGACGGCTGGCGGTGTGGGCGTTCCTGGTGATGGTGGTTGCCGAGCTGCTGGTACCGCCGATCGCCGAGTCCGGCGCCCGCACGCAGTGGCATCCGCACCACATCGCCGAGCGCTACGGCCTGTTCACCATCATCGTGCTGGGCGAGACGGTCTCCGCGGCGACGGTCGCCGTACAGTCGGCGCTCGATGTGCACCGGCCGCACGGCCAACTGCTGATGATCGCGGGCGGTGGGCTGCTGATCGTCTTCTCCGCGTGGTGGATCTACTTCTCGGTGCCGATCCACGAACGCCTGCGCGGCAACCGGGAGGCGTTCTTGTGGGGGTACGGCCACTACCTGGTCTTCGCCTCGGCCGCCGCGATCGGCGCGGGCATCGAGGTGGCCGTCGAGCAGGCGGTGGGCGTGGCGCACATCCCGGCGTCGGCCGGTTCCGCGGCGGTCACCGTGCCGTCGGCGGTGTACCTGTTCACGGTGTGGCTGCTGCACACCCGGTTCCACAAGCGCGGTCTGCTCCATCAGTCAGTGCTGCCCGTCGCGTCGGTGGCGGTACTGGCGTGCACCCTGGCCGGGCACGCGGCGGTGCCGCTGGCCGGAGTGGTGGGGGCGCTCGCGGTGGCCCTCGGGGTGACGTTCCGCACGCGGATCGTGCGCGCGGAGCTCGAAGGGGCGCGCCAGAACGCGTAGTGGCAACCGGTTCCGGGCTCCGCAGCCTGGCAGATATCTCGTATGGAGAGCTAAAATTATTGTATGGCGGCAGCGGAGCTCCCCGACGCACTGACCGATGTCCTCACCGGCATCCAACGGCTGATCCGGCGCAGGTTGCGGGCCGACATGCCGGCCCCCCGACTGCGCGGCGCGCAGATCGAACTGCTGCGGCTGGTGAGCGCCGAGCCCGGAATACGTGTCTCGGCGGCGGCCAAGGAGCTCTATCTGGCGGGCAATTCGGTCTCCACCCTGGTCAACCAGCTGGTGAAGGCAGGCCTGTTGAACCGGGAGACCGATCCGGCCGACCGGCGCTCCACCCGGCTGCTGCCCACCCCGGACGCCGAGGCGCGGCTACGGGACTGGGCGGCGCGCCGTACCGCACTGGTGCGGCGGCAGGCGGAGCGGCTGTCGGAGGAGGACCGGGCGGCGCTGGCCGCCGCGATTCCTGCGCTGCGCAGGCTCGCCGAGGGCCTGCACGAGGAGGTGGGCTGATGAGCGACGACGAGCCGATAGCCGAAGCCCTCGCATGCCGCGGGCTGGCGTACTCCTTCGGGGAGACCAGAGCGGTCGACAGCCTTGACCTGACCGTGGCCGCCGGTGAGGTCTTCGGGCTGCTCGGTCCCAACGGTGCGGGCAAGACCACCGCGATCCGCTGCATCACCACGCTGCTGCCGGTACCCGCCGGAATGGTGCGGGTCTTCGGCCATGACCCGGCGCGGGAGCGGATGGCGGTGCGGCGGCTGCTCGGCTACGTACCGCAGCAGCTCTCCGCGGACGCCTCGCTGACCGGACGGGAGAACGTGGCGCTGTTCGCCCGGGTCTTCGACGTCGGCCGGCGCGAGCGGGCGGACCGGGTGGCGCAGGCTCTGGAAGCGGTCGACCTCACCGAGGCCGCCGACCGGATGGCCGGCACGTACTCCGGGGGCATGATCCGCCGCCTGGAACTCGCCCAGGCACTGGTCAGCGCGCCCCGGCTGCTGATGCTGGACGAGCCGACCATCGGCCTGGACCCGATCGCCCGCACCAGCGTGTGGGACCACATCAACGCCGTCCGCGCGGCGACCGGCATGACGGTGCTGGTGACCACGCACTACATGGACGAGGCCGACCAGTACTGCGACCGCGTCGCCCTGATGCACCGCGGCCGGATCCGCGCCCTGGGTACACCGGAGGCGCTGAAGGCCGATCTCCGTGACCGCCGGGGCGGCACGGGGGCGCCCACCTTGGAGGACGTCTTCCGCGACGTCGCCGGAAGCGGGCTGGACGCCCAGGGAGGAGAGTTCCGCGATGTCCGCCGTACCCGCCGCACCGCGTCCCGCGTCAGCTGACGGCGCCGACCGGGGCCTCGACCTGCTGCTCGTGCCGCCACGCGCGCGCACCGGCTGGCGGGTGGTGCCCGCCCGGATCCTCGCCATGTGCGTGGTCGAGCTGCAGAAGCTGCGGCACGACCGCACCGAGCTGTACACCCGCGCCGTACAGCCCGCGCTGTGGCTGTTGATCTACGGTGAGACCTTCACCCGGATCCGGGCGATCCCCACCGGTGGCATTCCGTATCTGGACTATCTGGCTCCGGGGATCATCGCGCAGTCCGCGATGTTCATCGCGATCTTCTACGGCATCATGATCATCTGGGAGCGGGACTCCGGGATCCTCACCAAGCTGCTGGTCACGCCCACCCCGCGGGCCGCGCTGGTGACCGGGAAGGCCTTCGCGGCGGGGGTGAAGTCGCTGATCCAGGCGGTCGTCGTGGTGGTGATCGCCGCACTGCTCGGCGTCGCGCTGACCTGGAATCCGCTTCGACTGCTGGGTGTGGCCGGGGTGGTGCTGCTGGGCTCGGCGTTCTTCTCCTGCCTGTCCATGACGATCGCGGGCATCGTGCTCACCCGCGACCGGCTCATGGGCATCGGCCAGGCCATCACCATGCCGCTGTTCTTCGGCTCCAACGCCCTGTACCCGGTGTCCGTGATGCCGGGGTGGCTGCGGGTGGTCAGCCGGATCAATCCGCTGAGTTATGAGGTCGACGCGTTGCGCGGGCTGCTCATCCGCACCCCGGCGCATCTGGGAATGGACTTCGGGGTGCTGGCCGTCGCGGCGGCGCTGGGGATCACGGCGGCGTCGTCCCTGCTCAGCCGCTTGGCACGGTAAGCAGTAGGGCCCCTCGCGTTACGTGAGGGGCCCTACGTGAAAAGTGCGCCGCCAGGGACTTGAACCCCGAACCCGCTGATTAAGAGTCAGCTGCTCTGCCAGTTGAGCTAGCGGCGCCAGCGGAAGAAATAATACCTGACCACAGCCCATGGCCATGACCATGGCCGCCGTGCTCGCCCGCCCACCCCGGGGCGGGCGGGTGCGGGCCGGGGTGCAGGGCGGCCCCCCGGCGGGGGGCGTCGGGCGAAGGCCGTCGGCGGCCGGAGGTGGAGCTTCCGGAGGGGCGCGGGGGCAGGCCCCCCATGAGGCCCCAGCCCGGACCACCAAAAGCAGTCAGCCCCACATGCAAGCATGTGGGGCTTTGGTGCGCCGCCAGGGACTTGAACCCCGAACCCGCTGATTAAGAGTCAGCTGCTCTGCCAGTTGAGCTAGCGGCGCTCGCTCAACAGAAACTCTACCGGATACGGCAGGGTGCTCATGACCAGCCCGATCTATTGACGTGATCGCGTCACGGGGTACACCCTGTGGGGCATTGGTCTGTACCACCTCCACCCCCACAGGAGGCAGCACTGTGCCCAGCAGACTCAAGACCCTGGCCGCCGCCGTGTCGGCGGCCACCCTCGCCGTCGGTGCCCTGACCACCATGGCGGCCACCAGCCACGCCGCCCCGGCCGACGCCGGCGGGGTCGGCGCCAACTGGTACGCGGCGGCGCCGTACCTGATGCCGCTGGACAACGACCCCCCGGACCCGGGCGCCGTGATGGACGCCACCGGGCTCAAGGCCTTCCAGCTGGCGTTCGTCCTCGCGCCGAACGGCGGCGGCTGTTCGGCCACCTGGGGCGGCACCGACGCGGTCTCCTCCGACACCGCCGTGGCGAACGTGATCTCGGGGATCCGCGCCAAGGGCGGCGACGTCTCGGCGTCCGTCGGCGGCTACGGAGGCACCAAGCTCGGCCAGACCTGCGGCACACCGCAGGCCACCGCGGCCGCCTACCAGCAGGTGATCGACAAGTACGGGCTGAAGGCGATCGACTTCGACCTGGAGGAGCCGGAGTACGAGAACTCCGCCGCCATCCACAACGAGATCGGCGCAGCCAAGATCCTTCAGCAGCAGAACCCCGGCATCTACCTCTCGGTGACCACCGCGGGCACCGCGGACGGCACCGGCTGGTTCGGCAAGCAGATGCTGAACGAGGCCAAGTCCCAGGGGTTCACCCCGAACAACTTCTCCATCATGCCGTTCGACGGAGGTTTCAACGGCGCGGCGGCGCAGACCACCGCGCTGACGAACTTCAACTCCATACTGCAGTCGACCTTCGGCTGGGACGCGGCCACCGCGTACGCGCACGAGGGCATCTCGCAGATGAACGGCCGCAGCGACAGCGGCGAGTACTTCTACCAGGCCGACTTCCAGACGGTGTTGGACTACGCGACCAGCCACCACATGGCGCGCTACACCTTCTGGTCGGTCAACCGGGACCGGCAGTGCACCCCACCGGACAACAACGGCCAGACGTCCGGAACGTGCAGCAGCGTTCCGCAGGGCGCGTACGACTTCACCAAGTACTCGGTGAAGTTCGCCGGTTCGAACCCGCCCACCTCCACGCCGACTCCGCCGCCCACCGGGCCGTGCACCGCGCCCGCGTACAGCAGCACCGCCGTCTACGTCGGCGGTAACGAGGTCTCGTACAACGGCCACACCTGGAAGGCCAAGTGGTGGACGCAGGGCGAGGCGCCCTCCACCGGCGGCTCGGGCGTCTGGCAGGACGAAGGCCCCTGCTAGGGCACGCAATTCCGTAGTGACGGGCCAGGCGGCCGCCTGGCCCGTCACACGTTCTCAGATCGACAGCGACAACAGCACGGGCGCCGCACGCTTGTTGAGCGTGTCCGCCGCCTTGCGCAGATGGTGGGCCCGGTCGAGCGGCATCGAGACGGCGAGGCAGCCGACCGACGCGCCGATGCTGATCGGAACCGCGGCGCAGACCGTGCCGACCGCGTACTCCTGCAGGTCCAGCGTGGGCACCGTGGAGGGCTGGTTGTCCAACGTGGTGAACAGCACCCGCTCGTTGGTGATCGTCTTGGACGTGAAGCGCGCCACCTTGTGCCGCGACACATGGTCCCGGCGGCCGTTCACGTCGAGCTGGGTGAGCAGGCACTTGCCGACGGCGCTGGCGTGCGCCGCGTCCCGGAAGTCCACCCACTCGTTGACCTTGGGCGCGGCCGGGCCGTCCGCGTAGTCGATGATGCGGACCTTGCCGTCGTCGTAGCGGCTGAAGTAGACCGCCGCGCCGACCTCGTCGCGCAACCTGGCGAGGATCGCCTTGAGCTTGTCGCTCAGGGCGCGCCGCCGGGTGCTGCTACCGAGCAGGACAGCCGATTCG
>NZ_JARJBC010000020.1:0-149880 GCF_029269905.1 Streptomyces silvisoli | reverse complement strand
CCGCCCACCCCTCGGGGCTCCGCCCCCGAACCCCTCGACGCTCCGCCCCGAACCCCGCCGGGGCTGTGCGTCCGGTTCCGGGTGCCGGGCTCGGTGCGGTGGGCCGCGCCGTCGGGGTGCTCGCCGCCGCGGCGCGGAACCGGCGCGGCGGACACCGGCGGTCGCCGACCGCCGCGACTGGGGGCTTACGAGTGGCCCAGCTCCTCTGTCGGGCCCTCGGGCTCCACGGAGCCCGAGGGGCGGGCGGGGTGGAGCGGCAGGGGCTCGGCGTTCATCTCGTCCAGGACCGGGGGAGCCGGGCGGGGCGGCCGCGGCATGACCGCCGCCTCGGAGTGGCCGCCGCAGCCGTAGGCGAGGGAGACGACATGGCCGTCGGCGGGGCTGAACTCGTTGGCGCAGATGCCGAACGCCTGCCGTAGCGAGCCCGCGATCGGCAGCAGGAAGCCGCAGCTGACGCACGGTGCGGGCGCGGCCTGGGCCATGGGGGTGTTAGGGCCGAACTTCTCGTACCAGCGGGCCGCGGCGGCCTCCAGGCCGTACCGGGAGAGCACCCGCGCGCGCCGCAGGCCCAGTTCCTCGGCGACGGCGGAGATGCTGCCGCGGGCCGGGGCGGTGGGCAGCGCCGCGGGCGCAGTGGCCGTCACATCCGCGTCCTCGGCCTCCGCCAGTTCCGCGAGGTCCTCGGCGACCGGCGAGACCGCCGAGTCGACCGGCGCCTCCTCGTCGGCCAGCCAGCCGGGTTCCAGCCGCGGGTCGTCCGCCTCGGTGGGCAGCAGGTCGCCGGGACCCATGTCGCCCGGGCGCAGCCGTTCGCTCCACGGCACCCACTCGGGGGCCAGTAGCGCGTCCGCGTCGGGCAGCAGTACCGTCTCGTCGAGCGTGACGGCCTTCGCACGGGAGGCGCGGGTCACGGTGACCGCCCACCGCCAACCGCGGTACGCGGGGTCCTGGCAGGCGAAGGAGTGCGTGACGACGCGGTCCCCCTCGGCCACGGCCCCGAGGTGCTCACCGACGGCCTCCGCCCCGGCGAGTTCCTCGGCCGCCACGCGGGCGAGGTCAACCGCCTCGGCGCACAGGCGGTCCGGTGTCCGGCTTCGCATCGCAGCACTCACAAGAATCGATTCTCTCCTACGCCGTCTCACGGGTGCGCCGACCAGAGGTCGAGCGGGACGGAGCGGACCAGAGGACCGCGTCGACGTCCGCCCATCCGTCCTCGGGCGCACCGACTTGGTTCCCATTCTGCGGGATCGGTCGGCAGCGCGCGGCGAGGAAGTGCCGGTGACGGCGCGTGGGGCACGCTACCCGTCCGCGGTCCCGGCGGGAAGTCAGGGGTCCGTCCGACCCGTCCCGCACGGCGCCCGGCGGCGCGTCGGCGCCCACCGGCACCGCCCCGCCGTACCGCCGTCAGCGGGGACATCCGGTGGGCGGCGGCGAGAACGGCCATGCGGGGCCGGTGTTGGGGGCAGGATGGCATTCGTGGGTGCCCTACGCCGCTTCACGGCCGGGCCGATGCGTCGGGTCGGCCGGGCCGTCGCGCACGGAACGGCGCGGCTGGGAGGCGGTGTGCGGTCGGCGGTGCGCAGGGTGACGCACGCGCAGGGCGCGGGCGAGACCGGGCTGGCGAAGCTGCTGGAGTTGCAGGCGGTCAGCTCCGCGGGCGACATGATGATCACGATCGCGCTGGCCAGCACCGTGTTCTTCTCGGTGCCGGCCGGCGAGGCGCGCGGCCGGGTGGCGCTGTACCTGCTGGTCACCATGGCGCCGTTCACCCTGCTCGCCCCGGTGATCGGGCCGTTGCTGGACTCCATTCCGCACGGCCGCCGCGCGGCGATGGCGGGTTCGATGCTGGCCCGCGCGGTGCTGGCGTGGGCGATGGCCTCCGTGGTGTCGACCGCCGGGCTCGGACTGTATCCGGCGGCGCTCGGCGTGCTGGTGGCGTCCAAGGCGAACGGCGTGGTGCGCAGCGCCGTCGTACCGCGGCTGCTGCCGCCGCGGATCTCCTTGGTCAAGGCGAACTCCAGGATGACGCTCTCCGGGCTGCTGGCGACCGCGCTCGCCGCGCCGTTCGGCGCGCTGCTGCATCTGATCGGGCCCGCCTGGCCGTTGTACGGGGCGTTCGCGATCTTCTCGGCCGGGGCGTTCTGGTGCTTCTCGCTGCCGCCGCACGTGGACTCGGCCAAGGGCGAGCGCAAGGCCTCGCTGCACCGCGAGGACACACCGACCGGCAAGACGGTCCGGCGCCCGGGGTTGCGTACCGTCGGCGTGTCGGTGCTGTACGCGCTGCAGGCGAACTGCGCGCTGCGCGGGCTGTCCGGGCTGCTCACTTTCTTCCTGGCGTTCGTGCTGCGCGAGCATCCGCCCGGCGGGCTGAGCCCCGCTGTGGCGCTGGGTCTGGTGGCGGTGGCGGCGGGCGGCGGGAACGCCCTGGGCAATGTGCTCGGCGCGTGGTTGCGCACCCGGGCGCCCGAGGTGATCATCACGACCGTGCTGCTGGTGGCGCTCGGCGTGCTGGTGTTCGCCGCGATCGGCTACGGGGTGGTGGCGGTGGCCCTCGCGGCGGCGACCACCGGACTGACCCAGGCGCTGGGCAAGTTGTCGCTGGACGCGCTGATCCAGCGGGACGTTCCGGAGGAGGTGCGCACCTCGGCGTTCGCCCGTTCGGAGACCGTGCTGCAACTGGCCTGGGTGCTCGGCGGCGGCCTCGGTATCGTGCTGCCGCTCAACGGCGTACTGGGTCTGGCGGTGGGCGCCGGGCTGCTCGGGGTGGCCGCCGCGGCGACCGTCCGCGGCCTGCTGGCGGCGGCCAGACGCGGCACGCCGCACCCGCGCGCGGCGTGAACCAGGGCGCCCGGTAGCCTCAGCGTCATGACCATTCGCCGCAGTGCCACCGCCGTGGGGGCGGTTGCCCTTGGGTTGTTCGCCCTCTCCGCCTGCACCAAGCCGACCCCGCTGGCGACCGTCACCGTCGGCTCGACCTCCGCGCACACGGAAGCGTCCTGCTACAACGGCGGTAAGGCGCTGAGCGACCTGTCGTCCTGCCTGAACAAGGCGCCCGAGCAGACCGTCAAGGTGCACGCCACGGACAAGGTGCACATCGGGGTCGACCCGGCCATCGCCGACAAGGGCTGGGTCGTCCTGACCGCCACGGGCCAGAAGAGCGACGTCCTCAAGAACCAGACGTACTACACCTTCGCCAACCCCAGCGTCCTCTTCGTCGACCAGCAGAGCGGCCAGTCCTCCAAGACCGCCAACCTGAGCATCGTGGAGGTCTCCGGCAAGGGCGGCGCCGCCGGGGTGTGGAACGTCAAGCTGGAGCTGGCGGACTGACGCCGTGCGGCTGCTCGTGGTGACCGCGGTGGCGGCGGAGCGCGATGCCGCCGCCCGCGGGCTGCACGCCGCCAACCAGGCGCGGGAGACGGGTGACGCCAACGTCGGGCTGCAACGCCCGCTGCCCGGCGGCTACTCGCTGCTGCGGCTGGCCATGGACCGGTTCGGTGCGCAGGGCGCCGGCCGGGTGGACCTGCTGGACGCCGGGGTGGGCCAGGCCGCCGCCGCGGCCGGGACCGCGACCGCGCTGACCGCGGCGCGGCTCGCCGGGGAGCCGTACGACCTGGTGGTCTCGGCGGGCATCGGCGGCGGGTTCCAGCCCGCCGCGCCCATCGGGTCGACCGTGGTCGCGGACGCGATCGTCGCCGCCGACCTGGGCGCCGAGACGGCCGAAGGGTTCGTCCCCGTAACCGACTTGGGCTTCGGCACCGCACGCCATCTGCCGCCCGCGCGGCTCTCCCGCGCCGTTGCCGACGCGCTCGGCGCCGGATACGGTACCGCGCTGACCGTCTCCACCGTCACCGGCACCGCCGGGACCACAGCGGAACTGATGGATCGTCACCCCACCGCGCTGGCCGAGGCGATGGAGGGGTTCGGTGTGGCGGAGGCGGCGGCCGGGCACGGGGTACCGGTGCTGGAGATCCGTACGGTGTCGAACGCGGTGGGTCCACGGGACCGCGCCGCCTGGCGGATCGGTGACGCGCTGGCCGCGCTGACCGAGGCCTTCCGCGCACTCGTACCCGTACTGGAATCGGAGGCCGCCAGCGATGGCTGACCCGCTCAAGATCGCCTATTCGCCCTGCCCCAACGACACCTTCGTCTTCCACGCCTGGGCGCACGGCCGGGTGCCCGACGCGCCGCCGCTCGACGTGACGTTCGCCGACATCGACATCACCAACGGGATGGCGGAGCGCGGCGAGTTGGACGTCCTCAAGGTCTCCTACGCCGTACTGCCGTGGGTGCTCGGCGAGTACGCGCTCCTGCCGTGCGGCGGTGCGCTCGGCCGCGGCTGCGGGCCGCTGGTGCTGACCCGGGAGGCGGGCTCGCCCGCGGACCTCGCCGGGCGGACGGTGGCGGTGCCGAGCGAACGGTCCACCGCGTACCTGCTGTTCCGGCTGTGGGCGGCCAGCGAGGTGCCCGGCGGGGTCGGCCGGATCGAGGTGCTGCCGTTCCACGAGATCATGCCCGCGGTGCGGGACGGCCGGGTGGACGCCGGCCTGGTGATCCACGAGGCCCGCTTCACCTACCAGGACTACGGGCTGAGCTGCCTGGCCGACATGGGCGAGCACTGGGAGAAGACCACCGGGCTGCCGATCCCGCTCGGCGCGATCATCGCCAAGCGGTCACTGGGCGCGCCCACGCTGCGGCGCATCGCCGAAGCCGCCCGTACCTCGGTGCGGATGGCCTGGGACGATCCGGCGGCCTCGCGCGGCTATGTGCTCTCGCACGCGCAGGAGATGGACGAGTCGGTCGCGGACCAGCACATCGGGCTGTACGTGAACGACTTCACCGACGACCTGGGCGAGGACGGCTACGCGGCGGTGCGCGGACTGCTCACGCGTGCGGCGAGCGAGGGACTGGTACCGCCCCTCGCCCCCGACGCGCTCGACTTCCCGGCATAGCGCCTTCGGCCGCCCGCCGGTTCGGCGGGCGGCCGTTCTGGCGTGTTTGCCCGGGCCGGGGCTCAGACGTCCAGCTGGTCGGCGACCGCGCGCAGTACGCCCGCGATCTTGCGGCCGTGGGCCTTCTCCGGGTAGCGGCCGCGCTGCAGCGATCGGGCCACTTCCTCCAACAGGGTGGTGACGTCCTGCACGATCGGCAGCAGCTCGTCCGGCTTGCGGCGTTGTGCGGCGGCCACCGAAGGCGCCGGGTCCAGCACCGTCACCGAGAGCGCCTGGTCTCCGCGCTGGCCCGCGACGACCCCGAACTCCACTCGCTGGCCGGGCTTGAGCGAGTCCACCCCGGCGGGGAGGACGGACGAGTGCACGAAGACGTCACCGCCGTCGTCGCGGGAGAGAAAGCCGAAGCCCTTCTCGCTGTTGAACCACTTGACCTTGCCGGTTGGCACGTCCGACCTCGTCCTCGTCTGGTGGAGAAAATCCGTTTCGAGCACCGCCGCCCGGAACGGAGTCGTCGCCGACTCCGGGTAGCCCGCATAGCAGTGCAGCGGGCCCCCTGAAGACCCGCCTGTCACCAGGCTAATGGTCAGCGGGTGGGTGACAAGACGCCCAGGCCCCGATCCTGTGACACCTCTTGCGCGACCTACCCTGGTGAGGTGACTAGTGAAACCCGTATGCCTGGTGATCTGCTGGTGCGGATCGGCGCGATCGTGTTCATCATTGGCGCGCTCGCGACGCTCGCCACCATTACGCCGCTGTTCATCGGCACTCATCCGCTGCCGACGGCCGCGTATCTGGTGTGCATGCTGATGGGAGTCGGCTTCCTGTTGGCGCTGACCGGGCTGCTGCGTTCGGCACTCGCCCAGCGGCGCCAGACCCGCCTGTCAGCCACCGCCACCCCCAACTGAGGCCTCCGGCTCGCAGCGCCTAACCGGCAGCCTTCGCCGCATAACCGTCGAACCAGGCGGGGAACTCCGTCAGATCGCCCAGCAGTACGTCGGCACCCGCGGCGCGCAACTCGTCGGCGTCGCACGGGCCGGTGGACACCGCGACGGACAGCGCGCCCGCGGTACGGGCGCCGCGTACATCTCCGGTGTGATCGCCCACGTAGACCGACGCGCCGTGCTCGCGCAGCGCCTCCGCCTTGGCCTCGGCCCACAGCCAGCCGATCAGCGCGTCCGGCTCGATGCCCAGGTGCTTCAGGTGCAGTTCGGCGTTGGGCTGGTGCTTGGCCGTGACGACGATGGCCCGCCCGCCCGCCCGCCGTACCGCGTCGATGGCCGCACGGGCGCCGGGCATGGCCGGGGTGGGCGCGATGGCGTGCTCGACGTAGAGCGCCCGGTACCGCTCGGTGGCGTCGGCCATCTGCTCGGGGGGAAACCAGTGCGCCAGCTCCACGTCGAGCGGCGGGCCGAGCCGGGTGATCGCCAGGTCCGAGTCGATGTACCGGCCCGTCTCACGGGAGAGCTGGTCGTACGCGGCCTTGATGCCCGGCCGGGAGTCGATCAGGGTCATGTCGAGGTCGAATCCGACCGTTATCGCACGCGAGGCCATGCCGACCATTGTGACGGGAGCGGCGGAACTCCAGGTTTCGGGGGCGACAACTCTCCGCCGTGCCGGCGAGCGACCGCGACGGCGCGGCCCGGCGGTCCCGAGCCCACCGCGACCCGGCACAACCCGAAACGTCCGCTGAAAAGGCACCACTCAGCGCCGCGCACTACGCCACAGCAGGAACACTGCCGTGCCCAGCGCTGCGACCTTCACCGTCATCGGAAAGTCGGCGGTGATGGCCTGCCCCAGCTGGTTGGCGGCGAGCGGGCCGCCCCAGCGCCGGTCCGTGCGGCCCCACAGCCAGACCAGCTCCCCCAGCACGACCAGTCCCGGCACACCGAGCGCGGCGAACTTCGCCTGCCTGCGGCCGATGCCGTGCGTGAAGTACGCCAGCAGCCAACCGCCGCCCAGGGCCAGCCAGTTGCCCAGCACCACCCCGGCCACCAGTGCCAGCGCGGCCAGCAGTTCCAGGGGCCCCACCGGCAGCCGCCGCCGGGCGCCCGCCTCCCCCGCGCCCGCCGCCCCCGCCCGGCGCAGCCGGAACCGGAACCGGCGCGGAGCGGCCTCAACGGCCTCGGCCGCCTCGACCCCGGCCTCCTCGGCCGGCGCGGCGGGCTCGTCGTCGGGCTCGGGCGGCAGCAGGCCGCCGGACCATCCGGCGAGCACCTCGTTGGTGCTCAGCCCGCGTATCCCGCCGCCTTCGGTGCGCTCGTCACCGGCCGGCACCCGCCACCACTCGTCGGGCCCCGCGTCCCCGGCGGGCGCCTTGTCCAGGCTGACCGTGTCGACGGCACCCGGCGCGGGCGCCGCCACCGGCTCCTCGGTGCGCGCCCTCGGCACCGTGCCCGAGCTCTGCCGGGCGGCCGCCTGCACCACCTCGTCCGGGGTGCCGAGCTTGCCCAGGATGCGCCGTACCGCGGCCTCGCTGTCGCCACCGCCGCGCTGGCGGTCGATGTCGCCCCGCAGTTGGGCGACGAGTCTCATGCGATCGGCCGAGCCCATGGCGGTCTGGGCGAGATCGCCGACCCGGCTCAGATAGTCGAAGACGAGTTTGTCGCTCTCGATGCCCATCCCGTTCACCGCCCAACGCGCTGTCCTGCCCGGCCCGTTGACCGTACCGCCGACGCCCTGCGGGTCGCAGGGCGCACCGTGGATACGGTGAGCACTACCCGCCCTGTCGCGGACACCACACAAGTTCAGAGGATCAGGCCCTAATGTGGGACGGATGACCGCCCCAGGGTTTGGGTGACCGACCCCCGACGGCGGATCGATGACCACCGAGCGGAATCGGGAGGTGCGCGTGGCGAGCGGCGTCGAAGGGACAGGCGCGGGTTCGGGCCCGCGCACCCTCGCGGAGGATCTGCGCGCGCGGGGCGACGACGCCGTGGCGGCGCTGCTGCTGGCCCGCCCCGACCTGGTCAACCCGGTGCCCGGCGACCTCACCCAACTGGCCACCAGGGCCGGGACCCGGGCATCGGTGGTGCGCGCTCTGGAGCACCTCGACCGGTTCGCGCTGCAGACCGTCGAGGCGCTGGCGGTCGCCCCCGACCCCTGCCCGTACGACACCCTGTGCGCGCTGCTGACCGGCGACGAGGGTTCGCAGGAGATCGCGGCGGCGCTGCCCGCGGCGGTGGCCACGCTGCGGACGAACGCGCTGGTGTGGGGCGGAGACGACCGGCTGCGGCTGGTGCGCACCGCCCGTGACCTGCTCGCCCCCTCCCCCGCCGCACCCTCGCCGACCGGCCTGGGCCCGACGGTCGCCGAGGCCGCGGCGGGCATGTCGCCCGGCCGCCTGCAGCAGATCGTGGCCGACGCCGGGCTGCCCGCCACCCACGATCCGGTGAGCGCGGTCGCGGCGCTCACCGCGCTGTTCTCGGACCGGGAGCGGCTTGCCGCGCTGCTCGCCGAGGCTCCCGAGGGGGCGCGGGCGGTGCTGGACAAGCTGATGTGGGGTCCGCCCTACGGCGAGGTGGCACTGGCCGCGGAACCGGTGCGGGCGGCCACCGCCGAGACCCCCGTGCAGTGGCTGCTGGCCCGCGGCGTACTGCTGCCCGCCGGGCCGCACACCGTGCTGCTGCCGCGCGAGACCGCGCTACGGCTGCGCGGCGGGCGCGCGCACCGCTCGCCGCAGCCGCTGCCGCCCGAGGTGCCGCCGCACGCGCGGTACGACGCGCAGGTGGTCGACGGCACCGCGGCCGGTGAGGCGTTCACCGCGGTGCGCACCGTCGAGGAACTGGTCAAGGGCTGGGACACCGGCGGCCCCTTGGTGCTGCGGGCGGGCGGCATGAGCGTCCGGGACCTCAAGCGCACCGCGGCCGCGCTGGACACCACCGAGGAACTGGCCGCGTTCTGGCTGGAGACCGCGTACGCCGCGGGCCTGGTGGCCTCCGACGGCGAGGTGGATGAGGCGTACGCGCCGACGCCCGGCTACGACGAGTGGCTGCGGCTGCCCACCGAGGACCGCTGGGCGAGGCTGGCCGCCGCGTGGCTGGCGGCGACCCGCGCCCCGGGCCTGGTCGGCAGCCGGGACGCCAAGGGCCGCACGCTGGCCGCACTCGGCCCGGACCTGGACCGCTCGTTGGCGCCCGGGGTGCGGCGCCGGGTGCTGGAGCTGCTCGCCGGGGCGCCGGACGGCGCCTCCGCCCGGCCGGAGGACCTGCTGGCCCGGCTGCGCTGGGAGCGCCCGCTGCGCGGTGGCGCGGCGTTGGACGAACTGCGGGCGCGGCTCGTCCAATGGACCGTCCAGGAGGCCGAGTTGCTGGGCGTGACCGGCCGCGGCGCGCTGTCCGGGCACGGCCGCGAGCTGCTCACCGATCCGGACGCGGCCGCCGCGCGGCTGGCTCCGCTGCTGCCCGAGCCGCTGGACCACGTACTGCTCCAGGCCGACCTGACCGCGGTCGCCCCCGGGCCGCTGCGCACCGCGCTGGCCGAGACGCTGGGGGTGCTCGCCGACGTCGAGTCCAAGGGCGGGGCGACGGTGTACCGGTTCACCCCGGAGTCGGTGCGGCGGGCGCTGGACGCCGGGCGCACCGCGGCCGAGCTGCACGGTTTTCTGGCGGCGCACTCGCGCACCCCGGTGCCGCAGCCGCTCAGCTATCTGATCGACGACGTGGCCCGCCGCCACGGCCGACTGCGGGTCGGTGCCGCCTCGGCGTACGTGCGCTGCGACGACGACGCGGTGCTCTCCGAGATCCTCGCCGACCGCCGGGCCGCCGGGCTCGGCCTGCGCCGTCTGGCGCCGACCGTGCTGGCCGCCCAGTCCGAGCCGGTGACCCTGCTGGAACGGTTGCGCACCATGGGCTTCGCGCCCGCCGCGGAGTCCGCCGAGGGCGATGTGCTGATCACCCGCGCCGACGCCCGCCGTACCCCGCCGCGCGCCGCTCCCGTCCCGGTGCCGGACGGGCCGCCGCGGCCGGACCAGACGCTGCTGGCGGCCGCGGTCAAGGCGATCCGCGCCGGCGACCGCGCGGCCACCGCCCCCCGCAAGCCGGCCGCGCAGCCCGCCCCCCACGGGTCCGCGCTGCCCCGCACCACCTCGGCCGAGACGCTGGCCACCGTGCAGGCCGCGGTGCTCACCGGTGAACCCCTGTGGATCGGCTATGTCAACGCCGACGGCGCCGCCAGCCAGCGCGTCATCGAACCGGTCAAGGTCGAGGGCGGCTTCGTCACCGCCTACGACCACACCACCGACGAGGTCCGCACCTACGCCCTGCACCGCATCACCGGCGTCTGCGAACTCACCGAGGACGTCCGCTGAGGAACGACCGCCCGGTTTCCCCGCGGGATGCGCGACACTGGAGGCTTGTCCCCGTACCACGAGCGAAGGGCCAGGGCGTTGAACGGACCTCTCATCGTCCAGAGCGACAAGACGCTGCTGCTGGAGGTGGATCACCCGAGCGCGGACGAGTGTCGTCGGGCCATCGCGCCGTTCGCCGAGTTGGAGCGGGCGCCGGAGCACATCCACACCTACCGGGTCACACCGCTCGGGCTGTGGAACGCACGGGCCGCCGGGCATGACGCCGAACAGGTCGTGGACGCGCTGGTGAAGTACTCGCGGTACCCGGTACCGCACGCGCTGCTGATCGACGTCGCCGAGACCATGGCGCGGTACGGGCGGCTGCGGCTGGTCAAGCACCCCACGCACGGGCTGGTGCTGGAGACCAGCGACCGGCCGGTGCTGCACGAGGTGCTGCGGTCCAAGAAGGTCCATCCGCTGGTCGGCGCCCGGCTCGACGAGGACACCGTGGTGGTGCACCCGTCGGAGCGCGGGCAGATCAAGCAGGTGCTGCTGAAGCTCGGCTGGCCCGCCGAGGACCTCGCCGGGTACGTGGACGGCGAGGCGCACCCCATCGAGCTGCGGGAGGACGGCTGGGCGCTGCGCCCCTACCAGCAGCAGGCCGTGCAGGGCTTCTGGCACGGCGGCTCCGGCGTTGTCGTGCTGCCGTGCGGCGCGGGCAAGACGCTGGTGGGCGCGGGCGCGATGGCCGAGGCCAAGGCGACCACGCTGATCCTGGTGACCAACACGGTCTCCGCGCGGCAGTGGAAGCACGAACTGGTGCGCCGCACCTCGCTGACCGAGGACGAGATCGGCGAGTACAGCGGGACCCGCAAGGAGATCCGGCCGGTCACCATCGCCACCTACCAGGTGCTGACGACAAAGCGGAAGGGCGTCTATCCGCACCTTGAGCTGTTCGACTCCCGCGACTGGGGCCTGATCGTCTACGACGAGGTGCACCTGCTGCCCGCGCCGGTCTTCAAGTTCACCGCCGATCTCCAGGCCCGCCGCCGACTGGGGCTGACCGCGACGCTGGTACGGGAGGACGGCCGGGAGTCGGACGTGTTCTCGCTGATCGGGCCGAAGCGGTTCGACGCGCCGTGGAAGGAGATCGAGGCGCAGGGCTACATCGCGCCCGCCGACTGCGTCGAGGTCCGGGTGAACCTGACCGACTCCGAACGGCTGGCGTACGCCACGGCGGAGGCCGACGAGAAGTACCGGTACTGCGCGACGACCGCCACCAAGCGGCATGTGATCGAGGCGCTGGTGGCCAGGCACAAGGGCCAGCAGACGCTGGTCATCGGGCAGTACATCGACCAGCTCGACGAGTTGGGCGAGCACCTGGACGCGCCGGTGATCAAGGGCGAGACGACCAACGCGCAGCGCGAGAAGCTGTTCGACGCGTTCCGGGCGGGCGAGATCAGCGTGCTGGTGGTCTCCAAGGTGGCGAACTTCTCCATCGACCTGCCGGAGGCGACGGTCGCCATCCAGGTGTCCGGCACCTTCGGTTCGCGGCAGGAGGAGGCGCAGCGGCTCGGCCGGGTGCTGCGGCCGAAGGCCGACGGGCACAAGGCGCACTTCTACTCGGTGGTCGCCCGCGACACCATCGACCAGGATTTCGCCGCGCACCGCCAGCGCTTCCTGGCGGAACAGGGCTACGCCTACCGCATCGCCGACGCCGACGACATCCTCACCGGCGACGAGGTCTAGGCCACGGCGCGCCGGGCCCGTACCGCCGTCACCGCCAGGAACGCCAGGCCCATCAACGGGTAGGGGGACGCGAGGGGTTGGGCCCACCACGGCAGGTGCAGCACATAGCCGCCCGGGGCGTGCACGATCCACATCGTGCGCGCCGTGAAGCCGACGACCACCGCCGCGAACGCCACCCACCGCCAGCGCACCCGGTGCGCCTCGGCGGCCAGCAGGGCGATCAGCGGTACGCACCACACCCAGTGGTGCGACCAGCTGATCGGCGAGATCAGCAGCGCGGTGACCGCCGCGCACAGCACGCCCCAGGTCTCCAGCCCGCGCCGCGCCGCGCGCACCGAGACCAGCAGCCCCGCGACGGCGGTGAGCGCCGCCGGTACGGTCCACCACATGCCCGGGTCCGGGGTGTGCAGCAGACGGGCGACCAGGCCCTGTAGGGACTGGTTGTCGACGATCCAGACCTTGCCGACCCGCTCGGTCTCGAACATCCGCCGGGTCCAGAAGTCAACGGTGGCGCCCGGCAGCACCAGCCAGCCGATCAGCACCGTCCCGGCGAACGACACCGCCGACATGGCCGCCGCCCGCGCCCGACCGGTCAGCAGCAGATAGACGGCGAACAGCGCCGGGGTGAGCTTGATCCCGGCCGCGACGCCGATCGCCAGCCCCTTGCCGCGGGCGCCGTCCGGACGCGAGAGGTCCCACAGGACCAGGCAGGCCAGCGCGATGTTGATCTGGCCGAAGACGAAGGTCTGGAAGACCGGCTCGATCCACACCCCGAGCGCGACCGCCACGATGATCGCGACCGGCCGCAGCTCCATCCGGCGCGGCCAGCCCACGAACCTGCAGGACAGATGGGCCAGCAGTGCCAGCAGTGCGACGTTGACCTCGGTGACGCCGAGCCGCAGCACATCGAGCGGCAGCCATGACGTCGGCACGAACAGGATCGCGGCGAAGGGCGGATAGGTGGCGGGCAGGTTCCACTCGGTGACCCGCAGGTCGTACAGGCCGTGGCCGGTGGCGACGGCCATGCCCTCGGCCCGGTAGACGATGGCGTCGGCCATCTCGAAGCGCATCGCCAGGCACAGTCCGGCGTAGGCGGTGAGGGAGACGGCGAGCAGCGCGGTGGCGAGCATCAGCGGGCGCCGGGGAGTGGCGGCCAGCGCCACCCGTAGCGGCTGCGCGTCCCACCTCGTACGGTCCGCGCCGCGCGCAGCCGTTGTCGTACTCACCAAGCCACACCCTTCGATCGCCGTCCGCCCCGGCGGCGACCCTACCCGGCGGTGGTTGGCATACGCTCAGCGGCACATGCCGCTCACCGGGGGTTATTCCTGCTTGTCACCGGAACGCTGCGGTTCGTGAGGGGCGTGGTCGGGCTGCCTGGTGCCGTCGCCGCCCAGGATGACGACGCGGAAGGCGGTGTCGGCGAACACGCCGATCGCGCGCATCGTGCTGCCGAGGATGTGGCGCGGATGAGTGCGCCGAGCTGATTCGGGGGCGTCCGCCGCCCCCATCGCGGTGCTGCCCCGGATCGGGGTGAACGTCGTGGTAGCCATAGCTCAACGGTAGGTTTTCACCCCCTTGTCGTACATCGGTCCGCAGGATGATCGAGCGGTCCCCGTCCCGCAGCCCATCGGCCCAGGCCGTCAGTCCCGAGGGCTACACCGGCCCCTAGGGGGTGGGCCCCGGGATGTACACCCCACGGAAATCCATTCGCGTCACCAGGGCCGACGGCGTAACATCGCGCGTCTTGCCCCCTCCGCGCCGTCCGCGCGCCGGAGCGCGCCGACCGGACGGCAACCGGTCGGCAGCCACGCACCACACGTCACGTCCATCCACGGACGTCTGCCCTGCGCACCGCCGGAGGCACAGCACCGTGTCCATCGACACAACAGAACCGCTCGACCGTGAGCGCGCCCATCTCACCGCGTCCCGAGCCGCGCTCCGTGCCATGCGCGCTGACGCCGAGTCACTCGACATCCGCGATGTGAGCGCCAACTGGGTCAACGCCGAGGTGCTTCAGCAGCAGATCGAGCGGCGCATCGAGGCGCTCGCCGACCTCGCGCACACCCCGCTGTTCTTCGGCCGCCTCGACTATCTGCACGCCCCCGGCGCCGACCGGGCGGAGGGCGCAGAAGGGGAGCGGTTCTACATCGGCCGCCGCCATGTGCACGACGCGGACGGCGACCCGATGGTCATCGACTGGCGCGCCCCCGTCTCCCAGCCGTTCTACCGGGCCTCGCGCAAGGACCCGATGGACATCGGGATGCGGCGTCGATTCGGTTACACCGGGGGCCGGTTGACGGCCTACGAGGACGAGCACCTCAGCGACCCCGCGGAGGCCGACACAGGCAGCAAGCTGCTCCAGGCCGAGATCGAGCGGCCGCGCGTCGGCCCGATGCGGGACATCGTGGCCACCATCCAGCCCGAGCAGGACGAGATCGTCCGGGCGGGGATCGGCGGCACGGTGTGCGTCCAGGGAGCGCCCGGCACCGGGAAGACCGCGGTCGGCCTGCACCGGGTGGCGTACCTGCTCTACGCGCACCGCGAGCGGCTGGCCCGCACCGGCACGCTGGTGGTCGGCCCCAACCGCTCCTTCCTGCACTACATCGAGCAGGTCCTGCCGGCGCTGGGCGAGTTGCACGTCAAACAGGCCACCGTGGACGACCTGGTGGCCCATGTCGAGGTGCGGTCCACCGACACCGCGCGGGCCGCCCGGCTCAAGGGCGACGTGCGGATGGCGGAGGTGCTGCGCCGCGCGGTGCGCGACGGGATCAGCACGCCGACCGAACCGGTGGTCGTGGTCCGCGGCTCCCGCCGCTGGCGCGTCCCGGCCTATGAACTGGAGGAGATCCTCGGTGAGTTGAGGGCCCGGGACATCCGCTACGGCGCGGCGGCCGACGCGCTGCCGCAGCGCATCGCGCACGCGGTGCTGACCCGGATGGAGGCGGCCGGTGAGGCCCCGGACGACCGGGTGCAGGACGCGGTGGCCCGCTCCCAGCCGGTCAGGGCGGCGGCCAAGGCGATGTGGCCGCCGGTCGACGCGGCCAGGACCGTGCTGCGGCTGCTGTCCGAGCCGGAGTTCCTGGCCCGGTGCGCGGACGGGCTGCTGAGCGAGGACGAGCAGAAGGAGATCCTTTGGCCCAAGCCCGGGCGCGGGGTGAAGTCGGCGCCGTGGTCGGCGGCGGACGCGGTGCTGGTGGACGAGGCGATGGACCTGGTGCGGCGCACGCCCTCGCTCGGCCATGTCGTGCTGGACGAGGCGCAGGACCTGTCGCCCATGCAGTACCGCGCGGTGGGCCGCCGCTGCACCACAGGTTCCGCGACCGTGCTCGGTGACATCGCGCAGGGCACCACGCCCTGGGCGACGGCGAGTTGGCGGGAGGCGCTGACGCATCTCGGCAAGCCGGATGCCACCGTCGAGGAGCTGACCCGGGGGTTCCGGGTGCCCCGCGAGGTGATCGCGTACGCCTCCCGGCTGCTGCCCGCCATCGCGCCGGACCTGGCCCCGGCCACCTCCGTCCGGGAGTCGCCGGGCGACCTGCGGGTACGGCGGGTGGCGGCGGAGGAACTGACCGCGGCGGTGCTCGCGGCGGGCCGGGAGTCGCTGGAGCGGGAGGGCTCTGTCGGGCTGATCGCCGCCGACGCCCGGGTACCGGTGCTGGCCGCGGCGCTGGACGCGGCCGGGGTGCGGTACCTCTCGCCCGGTGAGGAGACCACTGAGCAGGCCCGGCTCACGCTGGTACCGGCTTCGCTGGCGAAGGGCCTTGAGTACGACTACGTGGTGCTGGACGAGCCGTCCGCCGTCGTCGACGGCGAGCCGGACGCGCGCACCGGGCTGCGGCGCTTGTACGTGGCCCTCACCCGGGCGGTTTCCGGGTTGATCGTTGTGCATGCGGCCCCGTTGCCGGAGCAACTGGCCGCATAGGTTCCGGGCGGGTGCCCGGGGCGGTACGGCCCGATGGGTGCGCGCGGCGCCGCCGTGGGCTTTTCCACCCGCCCGCCTTTTGCGCCTGCCTGTTCAGGGGACCGGCACCGGGGTGTCGAGGGCTTCGCGCCACTCGCGGACCGCCTCCGGTGCCACCGTGGTCGACCAACCGCCGGGGCGGACGGCGGCGCCGACGTGGAAGGCGTCCACACCCGCGGCGCGCAGGTACGGCAGGTGGGCCGCCCGCAGGCCGCCGCCCACCAGCAGGCGGGGCTCGTAGCCGGGCTCGGCGGCCCGGGTCCTGGCCGCCTCCTCCCGCAGGACCGGCAGGCCGTCCGGCACACCGAGCGCGGAGCCCGCGGTGAGATAGGTGTCCAGGCCGGGCAGCCCGGCGAGCGCCTTGCGCAGCGCGTCGCGGTCGGCCGCGCGGTCGATGGCCCGGTGGAAGGTCCAACGGGACCCCTCGATGGCGTCGACCAGCGCCCGTACCGCCGCCATGTCGGGGCCGCCGTCCCGGTCGAGGAAGCCCAGCACGAACTCATCGGCGCCCTCGGCCCGCAGCGCCCGCGCCCGTACGCACAGCGCGTCCACGTCGCGCGGACCGCCAGCGCCGAAGCCGTCCGTCATCCGCAGCATCACCCGCACCGGAATGCCGACCGCGGCCCGCACCGCCGCGAAGGTCTCCAGGCTCGGCGTGAGGCCGTCGGCGGCCATGTCCGTGACAAGTTCGAGGCGATCCGCCCCACCGGCCTCTGCGGCGACGGCGTCGTCGGCGCCCAGAGCGATCACTTCGAAGATTGGTCTAGACATGTAGCACAGCCTGCCACACGGCCGTTCGCACTGCCAGACGACCCTCCACAATGGCGAGAATGGGCACCATGGCCACGCCCCCGACGCCCCGCCACCCCTCGTACGACACTCTGCTCACCCGCTGGACGGCACTGCTGCGGCACGCCGGGTGCACCGCGGACCCGGTCCCGTACGGCGAGAACCTGCTCGGCCGCTGGGCCGAGCCGCAGCGCCGCTACCACACCACCGACCACCTGATCGCGACCCTCGACCACGCCGAGGCGCTCGCCTCGTACGCCTCCGATCCGGACGCCGTACTGCTCGCCGTGTGGTTCCACGACGCCGTCTACCGGCCCGACCGTTCCGAGAACGAGGAGCGCAGCGCCGACCTCGCGCAACGCGCGCTCACCGAAGCGGGGCTGCCGCATCCGCTGGTCGCCGAGGTCACCCGCCTGGTACGGCTGACCATCGGCCATGATCCAGCCGACGGCGACCGCGACGGCGAGGTGCTGTGCGACGCGGACCTCGCGGTGCTCGCCGGCGCGCCACGCGAGTACGCCGCCTACGCGGCGGCGGTGCGCGAGGAGTACGGGTTCGTCCCGGACGAGGTCTTCCGTGCCGGACGGGCCGACGCGCTGCGCCAACTCCTCGCCCTGCCAAGGCTGTTCCACACCCCGTACGGAGAGCGGCACTGGGAGCGCACCGCCCGCCACAACCTGGAAACAGAACTGCAACTGATCAGCGCCTGACCCCGGGAATGCCCAACACCCCTGGACACTTGTACGAAACATGTCGAACGACCAGGGCAACCGCACGACCGCCACAGCCACCGACCAGCTCCCGAACACCGCCGTGGACCACACCAGAGTCCGCATGCCGGTGGCGGTCTACGTCCTCGGACTGTCCGTGTTCGCCCTGGGAACTTCCGAGTTCATGCTCTCCGGACTGCTGCCACCGCTCGCCGCCGACCTCGGCGTCTCCATCCCACGGGCCGGACTGCTGATCTCCGCCTTCGCCATCGGCATGGTGGTCGGCGCGCCGCTGCTGGCCGCGTCAACGCTGCGCCTGCCGCGCCGCACCACCCTGCTGGCGCTGCTCTGCGCGTTCGGCCTCGGCCAGGTGGCGGGCGCGCTCGCGCCCTCGTACGGCGTGCTGTTCGCCTCACGCGTCGTCAGCGCACTGGCCTGCGCCGGGTTCTGGGCGGTCGGTGCGGCGGTGGCGGTGGCGATGGTGCCGTACGAGGCCCGGGCCCGCGCGATGGCCGTCATGGTGGGCGGCCTGAGCATCGCCAACATCGCGGGCGTCCCGGCCGGTACGTTCCTCGGCCAGCACGCCGGTTGGCGGGCCGCGTTCTGGGCCGTCGCCGGGCTGACGGTGCTCGGCATGGCCGGGGTCGCCGTGCTGGTACCCCGGGTACCGCGGCCGCGGACCGCGCCGCGGCTGCGCACCGAACTGCGGATCTACCGCGACCGCAGCGTCTGGCTGGCGCTCGCCACCACCGCCTTCGTACAGGCCGCCGTCTTCTGCACCTTCAGCTATCTCGCTCCGCTGCTCACCGAGACCGCGGGACTGGACGAGGGCTGGGTGCCGACGGTCCTCGCGCTGTTCGGCATAGGGGCGCTGATCGGCACGGCGCTCGGCGGACGGATAGCGGACGCCCGGCTGTTCGGCACGTTGAAGGGCGGTATCGCCGCGACGACGCTGGTACTCGCGGCGCTCGCGCTGACCGCGCGGCAACCGGCGGCCGCGGTGACGCTGTCGCTGCTGCTGGGCGTGACGGCGTTCACCGCCGCACCCGCGCTCAACGCGCGGATGTTCAACGTCGCCAACGCCGCGCCGACGCTGGCCGGGGCGACCACCACGGCCGCGTTCAACATCGGCAACACGGCGGGACCTTGGCTGGGCGGAGCGGCCATCAACGCGGGCGCGGGATACACGGGCGTGGCCTGGGTCAGCGTGGCGCTCGCCGCGGTGGCGTTCGTGTTGACGTACGCACAGGTCCGTTTCCGGTGAGGGGCGGGTGCGCGGGCAGGTTCGCGAACCTCAGCCGGAACGGACCGGCAGCCGGCCGACGGGCGCGATGACAACGCCGTCCTTCCCGCACACCCAGTGCGGATCGGGGCCTAGCTCCGGCTCGACGTCCAGGGCGTGCGGCTCCTCGCAGGCGGGGCACAGGGGCCAGCGCCCGTAGCGGTCGAGGAGGGCGTCCTGTACGTCCTGGGCGATCAGCCCGGTGACGTACTCCACGCCGTCCGGCCACTGCTCCACCCACCACCGGCGGTTCGCCACCGCGTCCTCGACCAGCGACACGACCGCCGCGTCGTCGATGTCGCAGGCCGCCAGATCGGCCAGTACCAACGCGCGGGCCGCATGCAGTGCGGGTTCGAGTTCCATACGCCGATTGTCCCCCTCCCGCCGGAGTGACCCGGCATCGGATGATTGACCAACCCGTGCGATGAAAATATCTTTCAAAGCGTGACGCAGAACGCGAAGGAAACTTTCCGCCAGTGCGACACCGGCCCCGCCCTGGCCGCCAGGGTCAGAACCCTCTCCCCCACCATGCCCCGCTCCATGCAGCGCGTCGCCGAAGCGGTCGCCGCAGACCCGGCCGCCTGCGCCCAGCTCACCGTCACCGCACTGGCCCAGCGCACCGGCACCAGCGAGGCCACCGTCGTGCGCACCGCCCGGGTCCTGGGCTACCCCGGCTACCGTGACCTGCGGCTGGCGCTCGCCGCGTTCGCCGCCCAGCAGCAGTCGGGCGCACCGGCCTCGGTCACCGCGGACATCGCGGTGGACGACCCACTGTCCGACGTGGTCGCCAAGCTCGCCCACGACGAGCGGCAGACCCTGGCCGACACCGCCGCCGGACTCGACGTATCCCAACTGGAGGCCGTGGTGGGGGCGTTGACCGCCGCCCGCCGCATCGACGTCTACGGCATCGGGGCGTCCGCCCTGGTCGGTCAGGACCTGGTGCAGAAGCTGCTGCGCATCGGGCTCATCGCGCACGCCCACAGCGATCCGCACCTGGCGGTGACCAACGCCGTCCAACTGCGCCAGGGCGACGTGGCGTTGGCCATCACCCACTCCGGCAACACCGTCGACGTCATAGAACCGCTGCGCGCCGCCTTCGGCCGGGGCGCCACCACGGTCGCCATCACCGGACGGCCGGACGGCGCGGTGGCCAGGTACGCCGATCTCGTCCTCACCACCGCGGTGCGCCGGGAGAGCGAGCTGCGACCGGCCGCCATGTCCAGCCGCACCAGCCAACTGCTGGTCGTCGACTGCCTGTTCGTCGGCGTGGCGCAGCGCACCTACGAGCGGGCGGCGCCCGCCCTGTCCGCCTCGTACGAGGCGCTCGCCCACCGCCACAGCCCCGAAGCGCCCACCGCACGTTAGGAAGCCAGCCGCCATGTCCCGCGACACCCCCTACGGCGAGCTGCGCCGTGAGTTGGCGACCCTCACCACCGAGGCGTTCCAGCCGGAACTCTCGGACATCGACCAACTGCCGACCCTCGACATCGCCCGGATCATGAACGGCCAGGACGCCACCGTCGCGGCCGCCGTCGCCGACCGACTGCCGTACATCGCCGCCGCCATCGACGCCACCGCCGAGCGGATGGCCCGCGGCGGACGCCTGGTCTACGCGGGCGCGGGCACCGCGGGACGGCTCGGCGTGCTCGACGCCAGCGAGTGCCCGCCCACCTTCAACACCCGGCCGGGCCAGGTCGTCGGCCTGATCGCGGGCGGTCCCGACGCGATGCTGAGCGCCGTCGAGGGCGCGGAGGACAGCGCGGAACTCGCCGCCGAGGACCTGGACGCGCTGGGTGTCGGCGCCGCCGACACCGTCGTCGGGATCTCGGCCTCCGGCCGCACCCCGTACGCCGTCGGGGCGGTCGGACACGCCCGAGCGCGGGGCGCGTTGACCATCGGGCTGTCCTGCAACGCGGACTCCGCACTGGCCGCCGCGGCCGAGCACGGCATCGAGGTGGTGGTCGGCCCCGAACTGCTCACCGGTTCCACCCGGTTGAAGGCGGGCACCGCGCAGAAGCTGGTGCTCAACATGATCTCGACCATCACGATGATCCGGCTCGGCAAGACCTACGGGAACCTGATGGTCGACGTGCGCTCCTCCAACGAGAAGCTGCGCGCCCGCGCCCGGCGCATCGTCGCACTGGCCACCGGCGCGGCCGACCAGGAGATCGAGGCGGCGCTGGCGGCGACCGACGGCGAGGTGAAGAACGCCATCCTCACCATCCTGGGCGAGGTGGACGCCGCCACGGCCGAGCGCCTGCTGACCCGGCACGGCGGACGGCTGCGGGCCGCGCTGCGCGCGGCGCTCAACTAAGCGGGGGGACAAGGCGCAAACGCCCGAGGGCGGTACCCCGCGTGGGGTACCGCCCTCGGGTTGGACGGAGCCTGATCCTCGGCGGATCAGAAGTCCATGCCACCGCCCATGCCGGCAGCGGCGGCGTCGGCGCCAGCGGCGGCCTTCTCCGGCTTGTCGGCGATGACGGCCTCGGTGGTGAGGAACAGCGCCGCGATGGAGGCGGCGTTCTGCAGCGCGGAGCGGGTGACCTTGGCCGGGTCGATGATGCCCTCGGCGATCATGTCCACGTACTCACCGGTCGCGGCGTTCAGGCCGTGGCCGACGGCCAGGTTGCGCACCTTCTCCACGACGACGCCGCCCTCGAGACCACCGTTGACGGCGATCTGCTTCAGCGGGGCCTCCAGCGCCAGCTTGACGGCGTTGGCACCGGTGGCCTCGTCGCCGTCCAGCTCCAGCTTCTCGAAGACCGAGGAGGCCTGCAGCAGGGCCACGCCACCACCGGCGACGATGCCCTCCTCGACGGCGGCCTTGGCGTTGCGCACCGCGTCCTCGATGCGGTGCTTGCGCTCCTTGAGCTCCACCTCGGTGGCGGCACCGGCCTTGATCACGGCCACGCCGCCGGCCAGCTTGGCGAGGCGCTCCTGGAGCTTCTCGCGGTCGTAGTCGGAGTCCGACTGCTCGATCTCGGCGCGGATCTGGTTGACGCGGCCCTGGACCTGGTCGCTGTCACCGGCACCGTCGACGATGGTGGTCTCGTCCTTGGTGATGACGACCTTGCGGGCGCGGCCGAGCAGGTCGAGACCGGCGTTCTCCAGCTTGAGGCCGACCTCCTCGGAGATGACGGTGCCACCGGTGAGGATGGCGATGTCGCCGAGCATGGCCTTGCGGCGGTCACCGAAGCCCGGGGCCTTGACGGCGACGGACTTGAAGGTGCCACGGATCTTGTTGACCACCAGGGTGGACAGGGCCTCGCCCTCGACGTCCTCGGCGATGATCAGCAGCGGCTTGCCCGACTGCATGACCTTCTCCAGCAGCGGGAGCAGGTCCTTGACCGAGGAGATCTTGGAGTTGACGATCAGGATGTACGGGTCCTCGAGGGAGGCCTCCATACGCTCCATGTCGGTGGCGAAGTACGCCGAGATGTAGCCCTTGTCGAAGCGCATGCCCTCGGTGAGCTCAAGCTCCAGGCCGAAGGTCTGCGACTCCTCGACGGTGATGACGCCTTCCTTGCCGACCTTGTCCATGGCCTCGGCGATCAGCTCACCGATCTGGGTGTCGGCGGCCGAGATGGAGGCGGTGGAGGCGATCTGCTCCTTGGTCTCCACCTCCTTGGCCTGGTCGAGCAGCGCACCGGAGACGGCCTCGACGGCCTTCTCGATGCCGCGCTTGAGAGCCATCGGGTTGGCACCGGCGGCGACGTTGCGCAGACCCTCGCGGACCAGCGCCTGGGCGAGGACGGTCGCGGTCGTCGTACCGTCACCGGCGACGTCGTCCGTCTTCTTGGCGACCTCCTTGACCAGCTCGGCGCCGATCTTCTCGTACGGGTCCTCGAGCTCGATCTCCTTGGCGATGGACACACCATCGTTGGTGATCGTGGGCGCGCCCCACTTCTTCTCAAGGACGACGTTGCGGCCCTTGGGGCCGAGGGTCACCTTTACGGCGTCGGCGAGCTGGTTCATACCGCGCTCAAGGCCGCGCCGTGCCTCCTCGTCGAACGCGATGATCTTGGCCATGTGAAGTGGTCCTCCCGGACGGGGGTTTGGCGTCGGACCGCGCTGGCGCCCGCGACGGACGGCCGGTCGGCCACCGGTTCCTTCCCGACAGCCGATCGGGCCTCACCGACCCGGTCCATCTGTCACTCTCAACGTCAGAGTGCTAACGCCAATGATTAGCACTCTGCCCCCGAGAGTGCAAGCGGCCCGCAGGGCCTCAATGAGGGGTGGCGGCCGGGCGACGGGTGGGCGCAGGCGGCCCGCAGGGCCTCAATGAGGGGCGGCGGCCGGGCGACGGGTGGGCGCAAGCGGCCCGCAGGGCCTCAATGAGGGGCGGCGGCCGGGCGACGGGTGGGCGCAAGCGGCCCGCAGGGCCTCAATGAGGGGCGGCGGCCGGGTGACGGGTGGGCGCAGGCGCTTGGGTCGCTCGCCGCATACGCGAAGGGTCCGCGCCCCTCAAGGGGTGCGGACCCTTCGAACGTGAGGTCTCGTGGCGCGATGCGCCGGAGGTCAACCGGCGATCCGGACCATGTCAGCCTGCGGCCCCTTCTGGCCCTGCGAGATCTCGAACTCGACCCGCTGGCCTTCTTCGAGGGTGCGGTAGCCGTCCATCTGGATCGCGCTGTAGTGCACGAAGACGTCCGCACCACCGTCGACCGCGATGAAGCCGTATCCCTTCTCCGCGTTGAACCACTTGACGGTGCCCTGAGCCATCCCTAACTCCCCTATTACTGGCCCTTGCACGGGACCGCACTCCGCGGACCCGGGTCAGACCCCACCCCATAACACACGCAGGTGTGCGCCGGAACGCGTGTCGACCGCGGCTGAATGTATCTGTATGGACGCCCTCTGCAACAGGTCAATCGGACGAGAATTCTGTGCGCGCCCGATCGGTAATTCCGGGAAAAAGGCCGGGAATTCAGGGCAACTCGGACCGGGCATAGCCGACCAACGCGACAAATGGCACCCCGATTTCGGGTACAACTTGTCGCGTTCTTCACGTGCCCCCGGCACGTGCGTCACGTCCCGAGCCCGAGCGGCTGTACGGCGGTGGTGCGGCGGTGCGAACTGCGCTTGCGGCCCAGCGTGGTCGGACGACCGTTGGCGAATGACCGGAAATGAGGTTTGGCCGCCTGTAAGCGGTGCCCTTGAAACGTGGACGACCGCTGTCGCGCATACTGTACCGCGCCCGAGAACAAGCGCGTGCCCCGCCTGCCGCAATGGCAAACGGGGCATTCGCAAATGGCCGGAAGTTTTCGGTGCCCGGAGGTCAGCCGCCGGCGACGGCCGGAATAATCGACACCCCGGCACCGTCGGGCGTGGCCGTCGCAAGGCCGCTGTCGAACCGCACGTCATCGTCGTTCACGTAGACGTTCACGAAGCGGCGCAGCTTGCCCTGGTCGTCCAGGACACGGGCGGAGATGCCGGGATGGTTCTGCTCCAGCGACGCGATGACCTCGGACAGCGTGCTGCCCTCGGCCGTCACCTCGGCCTGTCCGCCGGTGTAGGTGCGCAGGATGGTCGGGATGCGGACGTTGACACTCATGCGAGGCCAGCCTCTCGGAACGAGTCAAGGGTGGGACGGATGATGGCGGTCGGGCCGGTGGTCGGCGCCACCGCGTCCAGGGTCTTCAGGCCGTCACCGGTGTTGATGGCGACGGTCTCGTCGGCCGGGTCGAGCTGGCCGGTCTCGATCAGCTTCCTCAGTACGCCGATGGTCACCCCGCCCGCGGTCTCGGCGAAGATGCCCTCGGTGCGGGCCAGCAGCTTGATCGCGTCGACGATCTGCTCGTCGTTGACGTCCTCGACCGCGCCACCGGTACGCCGGGCGATGTCCAGCACGTACGGGCCGTCGGCCGGGTTGCCGATCGCCAGCGACTTGGCGATGGTGTTCGGCTTCTGCGGACGCACCACGTCGTGCCCGGCCTTGAAGGCGGTGGAGACCGGGGAGCAGCCCTCGGCCTGCGCGCCGTAGATCCGGTACGGCTTGTCCTCGACCAGGCCGAGCTTGACCAGCTCCTGCAACCCCTTGTCGATCTTGGTGAGTTGGGAGCCGGAGGCGATCGGGATGACGATGTTGTCCGGCAGCCGCCAGCCGAGTTGCTCACAGATCTCGTAGGCCAGAGTCTTGGAGCCCTCGCCGTAGTAGGGGCGCAGGTTGACGTTTGTGAAGCCCCAGCCCTCGCCGATCGGATCGCCGATCAGCTCGCTGCAGAACCGGTTCACGTCGTCGTACGTGCCCTCGATGCCGACCAGTTCACCGCCGTAGACCGCAGCCATCACCACCTTGCCGGCCTCCAGGTCGTGCGGGATGAACACGCAGCTGCGGAAGCCCGCGCGCACCGCGGCGGCGCCGACGGCACCCGCGAGGTTGCCGGTGGAGGAGCAGGACAGCGTGGTCAGGCCGAAGTTGCGGGCCGCCTCGACGGCGATCGCCACCACCCGGTCCTTGAAGGAGTGGGTGGGGTTGCCCGAGTCGTCCTTGACGTACAGACCGCCGGTGACGCCCAGTTCGCGGGCGAGCCGGTCGGCCTTGACGAGCTTGGTGAAGCCGGGGTTCAGGTTCGGCTTGCCGGCCACGTCGGCGGGGACGGGCAGCAGCGGCGCGTACCGCCAGATGCTGGTGGGGCCGGCCTCGATGCGCCGGCGCAGGCCCTCCGGGTCACCGCTGGGGAACTCGTAGGCGACCTCCAGCGGGCCGAAACACGCCTCGCAGGCGAAGATCGGGCCGAGCGGGAAGCGCTCGCCGCACTCGCGGCAGGACAGGGCCACGGCGGGGCCGAAGTCGGTGGAAGCGCTGACGGCGGATGCGACGGTTTCGACAGCCATATGGCGAGGCCTCTCTCCTCATCTTCCCCGCGGCGCTTCTCGCCGCGGGACGGAATTGGCACCTTCCCCACCGTGGCCTCGGCTGACAGCTGCGCGGCCGGTAGGAGGGTTGCCGGGACGTCAACGGGCCGTTCCCTCAGTCCCTCTGGATGAGCTCTATGGCACTGGGCTGTTCACCCAGGCGTTTTTCACGCGCTGCCGACATGCGGTCGTCAGGCGCGTTGCCCAAGACTGTAACCGAAGGGCCGGACAGTTGAGATAGTCGTCCGAACCGCGAGATGGGTCACATGCGCGGTTCCGCTGACAGGGAGGCGGGGCAGTGCTGGAAGAGGTGGAGCGCTGGCTGGAGCGACGGTCCTGGTCCACCGCCGACCGTCCGCTCGACCAGCTGCTCGCCGCCAAGCGCGCGACGGGCCCGGCTGGCACGGTGAGCGTGGTGCTGCCCGCGCTCAACGAGGAGGCCACCGTTGGCGCGATCGTCGGGGAGATCCGACGGGAGCTGATGAGCGAGGCCGCACCGCTGGTGGACGAGCTGGTGGTGATGGACTCCGGCTCCACCGACCGCACCGCCGAGGTGGCCGAGCGCGCCGGAGCGCGGGTGGTGCACCGGGACACGGTGCTGCCGCGGATCCCGGCGGTGCCCGGCAAGGGCGAGGTGCTCTGGCGTTCACTGATGGCCACCAGCGGGGAGATCGTCTGCTTCATCGACGCCGACCTGCGGGACTTCGACGCCGGCTTCGTGTACGGGATCGTCGGGCCGCTGCTGACAGATCCCGAGGTGCATCTGGTCAAGGCGATGTACGACCGGCCGCTGGAGGCCGGCGGCGCCGTCGTTCCGGCAGGCGGCGGCCGGGTCACCGAGCTGGTCGCCCGCCCGCTGCTCAACCTGCACTGGCCGCAACTGGCCGGTTTCGTACAGCCGCTGGGCGGCGAGTACGCGGCGCGGCGCGCACTGCTGGAGCGCCTGCCGTTCCCCGTGGGGTACGGGGTGGAGCTGGGCATGCTGGTGGACGCGCTGGCCTGCGTCGGGCTCGACGCGCTGGCCCAGGTGGACGTCGGGGTACGGCACCACCGGCACCAGGACTCCCATGCGCTCGGCCGGATGGCCGCGACGATCTACCGCACCGCCCAGGTACGACTGGCCCGGGCCACCATGGTGCGGCCGGTGCTGACGCAGTTCGACCGGGGGCCGGAGGGCGGTTTCGAGCCACGCGTCCACGAGGTGGTGGTCGAGGAGCGGCCGCCGATGATCACCGTCCCCGAGTACGCCGCCCGCCGCGCCGCGTAGTCTCCGCACCGCGCCGATCAGCGGCCCTCGCCGGGCGTGAGGGCTCCCTGGACGCCGGACCGAACCCGACCGGGGACGGAAAAACGCTCATGGTGAGCGGAACGCATCGTAGGCTGGCCGTATGGTCGCTACGCGCGCAGCCCAGGTCCTGGTCGCGTCCAACCGCGGACCGGTCTCGTACAGCCGTGCCGAGGACGGCTCACTCACCGCCCGGCGCGGTGGCGGAGGACTGGTCTCCGGACTGAGCGCGATCGGCGCCGACGCGGACTCGGTGTGGGTGTGCGCGGCGCTCTCCGACGACGACCGCGCGGCGGCCGCGGCCGTGGGCGGACGGTTGGACCCGGCCGACACCGGCGGTCAGCGGGTGCGGATGCTGGACATCGACCCGGCGGTGTTCGCCGGGGCGTACAACGGCATCGCCAACTCGGTGCTGTGGTTCGTCCACCACCTCCTCTACCAGACCCCGCTGGAACCCGTTTTCAACCAGGACTTCCGCGCCGAGTGGGCGCAGTACGAGAGCTACAACGCGGCGTTCGCCGACGCGCTGGCCGAAGAGGCCGCCGAGGGCTCGGCCGTCCTGGTACAGGACTACCACCTGACACTGACACCCCGGCTGCTGCGCGAGCGCCGCCCCGATCTGCGGATCGGCCACTTCTCGCACACCCCGTGGGCCCCGCCGGACTACTTCCGGCTGCTGCCCGACGACATCGCCACCTCGGTGCTGCGCGGCGTCCTCGGCGCGGACCGGGCCGCGTTCCTCACCCGCCGCTGGGCGGACGCCTTCGCCGCGTGCTGCGCCGACCTGCTGGGCGCCGAAGTCACCGCGGACGGCCACGGGTTGGCGGTCCGCCACGAGGGCCGCACCACCCGGCTCGGGGTGCACGGCCTGGGCGCCGACGCCGAGTTCCTACGGGAGCGCGCGCACCGCCCGGACGTGGACGAGCGGATGGCCGCGCTACGGGAGCAGATCGGTCCGGACCGCAAGGTCATCGTCCGGGTGGACAGGACCGAGCTGTCCAAGAACATCGTGCGCGGCCTGCTGGCCTACGAGCGGCTGCTCGCCACCCACCCCGAGTGGCACGGCCGCGTGGTGCACGTCGCCTTCGCCTACCCCTCGCGCCATGACCTGGCCGTCTACCGCGACTACACGGCCACCGTGCAGCGGGTGGCCGAGGAGGTCAACTCCCGCTACGGCACGGCCGACTGGCAGCCGCTGATCCTGCATGTCAAGGACGACTTCGCCCGCTCGCTCGCCGCCTACCGGCTGGCTGACGTGGCGCTGGTCAACCCGATCAGGGACGGGATGAACCTGGTCGCCAAGGAGGTCCCGGTGGTCTCCGAGGGCGGCTGCGCCCTTGTGCTGTCCCGGGAGGCGGGCGCCTTCGCGGAGCTGGGCGAGGACGCGATCGTGGTGAACCCGTACGACGTGGAGGCGACCGCGCGGGCGCTGCACGAGGGGCTGGCGATGCCCGACGGCGAGCGGGCCGTGCGCACCAAGCGGCTGGCCGCGGCGGCCACCGCGCTGCCGCCGCAACGCTGGTTCCTCGACCAACTGGCCGCGCTGACCGACTAGTTCAGGCCAACGCGTCGGCCAGCGCCGCGAGCAGCTCCACCACGCCTTCCGGGCCGTCGACCACCAGGTCGGCGCGGGCGGCGAGTTCGGCGACCTCGTTGCTGCCGCTGCACACCAGCACCCCGGGCACGCCCTCCGCCCGGAGCTCCTCCACCGCGTCGAAGGCGGCCAGGTCACCGAGGTCGTCCCCGGCGTAGAGCACCGCTCCGGCGCCGGTCTCCCGTACGTATGAGGCCAGCGCGACGCCCTTGTCCATGCCCGGCGGCCGAAGCTCCAGCACCATGCGTCCCGGTTCGACGATCAGGCCGTGCTTGTGGGCGAGTTCGGTGAGCGGCCCGCGCAGCGCCTCCAGGGCGGCGTTCGGGTCGTCGGTCCTGCGGGTGTGCACGGCGACGGCGCGACCGCCCTTGTGCTCGATGTGCGCGGTCTCCACCCAGGTGTCGCGCCAGGCGCCGAGGCGTTCGAGGAATCCGGGCAGCTCGGCCCGTACCGCCAGTACGCCCGGGTCGTCGCCGGGACCGCGCACCTCACCGGAGACGGCGTCCCAGCGCTCGGCGCCGTAGTGGCCGAGCACCACCAGGTTCTCCAGGCCGGGTACGCCCGCGAAGCCCCCGTAGCGCACCGCGACTCCGGCCGGGCGGCCGGTGATCACCACGACCGAGGCTACCCGGGGCGCCAGCCGGGAGAGCACCGGCACCGCGCGCGGATGCGCCCGGGCCTGCTCCGGGTCGGCGACGATCGGAGCCAGCGTGCCGTCGAAGTCCAGCGCCACCACGGCCCGCTTGGGCTCGGTCAGCAGCGCGGCCATCCCGGCCTTGCCCGCTGGCGTTACGGGGGTGGGAACAGGTTGGCTGCCCATGCCCCGACCCTACCGGCAGCGGGTGCGGCCGTGGTCGCATCCCCCCGTCGGCTAACGGTTGGCGCGGCGCGCCTCGCGCAGGCGGCGCAGACGGTTGACGGTGGCGGGGGCGTGGGCGAGGGCGCGGGGGTCGTCCAGCAGGGCGTTGAGGAGTTGGTAGTACAGGTGCGGCGAGATGCCCAACCGCTCCCTTACGACCCGCTCCTTGGCGCCCACCGTCGGCCATGAGCGCCCGGCCACGTCGAGGATGCCGCGCTCCCGCTCGGACAGGGCGCCAACCCGCTCCGTCACCGGCGCCACCTCCTCGGCACGTCCCACGCCGTCAACGCTACTTCGCGGCGGCGCTGTTGTCCGCCGCTTCCGCGGTGCGCTGGAGGTCGCCGAGGACGCCCACCGGGTCCTGGGTGGCCGCCCGGCCGATGACCTGCTTCAGCTTGGCGTTGACCGGGCCCCAGGAGACCTTGTTGTCCGGGTAGAAGCGGGCGCTCGGCAGTTCGTTCAGGAACGGCCAGACCGGCTTCAGGGAGGAGTCGGCGAGCATCGCGTTGGACGCGGACACCGTAACGGGCTGGAGGTCGTAGGCGCGCAGGAACCGCAGCGTGTTCTGCCGGCTGTACGCGAACTCCAGGAACTTGCCGATCTGCTGCCGGTTGCCGTTCTTCTTGAACGCCATCATCCAGTCGGCGACACCGACCGTGGACGCCAGCGGACCGCCCTTGCCGGGGATCTTGGCGATGCCGAAGTCGACCCTGGCCCTCTCGGCCATCTGCATCAGCGTGGGGTGGCCGTTGAGGAAACCGCAGTCACCGGCGGCGAACGCGTTGAACACGTCCTGGCGGTTGGTGGTGGCCGGGTTGCGGCCGGACAGGCCGGTGTCGGAGAGGTTGGCCTTGATCCACTGGAAGGCCTCGATGTTCTGCGCCGAGTTGATGGTGTAACTGCCCACGTCGTCGGTGTAGTTGCCGCCGTTGCCGAGCATCCATATCAGCGTCTCCGCGGCCGGCTCCTCCGGCCCGAACGGCAGGCCGAACGGCACCTTCACGCCCGCCGCCTTCAGCTTCTGGGCGGCGGCCTTGAGGTCGTCCCAGCTCTTCGGCGGCTGCGCGGCGCCGCTGGCGTCGACGATCCCGGCCTGCTTGAACAGCGTCTTGTTGTAGAAGAGCATGCGCGCGCTGGAGACGAACGGCATGCCGTACTGGGTCCGGTTGACGCTGCCCGCGTCCGCCATGGAGCTGATGAAGTCGGCCTGGGCGGGTATGGAGAGCAGGTCGTCCACGCTGTAGAGCAGGCCCTTGGCCGCGTAGTCGGCGTACGCGCCGCACTGCGCGATGTCGGGGGCCTGCCCGGCGGCCACCATGTCGGCGACCTTCTTGTCCACCACGTCCCAGCTGTAGACCTTGACATCAACCGTGATGTCGGGGTTCTTCTGCTTGAACTGGCCGGCGACGTCGTTCCAGTACGTCTGCGAGGTGTTGGTGGCGTTGTCGCCGTAGTCCGCCGCGACCATGGTGAGCTTGGTGCCGCCGCCCGTCGCGCCGCCACCGCATCCCGTCAGCGACATCGCTCCCGCGAGGCCACCTCCCGCCGCGAGCCCAAGGAACCGCCGCCGCTCCACCGTGTACCTACCGCCCTTTGCGCCTCGTCCCCGCCGAAAGCGCCAATATACGTGCCGCGCCAGGTGCGCCCGCCGCCCACCCACCCCGTCAACGGGGACGGCAAACGGGTGGGCGGACGGCGCAGCACAACGGGTGGACTAGACCAGTGCGGCACGACCGGTCAGACTGGTCACCGTGGAACACGTCATCGCCCTGGACGTAGGCGGCACCGGCATGAAGGCCGCGCTGGTCGCGGCGGACGGCACCCTCCTGTACGAGGCGCGCCGCCCCACGCACCGCGAGCGCGGTCCGGAAGCCGTGATCACCGCCATACTCGACTTCGCCGCGCAGCTGCGCGCCCACGGCGAGCGCACCCTCGGCAGGACCGCCGCCGCGGCGGGCGTCGCGGTACCCGGGGTGGTCGACGACGCGCGCGGCGTCGCCGTCTACTCGTCCAACATCGGCTGGCGGGACGTGCCCATGCGCTCGCTGCTCGCCGACCGGCTGGGCGGGATCCCCACCGCCCTCGGCCATGACCTGCGCTGCGGCGGGCTCGCCGAGGGGCGGCTGGGCGCCGGGCGCGACCAGGACCGGTTCCTGTTCCTCGCGCTGGGCACCGGGATCGCCGCCGCCATCGGCATCGACGGCCGGATCGAGCCGGGCGCGCACGGCTCGGCGGGCGAGATCGGCCACATCGTGGTGCGCCCCGGCGGACGCCGCTGTCCCTGCGGGCAGACCGGCTGCCTGGAGACCGAGGCGTCGGCCGCCGCGGTGGCCCGCGACTGGGCCGAGGCGAGCGGTGACCCGGCGGCCACCGCCGCCGACTGCGCGCAGGCGGTCGACAAGGCCGACCCGCGCGCGCTGGCCGTCTGGCGCAACGCCGTCAGCGCCCTGGCCGACGGCCTGGTGACCGGGCTCACCCTGCTCGACCCGGGAACGCTGATCGTCGGCGGCGGGCTGGCCGAGGCGGGCGAGACGCTGCTGGCGCCGCTGCGCGAGGCCGTCACGGAGCGCGTGACGTTCCAACGGCTCCCCCTCATCGTTCCGGCGGCCCTCGGGGACGCTGCCGGGTGCCTGGGCGCGGGTCTGCTCGCCTGGGACCGACTCTCCGTGGAGGTAACCGCCTGATGGACACACAGCACACCGATCGCCGCGAAGTCCTCGCCGGGGCACGGGTGGTACTGCCGTCGGGCGTCGTCCAGGACAGCCTGACCGTCGAGGGCGGCCGGATCGCCGCCAACCGCTACGACGAGCGCGGCGGCACCGACCTTTCCGGGCACTGGATCGTGCCCGGTTTCGTCGACATCCACGTGCACGGCGGCGGTGGGGCCTCCTTCTCCGCGGGCACCGCCGAGGAGGCGCTGACCGCCATCGGCACGCACCGCGCCCACGGCACCACCACCATGCTCGCCTCGACCGTCACCGGTGACCTGGACGACCTCGCCCGCCAGGCCGGCGCGCTGTCCGAACTGGTCGAGCAGGGCGAGTTGGCCGGAATCCACTTCGAGGGTCCGTTCATCTCCCCGCACCGCTGCGGCGCGCACGAGCCGACGCTGCTGCGCGATCCGGACCCGGCCGACGTACGGAAGCTGGTCGACGCGGCGCGCGGCACCGCCCGGATGATGACGCTCGCCCCCGAACTGCCCGGCGGGCTGGACTCGGTACGGCTGCTGGTCGAGCACGGGGTCATCGCCGCCGTGGGCCACACCGACGGGGACTACGACGCGACGCTGGAGGCGATCGACGCGGGCGCGACCGTCGCGACGCACCTGTTCAACGCCATGCCGGCGCTGGCCCACCGCGCTCCCGGCCCGATCGCCGCGCTCCTCGGCGACGAGCGGGTCACGGTGGAGCTGATCAACGACGGCACCCATCTGCACCCGTCCGTCCTGGAGTTGGCGTTCCGCAACGCGGGTGCCCGGCGGGTGGCGTTCATCACCGACGCGATGGGCGCGGCCGGTATGAGCGACGGCCGCTATCCGCTCGGCCCGATGCAGGTCGAGGTCAAGGACGGGGTGGCCCGGCTCGTGGAGGGCGGCTCCATCGCGGGATCCACGCTCACCCTGGACACCGCGTTCCGCCGCGCGGTGACCGTCGACCGGCTGCCGATCGAGCAGGTCGTACAGGCCATTTCCGCCAACCCGGCCAAGCTGCTCGGGCTTTACGACCGCGTCGGCTCGCTGGAGCCGGGCAAGGACGCCGACCTCGTGGTCCTGGACGACGACTTCGCGCTGGCGGGTGTGATGCGCAAGGGCGAGTGGGTGGTGCGGCCCACCGGCAGGTGACGCATTCGTACGGCTTCGTGCCGTGAAGCCGGACGGCGGTCGGCCCGACTCTGGGCCGACCGCCGTTCTTTTGGCATGATCGCTCGCGAAACGGCTTCCGAGACCGAGCGAGTCCTATCGAGACAGGGGTGCTGGCGCGATGATCCTGACGGTCACGCTCAACGCCGCCCTCGACGTGACATACCGTGTGCCACGGCTGGAACCGCACACCACCCACCGGGTGCGCGAGGTCGTCGAGCGGCCCGGCGGAAAGGGCCTCAACGTCGCGCGGGTGCTGGCCGCACTGGGTCATGGCACCACCGTCACCGGCCTGGTCGGCGGCCGTACGGGCGAAGCGCTGCGCGCCCTGCTGCGGCAGACCGCCCCCGGGGTGGCCGACGCGCTGGTCACGGTGGCGGGCGACACCCGCCGCACCGTCGCGGTGGTGGACGGCTCCAGCGGCGACACCACGATGTTCAACGAGCCGGGACCGGTCATCAGCCCCGAGGAGTGGACGGCCTTCCTCGACCGCTACCGCGAACTGCTGGCGGACGCACGGGCGGTGGCGCTGTGCGGCAGCCTGCCGCCGGGCCTGCCGGTGGGCTCGTACGCCGAACTGGTGCGCACCGCACGGTCGGTGGGCGTGCCGGTGCTGCTGGACACCAGCGGCGAGGCGCTGCGCCGGGGCATCGCGGCCCGGCCGGACGTGGTCAAGCCCAACGCGGAGGAGCTGGCCCAACTCACCGGCCTGACCGATCCGTTGCGCGCCGCCCGGGAGGCACGGCGGCGCGGGGCGCGGGCGGTGGTCGCCTCCGGTGGCGCGGAGGGGATGCTGGCGGTCACCGAACGCGGCATCTGGCGGGCCGCCCCGCCCAGGCGGCTCTCCGGCAACCCGACCGGTGCGGGCGACTCGGCAGTGGCGGGCCTGTTGTCCGCGACGGCGGAGGACCTCCCCTGGCCCGACCGCCTGGCCCGCGCGGTGGCGCTCTCCGCGGCCACGGTACTCGCGCCCGCGGCGGGGGAGTTCGACCGGGAGCGGTACGAGGTTCTGCTGCCGCAGGTCGCGGTCACCGAGCAGTAGGGCTTCGGGGGCACGCCCCCGTTCCAGGACGAGCCCCCGACTCTCCTGCGGTTACCAGCCCTCCGGCTTGGCGTTCTGGTCGACCGTCACGCCCACCCGGTCCAGGTTGTAGTGGCAGACGTCGCCGGGGGCGCAGGTCAACGCGATCGTGTTGGCACCCTGGTTGAGGTTCACTGACATCCACGAGGTGTACCACAGGTCCCAGTTGCCCGCCGTGCCGTAGTTCTTGAGGTTGATCTTGTAGCTCAGCGGCTTGCCGTTGACCACGACGGTGCTCTTCGCGTCGTCCGGCTGGGCGTTGGCGTAGCGGACCCACAGGGCGTAGGTGCCCGTCTTCGGCACGGTGGCGTTCCAGGTGACGGTGGCGCCCGGCGTCTCCATACCGTCCACGAACGCGCCGTTGGGGCCCTTGGCGCCCTGGTGGTTGTTGTCGGTCTTCGCCCCGCCGCTCAACGTCAGCGTGGCGGCGAACTCCTGAGGCAGCTTCGCGTTCGGGTCGCTGCTCGCGGACGGCGAGGGGCCCTGGGAGCCCTGTGAAGTGCTGGGCGCGGGGCTGGTGTTGGCGCCCGCCTGGTTGTCCGACTTGTCACTGCCGGTCAGCGCGGCGACGCCGATGCCGACGGCGACCACCACGACCACCGCGATGGCGCCGAGCATCAGTCCGCGCCGGTTGGAACCGGAACCCCGGCCGCCGCCGTGGCCCCCGCGATGTGCGGGCGGGGCGGCGGCGTACTGCTGCTGCGGCTGGGCCTGGGTCTGGGGCGGCGGCGGATAGCCGTAGCCGCTCTGCTGTGGCGCCTGGCGCCGCTCACCGACCCGGGTGACCTGGTTGTACGAGGTGCGCGGCACGCCCGCCCGGCGCCCACCACCGCCCTCGAACGAGGCGTTTCGCGCCCCTGTGGCGTTCGATCGGTCGGCCGCGGACGCGGCCTCGTCACCCTCCCCGCGGTACAGGTACGCGAAGGGGTCGTCGTTCTCGGGCTCTGGCGTGCCGTTACCCGCGGCCGTCATCCGCTGCTCACTCCCCACTGCGTCCGGCCACCGCGGACCGGATATTGCTGGACCCGCGCGAGCCTACCCCGATCCGGTGGCTCAACGCGTGTCCCCGCCCACAGCGGTGATCAGCCCGCCCGGCGCTGGGCCTTGGCCCGGGAGCGCTTCTCGACGTACATCCGCTGGTCGGCGGAGTGCAGCACTTCCTCCACCGTCATCCCACAGCCCGCCCAGCCGATGCCGAAGCTGGCGCCGACCCGCACCGCCCGGCCGTCCACCCTGATCGGCGGGATGATCGCGTTGCGCAGCCGGACGGCGAGGTCCTGGGCGCCGTCCCGGTCCAGGCCGTCGGCGAGCACCACGAACTCGTCGCCGCCGAGCCGGGCCACGGTGTCCCCGTCCCGCACGACGCTGGACAGCCGCCTTGCCACCTCGATCAGCACCGCGTCACCGGTGTGGTGGCCGAACCTGTCGTTGATCGACTTGAAGCCGTCCAGGTCGCAGAACAGCACCGCCAGGCCCTTGCCGCTCTCGCCCTCACCCTCGTCCGGCTCGATGGCGTGGACGTGGTGGTCATAGGGATGTGCGGGCGGCGCGGGGAAGCTGTACCCGAACTCGTCCAGGTCGTCGGCGCTGGCGGTGTGCTCCTCGGCGGCGAACGGACGGGAGCAGAGCCGGGCGCTCAGCCGGGCCCGCAGTTCGGCGCTGTTCGGCAGGCCGGTGAGGGAGTCATGGCTGGCGCGGTGCGCCAGGGCGAGTTCGTGCCGCTTGCGCTCCTCGATGTCCTCGACATGGGTGAGCAGGAAGCGCGGCCCGTCGGTGGTGTCGGCCACCACCGAGTTGCGCAGCGACACCCACAGGTACGTGCCGTCCCGGCGGGCCAGCCGCAGCTCGGCCCGGCCGCCCTCGGCCGAGGTGCGCAGCAGCGTCCCGATGTCCTCGGGATGCACCAGGTCGGAGAAGGAGTAGCGGCGCATCTGGTTGGCCGGGCGGCCCAGCATCCGGCACAGCGCGTCATTGGCGCGCAGCAGCTTGCCGTGCTGGTCGCCGCCCATCTCGGCGATCGCCATACCGCTGGGCGCGTACTCGAACGCCTGCCGGAAGCTCTCCTCGCTGGCCCGCAGCGCCTGCTGCTCGCGCTCCAGCCGGACCAGCGCGCGCTGCATGTTGGCGCGCAGCCGGGCGTTGCTGATCGCGATGCCCGCCTGGAACGAGTAGGTCTGCAGAGCCTCCCGGGCCCAGGCGCCGGGGCGGCGGCCACCACGCGGCCGGTCCACCGAGATCACGCCGATCAGCTCGCCGCCGCCCGCCGGGGTGGCGTACATGGGGGCGAGCAGCCGGTCCTGCGGGTGCCACTCGTCGGACAGGCGCGGCGCGGGTCCGCTCTCCCGGTGCCAGCTCGGTACGTCGTCGCCGTCCAGCACCCAGCCCTCGTCGTACGGGATGAAACGCAGCGACCCCCACCGGTGGCCCATCGCCAGCCGCCGCTCCCAGGAGGCCCGGGAACCGACCCGGCCCGCCATCAGCGCCTCGGCGCCCGCGCTTCCGGCGACCGCGGCGACGACCAGATCGCCGTCGGGCCGCACCAGGTTCACGGCGCACAGCTCGTACCCCAGCCCGCTGACCACGCCGTCGGCGACGGCCTGCAGGGTGTCGGCCAGGCTGCGGGCGGTGTTCAGGTCCGCGACGACCTGGTGCAGCTGGCGCAGAGTCGCGAGGCGGACGTACGGCTCCGACTCCGTGTCCATGTCTCTCCCCCGAGCCTCGACGAGTTCCACTTCGTACTTCTTGGGTTTCTCGGTTGTTAATCCCTTGGTCTGTTCGCGATTTCCTATCGTCCGATTGCCACCGCAACTGAATCACAGCGAGCAGCCCAGCGGGTACACAGGGTCAACAATTCCCCCTCCTTGTGACTGAGGTCACAGCCCTCTGTCAAAAGTCGGGCACGGTAAGTGGTTTCGTGCGCAAGACTTTGGGGTTCGAACGTTACATACCGGACGCCCGGCCGGAATCTGTGTCCGGAGCGTACGACACGAGCCCCCAGAAGACCTAGGTCTCCTCGCGGAGCCCGTATGGTCCGTCCGCCCGACGCGCGGGCCGCGGCCGCCGGTTACCGTTTGGTACGTGTTGCAGGAATCCCCCGAGCAGACCGCCCCAGCCATGCCCCCGGCCGAGGGCATCCCTCATGCTGGAGGCGTGCCGAACCCCGATGAGCGTGTGAGCCCGGCGGAGCCGCGCTCCGGCGAGCCGCGGACGAGCGCCGACGAGTTCCGTGCCGCGATGTCCCGGCTCGCCGCGGGCGTCACGCTGATCACCGCGCACGACCCGGAGGACGGGTTGGCGGGCGAGGACGTCGGGATGACCGCGACCGCGTTCCTCTCGGTCTCGCTGGAACCGCCACTGGTGCTGGTCAGTGTGCGGGTGGGATCGCGGATGGACGAGCTGCTGGAGCGGCAGCCGTGCTGGGCGGCCTCGGTGCTCAGCGAGAGCCAGCGGCATGTCGCGGGCCGCTTCGCGATGCGCGGCCGGGTCAGCGACCGCCTGCTGTTCGACGACATCCCGTACACCCGGGGTGCCGCCTCGGGCGCTCCGCTGATCGGCGGCGCGCTGTCGATCCTGGAGTGCCGCACCACGCAGCGCGTTCCGGCCGGAGACCACACCCTGGTCATAGCCGAGGTGCTCACCGCCCGCACACCGAGCGCGGGCGGCCGTCCGCTGGCGTACTTCCGCGGGCGCTACCACCAGTTGGGCTGACCCGAGCCCTGGGCCGGTCCGCCCCGGGCGGCCCGTCAGTCCCAGCCGCGCCCGCTGCGCCCGCGCTTGATGTCGCCGCGCTCGCGCTTGACCCGCAGCCTGCGTTCGTTGATGCCGCGCGGCACCTTCGTGGGACGGCGCGGCTTGGGCGGTGGCGCGGTGGCCTGCGCCAGCAGCGCGGCGAGCCGAACCGCCGCGGTCTCCCGGTTGCGCCACTGGGAGCGGTGCTCGCTGGCCCGTACCACCAGCACGCCGTCCACCAGGCGGTCCGCCAGCCGCTCCAGCGCGCGCTCCTTCCAGACCGCGGGCAGCGACTGGCTGGCCGCCAGGTCGAAGCGCAACTCCACCTGGCTGTCAGTGGTGTTCACGTGCTGCCCGCCCGGTCCGGACGAGCGCGAGAAACGCCACATCAGCTCGGCCTCCGGTACGGAGACCGAACCGCGTATGACGAGTGGTCCGGACATGGCTCCATGGTCCCCGGTAACGGCGGTCCCGTCACGCCGTTTTACCCTCCCCCGGGCGGTCGCTCCGCCGACGGCACCTAGGATTCCGGGGTGATCGACCTCGGATACGCCCTGTCGCGCCGGTTTCCCGACCCGCCGCAGACCGACTACCGGACCGCTGACGTGTACGCGCTGCGGCACGACCTGTTCTGCGGCGACGTCTACCTGGCGGAGGGCGACCGTGAGCTGTCCACAGCCTGGGGATGGGTGCCGGTGCTGGACTTCGCCTGGGCGCTGTGCGACATCACCGAACAGCTCGACCAGGACCCCATGGGCAGCCGGGCCGCCCGGCCGCAGCGGGCCGAGCTGGACTTCACCCAGTCGACCGAGCGGCTGCGCTTCGAGCGGCGCTTCGGCTGGGTGGACATCACCGCGGACTGGGCGGAGGACGAGCCGCCCATCTCGGTACGGCACAGTGATCTGCGCCGCGAAGCAAGGGACTTCCTGCACGATGTACTGGCGGACCTGGTAGACATGCACGACGGCCTCGCCGACAACCCCGCCGTGTGGAACCTGCGGGCCCGCCTTCCCCGTGTATAGAGGGGAAGCACAAACCTCCCGTTACGGTGGAATTACATGGAGATACAAACCAGGCGCTCAGGCCGCCGAGGGTGTCTGGTGGGACTGGCCTTCGGAGCCGTACTCGTAGTCGCCGCCGCCGTCGGCATCGTCTGGTGGCTGACCCGGCCGCCCGCGCTGCCCACCATTCCCAACCAGTACCTGGCGACCGTTCAGTCGGCCGCCAGGACGTGCCCGGAGCTGAGCGTTCCGATGCTGGCCGCGCAACTCGACGCCGAGAGCCACTGGAACCCCCAGGCGGACTCCGGCCAGGCCCAGGGCATCGCGCAGTTCTACCCGTCGACCTGGGCGGAGTGGGGCAAGGACTACACCGGCGACGGCAAGGCCGACGTGTGGAACCCGGCCGACGCCATCCCGGCCCAGGGCGCCTACATGTGCCACCTGTTCAACGAGGTCAAGAGCATCCCCGGCGACCCCACCCAGCTCGCGCTCGCCGCGTACAACGCGGGCCCCGGCGCGGTGCTCAAGGCCCAGGGCATCCCGCAGATCCCCGAGACGCAGAACTACGTCAACCGGATCGAGGCGCTGATCCCGAAGTACACCCAGACCTACGCGAAGCAGATCGGCGCGTCACCCAGCCCGTCGGGCAACTGACGACCACACGCGAAAAGGGGTCCGCACCTCGTCGGTGCGGACCCCTTTTCGCGTGCCCTACGGCGTGGCGCCCCCGAGCCGGCCCCGGGGCGCCGTACGCTGACGTCGTCAGCTGATCATTCGGACGGACCCTGCATGTGCTGGCTGATCCACTCGATCGTGCCCTCGTCCATGCCCCGGGTGTAGCTGCGGGCGTTGTGCTCGCCGCCGGCGATCACCTGCAGCCGGGTGTGCACCGGGCCGCGTCCGTACTCCTGTATGAACTGCTTGACCTTGACCATGTCGGACGTCTCGGTGGTGCCGACCTGGAAGCCCAGGTAGACGTCCGGGCCGCCCTTCCTGGCCAGTTCCTTGGCCAGGTACTGCGGGTTGTTGGCCTGCATCGCGGCCTTGTCGCCGTGCCACAGCGGCGAGTCCGGAACTATGTCCGGACCGCTGGGTATCGCGGCCTTGAAGGTGTCCGGGTACTGCAGCACGCTCTTGAGGCCGCAGAAGCCGCCGGAGGACGAGCCCATGAAGCCCCAGCCGTCACGGGTCTTCAGGGTGCGGAAGTTCTGCTTCACCAGGTCCGGCACGTCCTGGGTGAGCCATGTGCCCATCTTCTGCGAGCCCGGTATGTCACTGCAGTCGTGGTACTGCTTGTCCGGGTTGATCACCGGCATCACCAGGATGAAGGGCAGCGCCTTGCCCTCCTGGGACCACTTGTAGAAGTCCTCCTGGAGCTTCAGGTCGGCGCCGAACCAGTAGTTCGTCGGCCAGCCCTCACCACCCGGCAGGGCGATGATCACCGGGAAGCCCTTGTTGGCGTTCTCCTTCTGGAAGTACTGCGGCGGCGCCCAGACCCACACCTTGCCGGTGAAGCCGGACTTCGCACCGTGGTAGGTGGTCACACCTATTTTGGTGTTGTCCGCCGCCTCGACCGTCCGCTGCACCTTGAAGTTCGCGGCCGGGCCGGTCGGCATCTGTGCCAGGGAGTTCGGGTTGTCCGGCTTCGGCGCCGCGGAGCCCGCGGCGCTCGGGTTCGTGTTGCCGAACGACACCGGGTCGCCTTCGTCGCTGCAACCGGCGACCAGGCCCAGGGATATCAGGGCCACAGCCGCGGTCAGCCAACGTTTCATCAAGGGTCGCTCCACCGAATCGTTCTTCCTAACGGGTCCATGGCGAGTCATCTGCCCTCTGTGAGATGCAGAAAACGAGCGGGTGGATCCCGTCCTCCTCCATGAATTACGTCATAGGTTCGTAACAGCCGACAAACAGGGGGGTGATAGCCGGGTGAGAGCACCCGCCCCGTCACCGTCCGTGAAGATCAGTCTCCCAGCCCACGAGTTCGCCGCGCGAGCTGACGCCCAGTTTGGGATACGCCTTGTAGAGGTGGTAGCCGACCGTGCGCGGGCTGAGGAACAGCTGTGCCGCGATGTCGCGATTGGACAGCCCCCGTGCCGCCAATCGGACGATCTGTAGCTCCTGTGGGGTAAGCCCGGCCGGCGCCCCCGACCGCCCCGGTGTGCGCGGCGCCGACTCCCCGGTGGCGCCCAGCTCGGTGCGCGCCCGCTCCGCCCAGGGACCGGCCCCGAGCCGCTCGAACGTCTCGACGGCGGCCCGCAGTGGCGCCCTGGCCTCCGCCTTGCGCCGAGCGCGGCGCAACCACTCCCCGTACAACAGGGCGGTACGGGCCCGCTCCAACGGGCGGTCGGGGCCGTCCGCCTCCTGGTACGCGGCGAGCGCCTTGGTGTAGCAGGCCTCCTGGTCGGCGGGGTCGTCGGCGAGCAGCGCCCGGCAGCGCAGCGCCAGCGCCTCGGCCCAGGGCTGCCCGGTGAGCGCGGCCCACCCGGCGAACCGCTCGGCAGGTTCCCGGGCCCGCTCCGCACGGCCGAGCCGCACCGCCGCCTCGACCAGGTCGGGCACCGCCCGCGTGGCCGAGACATGGTGCCGCATCGGCCCCTCGACCAGCGGCGCCAACCGGTCCAGGGCCTCCGCCGCGCGTCCGGCGCCCAGGTCGAGCAGGCCGAACGCCCACCGCGTCCACGGCTCACCCGGCGCCATGGCCGGGGACCCGCCGGTGTCGGTGAGGGCGTCGTCACCCAGGCGGCGGCAGCCCTCCGCGTCGCCCTCGACGGCCGCCAAGTAGGCCAGGAATCCGGTCAGTTGACTGGTCCACTGCCGCTGCCCGGTGTCCCGGGCGATGCGCAGCGCCTCGGTGGCGCTGGCCAGCGCGTCGCGGTGGCGTCCGTGGAACAGTTCGGCCTCGGCCAGGAAGAACAGCACGGTGGGCAGTTGCCCGAAGCCGCCGCTCGCCCGGCAGCCGACGGCCAGCGAGGCGGCGAGGCGGTACGTTTCCGCGTCCCGCCCGTGGATCAGCGACGCCCCGCACACCTGGACCACGTCCCACGGCACCCGGGCGCCGTTCGCCTCGGCGGCGGCCACCGTCTTGGCGAGCGGCGGCAGCGGCACGGCGCTACGGCCGAGCAGCGGCGAGGTGGCGGCGACGAGGTAGTGGACCAGCGGGGTGACCGCGTCGTCCGCCGGATGCGTCAACCTCCCCAGCCCGTCGACGACCTCGCCCAGTTCGCGTTCGCCGAGGTACCAGGCGACGTGGAAGGCCTGCATCAGCATCCGGGCGGCCTGCCGCGGGTCGCTCCCGGCGGCGCGGTCGGCGCCGTCGACCAGCAGCCGGTAGGCGCCCGGGAAGTCCCCCCGCAGGAAGCGCGCGGTGGCCCTTACATGGGCCAGCACATCGCGCATTCCCGGCTCGCCCGGCATCACCGGGACGTCGTACAGCGGCTCGGTCAGGCGGGCGGCGGCGCGCTCCGCGAGGGACTCGGCGCGCGCCGGGTCGCCCGCCTCGATGGCCGCCTCCGCGGAGAGCGCGAAGCGGCGGGTGGCGGTGTCGCGGTCCGGGCTGAGGCGCGCGGCGCGTTCGATCGCGGCGGCGGCCGCCGCGTGGCCGCCACGGCCGTGGGCCCGCACGGCGGCCTGCTCCAGGGCCGCCGCCACCGTCTCGTCGGGGGCCGGGGCGGCCAGCGCCAGATGCCAGGCGCGGCGGTCGGCGGCCTCGTCGTCCGTCGACCGGGCGAGCGCGTCGGCCAGTGCGCGGTGTGCGGCGAGTCGGCTGGCGAGCGGCGCCCGGCGGTAGACGGCGGCCCGCAGCAGCGGATGGCGGAAGGCGAGCGTCCGCGGTGCCGGGTCCGACTCGACGGTGTGTACCAGGTCCGCCTCCTCGGCGGGGCGCAGGTCGGGCAGCCCGGCGCCGAGCCGTTCCGCGGCCCGGCGCAGCACCTCCAGGTCGCCGCCGGGTTCGGCGGCAGCCAACAGCAGCAGGGTCTGGGTGGCCGCGGGCAGTCTGCTGACCTGGCCGTGGAAGGCCACCTGGAGCCGGTCGGTGAGCGGAATCGCGCCCGGTACCTCGGGAACGCCCGCCGGTTCGGCGGCGAGCGCGGCGGGCAGTTCGGTGAGCGCCAGCGGATTGCCCCGCGCCTCGGTGAGCACCCGGTGCCGCACCGGGGCGGCGAGCCGGCCGAAGCGGGCGTCCAGGAGCTCCGTCGCGGCCGGCTCGGCGAGCCCGGTCAACCGCAGCTCGGGCAGTCCGGCGGTGGCCAGCCCACCCTCGCCGTCGCGGGCGGCCAGCAGCAGCGCGACCGGCTCGGCCTGTAGCCGCCGGGCGGCCAGCAGCAGGGCGTCGGCGGAGGCGCGGTCCAGCCACTGCGCGTCGTCCACCACGCACAGCAGGGGCCGTTCCTCGGCCAGTTCGGACAGCAGCGACAGCACGGCGAGCCCGGTCAGCAGCCGGTCCGTGACGGCGGGCGGTGCCAGGCCGAAGGCGCCCTCAAGCGCCTGGCGCTGCGGCTGCGGCAGGGCGGAGAGCCGGTCAAGGCCGGTTCCGAGCAGCAGATGCAGCGCGGCGTACGGCAGCTCGGCCTCGTACTCCACACCGGCGGCGCGGATCACCCGCATGCCCGCGGCGGCGCCGGTGGCGACCGCGTGGTCGAGCAGCGCCGTCTTGCCGATCCCGGGTTCGCCGCGCAGCACGAGGACGCCGCTCATGCCGTCCCCGGCCCCTTCGAGGAGACGGTCGAGCACCGCCTGCTCGTGCTCCCTCCCGTACAGCGATCCCGGCATGGACGTAAAGCTTAACGACGTCAACTCCCCTATCGGCTACGGGAATACCTATGGGCGACGGATTCCGCCGACCGCCGCTCTGCGTACGTTTCTGACCAGCGGGAACGCCCCGCGGTCGAGCAGGAGGAGATGACCATGAGCGACATCCAGGACCTCGTCGAGCGCTACATCGCCGTCTGGAACGAGACCGACCCGGTCGCCCGGCGCGGCAGGCTCGAAGCGCTGTGGGCCGAGGACGGCAGCTATGTGGACCCGATGGCGGTCGCGGAGGGGCGGGAGGCGTTCGACGCCACCATCGCGGCGGTGCAGGCGCAGTTCCCCGGGCTGGTCTTCCGGCTCGCGGGGCCGGTCGACGCGCACCACCATCTGGCCCGTTTCACCTGGGAGTTGGGTCCGGTGGACGGTGCGGCGCTGGCCGTCGGCTTCGATGTGGCGGCGGTCGCGGCGGACGGCAGGATCCAGACGGTGCACGGCTTCCTGGACAAGGTCCCGTCCCTCTGAACAACGCGGGCGGCGGGCGGTCGAACCCCTGACGGGCCATCTGGGCGGAACCCTCCGGACGGCTGCGCCAACCGGCGTACAAGGCGGCTTATCTGACGCCGGATGAGCTGATTATCGGGGTACATATCTGGCGTATCAGCCAGCCAGGGGAGGAAGCGCCCATGACCGCCAGCCTCGACCAGTTGCGCCGCTGCACCGTCGCCGTGGACCTCGGCCCGTCCAGGACCAGGGTGTATCTGAAGAACACCGGCATCATCGTGGACGAGCCCAGCATGGCCGCCGTCGACTGCCGCTCCGGTTCGCTCGTCGCCGTGGGAGACGACGCCGCGCACATGGTGGGCCGCACCCCCGAGCACATCCGAGTGGTGCGGCCCGTCGTCGGCGGCACCGTGGTCAACATCGACATGGCGCAGCGCATGCTGCGGGCGCTCATCGGCGACAAGCTGAGCAAGGCCTGGCGGTTCAAGCCGGTGCTGCGCGCCGCGGTGTGCGTACCGCACGGCAGCGAACCGCTCGCCCAGCGCGCCAGCATCGAGACGCTCGCCGGTCTCGGTGCCCGCCGGGTGGAGCTGATCGACGCGCTGGTCGCCGCCGCGGTCGGCTGTGGGCTGCCCGTGGAGCTGCCCGAGGCGACGATGATCGTGATGTCCGGGGCGGCGACCACGCAGGTCGCGGTGCTGTCGCTGGGCTCGATCGTGGCGGCCGAGACGATCCCGGTGGGGCGCGACATCATGGACCGCGCGGTCATCCAGCACCTGCGCAACCACCACGCGCTGATGATCCCCGGTCAGGAGGTGCATCCGCTGCACCAGATGCTGGACGCCGACGGCACCGCCATCCGCAGCACCGAGGTGCACGGCATGGACGCGGCCAGCGGGCTGGCCCGCTCGGTGCTGGTCGACTCCGAGAGCGTACGGATGGCGGTGCGCACCCCCATGAACGCGGTGCTCGACGGGCTGCGCTCGGTGCTGCGCCGCTGCCCGCCGGACCTCGTCGCCGATCTCGCCGACCGGGGCATCACGCTCGCCGGCAGCAGCGCGCCGATGCCGGGACTTGACACGATGCTGCGTACGACGACCGGGATGCCGGTGCAGATCGCGGAGAACCCGGACGACTGCGCGGTGCGTGGGCTGGGCGCCATGCTGGAGGGCCGGGTGCGGCCGGTGGCGTTCGACCCGATGCGCTGACGGCGCGGCCCCTAGGGGATCCCGGGTGGGAAATCCCGACCCAGGACCGGTTGGCCGCCCCATGGTCCGGTGCCCGCGGAGCAGAGATCCTGACCGGGACTTCGCACCACGACCAGGGGGATCTCCATGCACACGTCCACGGCCCGCCGCGGTTCAGGCGTCCGGCGAGGCGCCGGACTACTGCTCGGCGCCGCGCTCGCGGCCACCGCACTCGCGGCGCCCCAGGCGACCGCCGCGTCGAACGGCCCGACGCTGCCCGCGCCCACCGGCTCCCACCAGGTCGGCACGGTCTCCTTGCACCTGGTCGACCCGGCCCGGCGCGACCCGTGGGTCGCCGCCCGGCAGCACCGCGAGCTGATGGTGAGCGTCCGCTACCCGGCGCGCGACGCCGACCGGTATCCGCTGACGCCGCAGATGCTGCCCGGGGAAGCGGCCGGGTTCGACGCGCTGAACAACTTCACCGGCGTCCCCAAGGGCAGGGTCGACTGGTCGGCCACCCGCTCCCACGCTCACGAAGGAGCGCCGGTGGACCGGCGGGGCGGCCCGCTGCCGGTGGTCCTCTACGAACCCGGGACGCTGGACCCGCGCTCGCTGGGCACCACCCTTGCCGACGACCTCGCTTCGCACGGCTTCGTCGTGGTCACCATCGACCACACCTATGACGCCTCCGCCGTGCAGTTCCCAGGCGGTCGGGTCGAACGCTCGGTCCTGCCAAGCGAGTTCGCCGCCACCAAGGGCGAACCAGCCGCGATCACCGCACTGTTGGAGAAGGTGATGACGGTGAACATCGCCGACACCCGCTTCGTACTGGACCAGGTCGACGCCCTGGCCGCCGGGCACGATCCGGACGCGGAGCACCGCCCGCTGCCGCGAGGCCTGGTGGGCGCCCTCGATCCGCACCGCGTCGGCATGTTCGGCCAGTCCTCCGGGGGCATGGCGGCGCTGGAGACGATGCACGAGGACCCGCGCATCACGGCGGGCGCGGACCTGGACGGCGTGCTCGCCTACGAACAGGGTGACCACACCCCGGGCAACCCCTTCCCGGTGGCCACGGCCGGGCTGAAGCGCCCCTTCCTGCTGATGGGCATGGACGGCGACAACCACCACACCGTGCCGTCCTGGGGTCAGTTGTGGAACAACAGCCGCGGCTGGCACCGCGATCTGACACTGCGCGGCGGCCAACACGCCTCGTTCACCGACGCCGAGTCGCTGCTTCCGCAGATCGCCCGCCAGTTGGGGCTGCCCGCCAGTACGGTGCGGGAGAACGTGGGCTCCACCGACCCCGGCCAGGCCGTGGCCGCCGAAAGTGCCTACCTCACCGCGTTCTTCGACCAGTGGCTGCGCGGCGGCAGCGGCGATGGCCTGTTCGACGGCCCGTCCCCGCGCTTCCCCGTGATCGATTACGTACGCTGACGGCAAGACAGGAAACTGGCAGCGTAAGGGGAGCCGCATGGCACAGCGGGTACGTGGTGTGATCGCCCCGGGCAAGGGCGAACCGGTGCGCATCGAGACGGTCATCGTGCCGGATCCGGGGCCCGGCGAGGCGGTGGTACAGGTCCAGGCCTGCGGGGTCTGCCACACCGACCTGCACTACCGCGAGGGCGGTATCAACGACGAGTTCCCCTTCCTGCTCGGGCACGAGGCCGCGGGCGTGGTGGAGTCGGTGGGCGAGGGCGTCACCGACGTCGCGCCCGGTGACTTCGTGATCCTCAACTGGCGTGCGGTGTGCGGCCAGTGCCGCGCTTGTCGGCGCGGTCGGCCCTGGTACTGCTTCAACACCCACAACGCCCGGCAGAAGATGACCCTGGAGGACGGCACCGAGCTGTCCCCGGCGCTGGGCATCGGGGCGTTCGCCGACAAGACGCTGGTGGCGGCCGGGCAGTGCACAAAGGTCGATCCGGCCGCCTCCCCGGCCGCCGCCGGGCTGCTGGGCTGCGGGGTGATGGCTGGCCTTGGCGCGGCCATCAACACCGGCGGGGTCACCCGGGGCGACTCGGTGGCCGTCATCGGCTGCGGCGGCGTGGGCAACGCGGCCGTCATGGGCGCCCGGCTGGCGGGTGCGGCCAAGGTGATCGCCGTAGACATCGACGACACCAAGCTCGCCGTCGCCCGACAACTGGGCGCCACGCACACCGTCAACTCCCGTTCCCAGGACCCTGTCGACGCCATCCGCGAGCTGACCGACGGCAACGGCGCCGACGTGGTGATCGAGGCGGTCGGCCGTCCGGAGACGTACGAACAGGCCTTCTACGCACGGGACTTGGCTGGCACGGTCGTCCTGGTCGGTGTGCCAACTCCCGAGATGAAGCTGGAACTACCGCTGCTGGACGTGTTCGGGCGCGGTGGCGCGCTCAAGTCCTCCTGGTACGGCGACTGCCTGCCGTCCCGCGACTTCCCCATGCTGATCGACCTCTACCTCCAGGGCCGGCTGGATCTGGACGCGTTCGTCTCCGAGACGATCGCGCTGGACGGTGTCGAGGCGGCGTTCGACAAGATGACGAAGGGCGAGGTGCTGCGCTCGGTCGTACTGCTGTAGCCCCACCCATACCCGGGCTGCCGCTCGCCTTCAGCGCACTCGCGCCGCACACCGTGCGCTGGCGGCACGTGAGCCAGGGCGTCCCGCCCGGACAGCCCGGCGGCCTTGCCGCGTTCCCTGGGGAGCGCGGCGGGCACGCTGGACCGCCCCTGATCACCCACGCGCCTTGACGCGCCCCTGACGCTACTTGCGTCAATACGCAAGTAGCTGCGTATACTGCCGGTGGTTCCAACAGGAGGCACCTCGTTCGGTGAGGCGTCTTCACGGACACAGGCCACTGATCCCACCCGTCGAGAGACGCTCCGGATCAGGACAGGTCTCCCCGAGTTAAGGGGTGATCCCAAGTGGCTGCCCCCGCGGGGGACTACGCCGTGAAGTGCCAAAGCTCTGACGAGTTGGGGTGAGCCGGTCGGTCATGCGGGCCGGTCCGCTCCTGCCGAGTCGATGATGACGCGCACCATGCGCGGCCCCGGCCGGAAGGAGGCGACAGACATGGATCGCAGTAGCAGTACGTCGAGCAGCCCGAGTACTCCGGGCCATAGTCAGCCGCACACCCGGCCCGCTCCGCGCGCGTACTCGCCGTGCCCGGCGCCGCGTTCCGCGCGCTCTGCCGCCGACCGCTAGCGCCCCCTTTCCGTCGACCACCGCACCGACCCGCTCACGGCTCGCTGCGCACCACAGCACGTTGACCGATCTCCCCGCGTGCCGCGGGGGCACCGTCATGCCCTCGTGTCCCCCTCCCCGGAGGTGACCTCCATGACCGTACTGACCCTTCGCCGTACCCGCACCGTCCGCCTCGCGCTGTCCGACGGCGTGGAGCGCGACTACCTGCTCGACACTCCGACCTCGACCGCCAGCGCACTCGGCGGCCCCGTCTACGACCGGCTGGTGCACGCCGCGTACGTCCTGGCCCGCCAGGGCTACGACGCCCACTGGCTGACCCGGTTCGCCCAACTTCCGCCGACCGCCGCCCATCGCATCACCGAAGCGGCGGCGCACGCTTCCCACTGAACCCGCTCATCCCCCTTGCCTTCCTTCGATCTCCCCGAACTCCTCGGGAGGTGTCATCAGCATGACCGCGACCATCACCACCGTCCGCTTCCTGCGCCCCTCGTCGACCACGCGCCTGCGGCGCTTCCTCGCCGACGCGCTCAACCGGATCGCCGACGCCCCACTGCACAGCCCGGTCGTCACCGCGCTCCGGCCGACCGCACGCGCCGCCACCCTGCCGCACGGCGCCTGCCAACGCTCGTCCGTGACCCTGCACTTGGCGTGCGACGTACGCCAGGAGGGCCGGGTCCGCGCGCTGTTGAGTGATGCCCTCGCCACCTCGGGCCTGCGGTACGAGGGGCTGCGGGCCCAATTCGCCGACAACACCGTCGAGTTCCGGGCCACGGTCACCGTGCACGGCGCACCCGCTCCGGCCGTGGAGCCCCTGGTCTCCCGGTTGTTCCTCCAGCCTGGCGTACAAGACGTGCGCTGGACCGCGACGGACGCGCGGCCCCCGTCCCCGCCCGGGCCCCGCGCCGTAGCCGCCTGAACCGTCCCAACAGCCCCCCGGGGCCTCAAGGAGCACCGATGCCCGTCCGCTACCCCCGAGCCCACCGCCGTCGCGCCGTCTTCATACCGCCCTTCCGGGACATCCCGGCGACCGACGCGCGCCGGGCCGCCCCCTTGGCCTCCGCCACAGGGCGGACCATCCCTGTCCCGGAGGTGTCCTCAGCCCCAGGCCTGACCGTTGACACCGAACGCCGGGTGGCCTCGATCGAAGGCCGGGTGCTCAAGCTGACGTATCTGGAATTCGAACTCCTCGCGCATCTGGTCGCCCACCCCCGACGGGTGCACAGCCGCGCCCAGTTGATCGCCGCCGTGTGGAACCAGCCCGCGGTCGGCGACACCCGTACCGTCGATGTGCATATCGCTCGCCTCCGCAGCAAACTCGGAGTAGGTCACCGCCAGTTGATCGCGACGGTCCGCCAGGTCGGTTACAGCTACAGCCCCCTCTCCGCTTTCCCCGGCGACGACGAACGGCCATGACCGCGCATGAAGGCCGTGCCTTGCCGGGCATCACCAAGGTGACGGGGTTTCGGGCCGGGATGGTGGTGGCCGGGATGACGCTCACGACGCTGGTCCTCCTGCCGAGCCCGGAGGGACTTTCGACCGGCGCGGTGTTCGCCGTCGTCGCGGTGGCGGGCGCCGCCATGGTCTCGGTCGCCCTGTTCGGCGTCGCACGGCGGCGTCGGCGCGGCACGGTCCGGGCGTTCGATCCGGTGCTGCTCGTGACGGAGGAACCATGGTTCCCGGCCACGACACTGACCGGCTTTCCCGCGGACGCCCTGGACGCCACGCTCTCCGGTCCCGACGCACCGAGCCTCAACCGCCTCCATGTCGCCTGGGTGTTCGCCACCCAGGGCTACGACGCACCGTGGATCGCCCGCCACTTCGATCTGCGGTTGTCGGTGGCACGGATGCTGGAGGACGCGGCGCGCGAGTACCGGTGAGAAGTACGGCCCTGGCGCTGCCTGTTCGTCGCGGCCGTAATGCACCGCGACCCGTGCCCCGTCCCGCGCGAGCCGCTCCGCGATGGCCCGCCCGATGCCCTTGCTGCCGCCGGTGATCAGCACCGTCCTGCCTGCGAGCGCGCTCATGGCGGCACCCCCCTTCGCTTTTCTAGTGGTCGCTACAGAAATAGCGTAGGACACTTCCCGAGCGAACGCTACGGAATTTGGTTTTGGAATCAGGTTTCCACGCGATCGACGCGAGGGCGGGGTTGGCGGCGCGGCAGCGGCGGGCGTGGTCGGGGAAGGGTGGCGCGATGCGAGTGGGCGGGCGGGGACGGCGCGGCGGGCCGGGAGGGGGCAGCAGCCGCGGCGGCGAGGGGTCGCGGCGACGGCGGCCGGGTCAGCGGTGGCAACGCCTGCCGGAGCGGCGGCAGCGCCGCCCGGGCGGATGAGGGCCGGACGGACCCGCCGAGGGCCCTACTGCGGGCGCGGTGCGTCCAAGTGGGCGGCGAGCCGCTTCGGGGCGACCGCCCGGTAGCTGTCCTCGATCCACTCGCAGAGCACCTCCAGCGGCGGGATGCCCTCACCGAAGGGCACTGTCACCCAACCGGACTTGCCGAGTCCGTACCCCGCGGGCTCAGCGCCAGGAACGGCCAGGGCATCGGCGTGCACATCGTCATCCGTGAGCTTGAGTGTGAAGCGGAGCGGCCCCTCACCCTCGTCAGGACCGAGGAAGACGAAGATCTTCTTGTTCACCTTGGCGACCGAGCCACCCCACGGGAACTCCTCCCGCGCCTCCGGCAACGACAGCGCGTACTCGCGTACCGCCTCCCGGACCCCGCCCGCGTCGAACGCCGCGCCCATCCCGACCTCCCGCCGCCTGATCCATTCCCGGCCGATGCTAAGGCCTCCCCCCGGCGGCGCGCCCCCTTCCTAGTCGCAGGCCTTCCAGCCTCCGCCTGGACCGGTCCGCACGGTCTTCGCTGACCGAGGCATCCCTCGCGCCGAAGAAGTCCGCCGCCCACGCGCCGCCTATGACAAGGCACTTGAGCAGGTGAGCCTGCTCCTCATGCCCACCACCCCGCGGAAGGCGGAGCCACTCCCACCCGCCGACGCGTCGGTCGCCCAGTGGTGCACCCGAGCAACGGAAATGCTCGCCAACACCTCGTCCCTCAACGCCACCCACCAACCGTCCCTGCCCCTCCCCTGCGGCCCCTCGACGCCCTCCCCGTAGGCCTCACCCTGGTAACCCGCCACTTCGCCGAAGCCACCCTCTACCGCGCCGCGCACGCGTATGAGCGGCGGGACGGGAGGCACCCCCGGGGAAGCCGCGACAAACACAAGGCCCGCGACCTACAAGGTCACGGGCCAAGGTGTCGTTCCGCCAAGAGCCCCCTGTCGGGTTCGAACCGACGACCCCCGCTTTACAAGAGCGGTGCTCTGGCCAGCTGAGCTAAGGAGGCTTGGCCCTGCCGGGTGGACGGCTGGGGCCACGAGAAGGGTACCAAGGGGCGGGCGGGTGGCCACACAGATCGGGCAGGAAAACGCGGGTTCCGGGCGCTGACAAGTGGGCGGGCGGGGGGTAGCGTCACGGGCAGTCCACGCTGCGTGGACTAGACCTTTACTCGGATCGTCCGGCACGTTCCTGCCGGTGAAGGGATCTGCACCATGGCCACTGTCACGTTCGAAAAGGCGACCCGTATCTATCCCGGCGCGGAGCGGGCGGCCGTCGACAAGCTGGACATCGAGATCGCGGACGGCGAGTTCCTGGTACTCGTCGGGCCGTCCGGATGCGGCAAGTCGACGTCGCTGCGGATGCTCGCGGGGCTTGAGGACGTCGACGACGGCGCGATCCGGATCGGGGACCGCGACGTCACGCATCTGCCGCCGAAGGACCGGGACATCGCCATGGTGTTCCAGAACTACGCGCTCTACCCGCACATGACCGTCGCCGACAACATGGGGTTCGCGCTCAAGATCGCCGGAGTGAACAAGGCGGAGATCAGGACCCGCGTCGAGGAGGCGGCGAAGATCCTCGACCTCACCGAGTTCCTGGGACGCAAGCCGAAGGCGCTCTCCGGCGGCCAGCGGCAGCGGGTCGCGATGGGGCGGGCGATCGTGCGGGAGCCGCAGGTGTTCCTGATGGACGAACCGCTGTCGAACCTCGACGCCAAGCTTCGGGTGCAGACCCGCACTCAGATCGCCGGGCTGCAGCGACGGCTGGGGACCACCACGGTCTACGTCACGCACGACCAGGTCGAGGCCATGACGATGGGCGACCGGGTCGCCGTGCTCAAGGACGGGCTGCTGCAGCAGATCGACTCGCCGCGCAACATGTACGACCGCCCGGCGAACCTGTTCGTCGCGGGGTTCATCGGCTCCCCCGCCATGAACCTGGTCGAGGTGGCGATCACCGACGGCGGAGTGAAGTTCGGCAACAGCATCGTGCCCGTCAACCGTGAGGCCATCGCGGCGGCCGCTGCGAAGGGCGACCGCACGGTGACGGTCGGGGTAAGGCCCGAGCACTTCGACATTGTCAGCGGCGAGGCGCAGTCCCTCGCCAAGGACGAACCGGCGGGCGTCGCCGTCACGGTGAACGTGGTCGAGGAACTCGGTGCCGACGGATACGTCTACGGAACCGCCGAGATCGGCGGGGAGCACAAGGACATCGTGGTCCGGGTCGGCGGCCGCCAGGTGCCGATGAAGGGCGACGTACTGCACGTCGTACCGCGGGCGGGCGAGACGCACGTGTTCTCGACGTCGTCCGGCGAGCGGCTGAGCGACTGAGCCGGGCGTGGGCCCGTAGGGTCGATCCGCCGTACGGGCCCACATCGGCGAGTGCCGGGGCGATCACCGGCTCTGTCGACAAATAGCCAGACGTGGCGGGGCTTTCCGAGGGGCACGCGTCAATCAACAACCCCCGATCCAGGGACTTGCATCACTCGTAAGGGTGACTAAATGTCGCCAAATCATCACCCCTCGCTACCATCACCGTCGTGAACCAGGCAGCTCGCCGTATCGGCAAGACTCTCGCACTCGTGCTCCCGGTCGTCCTCGTACTGTCCGGGACCCTCGCCGTCACCCGCGTTCCCTGGGCCGCCTCGCCCTCCGACGCGCAAGTGCTCACGGCCTCCTCCCACCGCGGCACCACGGAGTCCGGCACGGCCGCGCAGGACGTACTGCGCCGTCGCCTCCTCGCCGAGCTCCAGGAGCGGAACCCCGGCGTCGCGCTGACCGACCTCCAGACGGAGATGGCCAGGAAGCCGTCGCTCGCCCGCTACTGCGCCGACCTCGCACGCGCCCTCGGCCAGGCCGCCGTCGCCAAGTACACCCGGCTGTACGGCGCTTCGTCGGCCGGTCGGCGGGCCCAGGCGTGGTCCCGGCCGGTGTGCGACACCTCCTTCGCCTCCGGCGTCGCCTCGATCCGCTGACCAATCCCGGGGTGACCAGGCGGCCTTGTCGTCAACCGGTGTTAACGCGAAGCCTGCCCAGCGTTATACCGAGCCCGTATCGTGCGCAGCATGACGACAGGTGCCATCTCCAACGCCCCGGTCACCCAGGCGGTCATCCTGGCCGGTGGCCAGGGTTCGCGACTGCGGCCGTACACCGACGACCGGCCCAAGCCGATGGTCGAGATTCCCGGGACCGGGACCCCGATCATCGGCCATCAGCTCGACTGGCTCGCCGCCGAGGGCGTCACCGACGTCGTCGTCTCCTGCGGGCACCTCGCCGAAGTGCTGCAGAAGTGGCTGGACTCGGCCGACCTGCCGGTGAAGGTGACCACGGTGGTGGAGCGGGAACCGCTGGGCCGCGGCGGTGGGTTGAAGTACGCGGCCGCCGCCCTGCCGCGCCCTGAGGAGCCGTGGTACGCCACCAACGGCGACATCTGGACGCGCTTCTCACTGCGCGCCATGGCCGACTTCCACGCCGAGCGGGCGGCCACCGCGACGCTCGCACTGGGCCGGCCGAACATCCCCTGGGGCGCCGTCGAGACCGACGAGTTCGGACACGTCCTGGACTTCATCGAGGCTCCGCCGTCCCCGTATCTGATCAACGCGGGGCTGTACGTGTTCGCTCCCGAGTTCGCGGAACTGCTGCCGGAGCGCGGCGACCACGAGCGGACCACCTTCCCGCAACTCGCCCGCGAGCGGCGGCTCGCCGGCTTCCCGCTGCCGCAGGGCGCCTACTGGCGGGCCATCGACACCGCGAAGGACCTCACCGAGGCGGCGAAGGAACTCACCCAGTCGGGCACCACGTCGGCCTGACGCATTAAGTACCGAGGACGCGTCAAACCGCCAACACGTAGGCCGCGCAACCCAGTCGGGTTGCGCGGCCTACGTGTTGACGCTCAGGCGATGCCGTTGTTCGACGGCGCCCTGCGCTCGCCCGGCATGCCCAGCAGCCAACCGGTCGGCGGCTTGCTGCCCAGCAGGCCGCCCAACGAGCCACCGGTCGACGAACCGCCGCTGGACGGAGGCGGGTTGGCGGGCTCGGAGCGCGGCGCCGGAGCGGAGTCGTGCGGAGCCTGCACCGTCTGGTCCTGGGTGGGCACCCGGTGACGGCCAGCCGTACCACCCAGGTGCGACGTACCGGCCGTGGTCCCGGCCCCCGACGTCGCGGACGCCCCCGGGGTGCCCGCGGTGGCCGCCGACGAACTCGCGCCCGCGGAAGGCGACTTGGAGCGCCCTGCGCCGGGCAGCAGCGAGTGGCGCGGCGACGGAACGCCGGTGTCCGGCGCCTGCGGCAGCGGCGAGCCGGGCAGGTCGTTGGTGGGCAGGTCGCTCGGGACCGTCGGGGGCACGAGGTGGGTGTGCGAGGCACGCACCGCGCTGCCCAGCACCGCGCCCAGCACCAGCGTGCCGCCCGCGGCGAAGGTCGCCAGCACGATGCCGCGCCGCAGCACGTACCGCCGCAGGTCCCACAGCGGGGCACGCGGACCGAGGCGCCGCCAGGCCTCGCCCGCCAGCTTGGCGTCCACCGAGTAGACGGGGGCGCCAGCGATGACCAGCGGGCTCCAGGCGGCCAGATAGATGATGTCCGGCGCGTCGTAGACCGGAACGGTCCGCCAGCTCACGGTCACCAGCAGCGCCACCGACAGCAGCGCGCCGAAGCTCGCCGCCACCCGCTGCCACAGCCCCATGATCGTCAGCACGCCGACGGTCACCTGGAGGAACGCCACCGTCAGCCCGGCGCCCACCGGGTGGGCGAGCGCCGTGGCGCGCAGCGGCTCGGCGACCGACCACGGGTGCAGCGCGTGCAGCCAGTGGACCATCGAGCCGCGCGCGCCACCGTCGAAGTACACCGGGTCGCAGAGCTTGCCGAGGCCGGCGTAGATGGAGATGAAGCCGAGGAAGATCCGCAGCGGGAGCAGGACCACGCCGAGGTTCATCCGGCGCCCTGGATACCAGGCGTGCCGAACCGGTTCCCCGCGCCTGCGGTCCCGGCGGTCGGCGCGGCCGAGGTACTCGTCCTGCTCGTTGTCGTACACCTCGTCGTACGAGGCGCCGTGCGGCGGCGTGCCGTACTCGTCGTGGCCGTCGCGCGGCGGCCGTACGCCGCCGCGAGCCTCGCCCGGAGCGGGGCCGCCCACGACCGGTGACCGGGGCGCCACGACCGCGGGCCGCACCGGCGGCATGCCGTCGTCCAGGTCCTCGTCGTGCAGCCGCTCGCCGACCCTGGGCAGCAACTGGGTGCCGCCCGCGCCGCGGACCGCCTGGAGGAGCTGGGTGGCCGCCGGATCGCCGTCGGTGTGCCCGGACCACACCACGGGCGCGGCACGGCGCCTGCGCGGCATGCGGGCTTCCGCCGCGGAGCGCACTGATGTCGGGATGACCGGGATCGGGGTGGTGTCGTCGGCGGGGTCGTACTTCGGCTCGGGCGCGCTCGCGCCGAGTTTCACCCGGAAACTGGCGTGGTTGACGATGACCTGGGCCGGATCGCTCGGGACCCGCACCGTGTTGAGCACGTCCTCTTCGAACCCGGGTGACCGTCCCCCCGTGGATGAGCGGGGTGTTCTGGTATCCACACTCATCTAACCGAGTGACGCCCGGTTAGGACACTGCCTGACGGCCGGTGCGGTGTCCGAGGCCCGTCAAAGTTCCAGTCAAAACCCGGATCTTGGACGGCCGGTGCGGCGGCCGTCGCATTAACCGACCGCGCCGCCGCCGAACCCGCCGGGCAGGCGCTACGCCTGCGCCCGGCGGCGAGCCGCCTCGTACAGCACGACGCCCGCCGCTACACCGGCGTTCAGCGATTCGGCCGCGCCGCCCGGCATCGGGATCCGCACCCGCAGGTCACAGGTCTCGCCGACCAGTCGGGACAGGCCCTTGCCCTCGCTGCCGACCACGATCACCACCGGGCCGTCCAGCGCCTCCAGCTCCGTCAGCTCGACGTCGCCGTCGGCGGCCAGGCCGACCACGATCAGGCCCGCCTTCTGGTAGGCCTCAAGGGTGCGGGTCAGATTGGTGGCCCGGGCCACCGGGACGCGCGCCGCGGTGCCCGCCGAGGTCTTCCACGCTCCCGCGGTCATGCCCGCCGCGCGCCGCTCCGGAACCACCACGCCGTGCCCGCCGAAGGCGGCGACGGAGCGCACCACGGCGCCGAGGTTGCGCGGGTCGGTCACACCGTCGAGCGCGACGATCATCGCGTCCTCGTCCTGGTCGGCGGCGGCGGCCGTCAGGTCGTCGGGGTGGGCGTAGTCGTACGGCGGGATCTGCATCGCCAGACCCTGGTGGTTGATGCCGTTGGTCATCCGGTCCAGCTCCGGACGCGGCGCCTCCATCAACGGGATGCCGCGCTCGGTGGCGAGCTTGAGCGCCTCGCGCACGCGTTCGTCGTTGTCGATGTACTGCTGGACGTAGAGCGCCGTCGCCGGGATGTCGGCGCGCAGCGCCTCGACCACCGGGTTGCGGCCGACGACCAGCTCGGAGGCGGACTTGCCGCCCTTGCCGCCCGCCGCGCGCCGCTGGGCGGTGACGGCCCGCTTGGCCTTGGCCTGCGCGGCGCGCTGCTTGACGTGGCCCTTGCGCATCTCGGCGGGCGGGGTCGGGCCCTTGCCCTCCAGGCCGCGGCGCCGCTGACCGCCGCTACCGACCTGGGCGCCCTTCTTGGACGCGGTGCGGCGGTTACGTCGCTGGCTGTTCCCGGCCATGGGGCACCTTCACTTCTTCTTCGAGCCAAAACTTGTGGGCGGGGTGGATCCCGGGGGCACTGCGGCCCCCGGGCCCCGCTGCGGAACCGTTGGCTCCGCGGGGCGGTGGGTGCGGTGATCGCTCACCGCGAGCCGATCGACCACCGGGGGCCGGACGGTGTGTCCTCGATCTCCAGACCCGACTGCTGGAGCTGGTCCCGGATGGCGTCGGCGGTGGCGTAGTCCTTGCGGGCGCGGGCGCTCTCGCGCTGCTCCAGCACGAGACGCACCAGCGAGTCGACGACCCCGTGCAGGTCGTCACCACGGTCGGTACCGGCCCACTGCGCGTCCAGGGGGTCCAGACCCAGCACTCCGAGCATCGCACGGACCTCGGCGAGCCGCGCCACCGCGGACTCCTTGTCGTCGGCCGTGAGCGCGGAGTTCCCCTGGCGGACGGTGGTGTGCACGATCGCCAGCGCCTGCGGCACCCCGAGGTCGTCGTCCATCGCCTCGGCGAAGGCGGGCGGCACCTCGGCGGCGGGAGGGATGACCTTCCCCGCCTTCTCGGTGACCCGCTGGACGAAACCCTCGATCCGCGCGAACGCCGCCTCCGCCTCGCGCAGCGCGTCCTCGCTGTACTCGATCGTGGAGCGGTAGTGCGCGGACCCCAGGTAGTAGCGCAGCACGATGGGCCGCCACCGGGTGACCATCTCGGAGACCAGCACCGAGTTGCCCAGCGACTTGCTCATCTTCTCGCCGCTCATGGTGACCCAGGCGTTGTGCACCCAGTACCGCGCGAACTCGTCTCCGCAGGCCACCGCCTGTGCGATCTCGTTCTCGTGGTGCGGGAAGATCAGGTCGATCCCGCCGCCGTGGATGTCGAACGCCGAGCCCAGGTACTTGTGTGCCATCGCCGAGCACTCCAGGTGCCAGCCGGGCCGTCCGGGGCCCCACGGTGTCTGCCAGCTCGGCTCACCCGGGCGGGCCGCCTTCCACATGGCGAAGTCCCGCGGGTCGCGCTTGCCGGTCTCGCCCTCGCCCTCCGGCTGGCGCAGGTTGTCCAGCTCCTGGTTGGACAGGGACAGGTAGCCAGGGAAGGAGCGCACGTCGAAGTACACGTTGCCGTCGGCGGCGTAGGCATGTCCCCGCTCGATCAGCTCGCGCATCATCTCGATCATCTCGGGAACATGGCCGGTCGCCCGCGGCTCGTACGTCGGCGGCAGGCAGCCCAGCACGTCGTAACCCGCGGTGAAGGCGCGCTCGTTCTCGTAGCCGATCGCCCACCACGGGCGGCCCTGCTCGGCCGACTTGGCCAGGATCTTGTCGTCGATGTCGGTGACGTTGCGGACGAACGTCACGTCATAGCCGCGGTAGGCGAACCAGCGCCGCATGATGTCGAAGTTGAGCCCCGACCTGATGTGCCCGATGTGCGGGGCGGCCTGCACGGTGGCACCACACAGGTAGATCGAGACACAGCCCGGCACGAGCGGGGTGAAGTCACGGACCTGGCGGGCGCTGGTGTCGTACAGGCGAATAGTCACGGCAACAAGGGTAGTGGGCGTGACGGGGTGCCCTGCGTCCAATAGGACCGCGGGGACACAAGAATGTGACGGCGGGCGCGTCAGCGCTCTCGTTCGGGGGTAGTGGCGAGCGATCCCGACCGTGTTTTCCGCCGTACCGAAATGTGTGAACGCGTTCGGCGACTCAGATGCTTCCCACGACCTTGCGCGGCGTAATGCGGACCACGACCCGCTGGGCGTCGTTCACGGACGCCGGGTTGAACTCGGCGTACGGCTTGCCGGTGTACTTGCGGGAGAGTTCCTCGATCAGTTCCGGCCCACCCTCGGTGGTCAGCATGGCCTCGCCGCGGATCTCGGCGTAGGTGTACGGCGCGTCGGAGGGCTGCGCGAGGACGGTCACGCGGGGGTCGCGCCGCATGTTCTTCTCCTTGCGGCGGCCGATGGTCGTCGAGATCAGCACGTCGTCTCCGTCGCGCTTGCACCACACCGGGGACAGCTGCGGGCTGCCGTCCGGCTGGATGGTGGCGAGAACGACGAAGACCGGGCTGTCGAGGAGCTTCTTCAGGTCGTCGGAGAGTGCAGCTGCCATGGCGGTCCCCTTCGGGCGTGGTACGTCGGGCCGTTGTGTACGTACCCTGGCATACCGGGACGAAGTAGTACGACACGTACGATCCACCGTGTTCCACACCCGTACGGACGCAGCACTGACGGGGCGTCAGGCGCGGGGCAGCACCAGGGCGGTGGCGATGGCGGCCAGGCCCTCGGCGCGGCCGGTCAGGCCGAGGCCGTCGGTCGTGGTGCCGCTGACGGAGACCGGGGCGCCGATCGCCTCGGACAGCGTGCGCTGCGCCTCGTCGCGACGCTTGCCGATCTTCGGGCGGACGCCGATCACCTGGATGGCGACGTTGCCGATCTCGTAACCCGCCGCGCGGACGATCCGCGCCGCCTCGGCCAGCAGCGCCACCCCGGAGGCACCGGCCCACTCCGGGCGGTCGGTGCCGAAGTGCGCGCCGAGGTCGCCGACCCCGGCCGCCGAGAACAGCGCGTCACAGGCGGCGTGCGCGGCCACGTCGGCGTCGGAGTGACCGGCCAGGCCGTAGGGCTCGCCGTCCCAGCGCAGCCCGCCGACCCACAGCTCGCGCCCCTCCTCGAAGGCGTGCACATCGGTGCCGACGCCGATGCGCGGGATCACCGGAACGTCAGAAGGCATCGCTGGCCCTCCGGCGGGCGAGCACCGCTTCGGCGAGCACCAGGTCAAGCGGCCTGGTGATCTTGAAGGCCTCCTCGTGGCCCGGCACGACCACGACCTCGACGCCGAGCCGCTCGACCATGCCGGCGTCGTCGGTTGCGCCGTCACCGTTGGACGCGATCTTCTCGTGCGCCTCGGCGAGCACATCGCGGCGGAACCCCTGCGGTGTCTGCACCGCGCGCAGCCGGGCCCGCTCGGGCGTGCCCACCACCGGTTCCGGGCCGCCACCGGGCTCGGGGACGACCTCCTTGACGGTGTCGGCCAGCGGCAGCGCGGGCACCACGGCGGGGGCTCCGGCGCGCACCGCCGCGGCCACCGCGTCCACCGTCTCGACCGGCACCAGCGGGCGGGCGGCGTCGTGCACCAGGACGACGTCCACGTCGTCGGGAAGGGCGGCCAGACCCAGGCGCACCGAGTCCTGGCGGGTGTCACCACCCGCGACGACCTTTATCTGCTTGGACTCGGGCAGGCCGTGGGTGTCCAGCAGGCCGCGCACCTCGGCCACGCCGTCCGCCGGGGCGACCACCACGACCAGGGAGACCTCGCGGGCGCGGATGAGCGCCCGCACGGCGTGCACCAGGATCGGGATGCCGCCGAGGGTGCGCAGCGCCTTGGGCGCGCCGGGGCCGAGCCGGACGCCTCGTCCGGCGGCGGGGATGACGGCCGCGACCGCTCGCGGCGCGGGCGGGGTCGCGGGCAGCGGGGTGGGAGTCAGGTTTGCGTCCTTGGCCGAGTTGGGTATCGCCTCAACGTGCCGGGCACGGTGTCACCGCGGACCCCTTCCGTGAAGCCGCAGTGGCACACCCCCGCCGACGCGGGGCAGGCTGCCCGGGCCCGGCACGCACGGCGCGCGCAGCGGCGCGTTGTACGTACGCGCTCAGCATGCCAGATGTCGGTGTACGCCATACGCCCGGATCTCGGGCCACGGCGGACCTGACAAACATGCCGCAGCGCCCGGCTACGAGACCGGGCACCGCGGCAGACTGGGTGTCCCAGGGGTTGCCCCCGGACCCCCAGGCGTCAGGACGCGAGAACTTCGTCGAGGAGCGCTTCGGCCTTGTCCTCGTTGGTGTTCTCGGCCAGCGCGAGTTCGCTGACGAGGATCTGGCGGGCCTTGGCGAGCATGCGCTTCTCGCCGGCCGACAGCCCACGCTCCCGCTCACGACGCCACAGGTCGCGCACGACTTCAGCGACCTTGATGACATCGCCGGAGGCGAGCTTCTCCAGATTTGCCTTATAGCGACGGGACCAGTTGGTCGGCTCTTCGGTGTACGGCGCGCGCAGCACCTCGAAGACCCGATCCAGCCCGTCCTGACCGACCACGTCGCGTACGCCGACGAACTCCGCATTGTCCGCGGGCACACGTACCGTCAAGTCGCCCTGGGCGACCTTGAGCACCAAGTAGGTCTTGTCCACGCCTTTGATCTGGCGAGTTTCGATGGCCTCGATCAGCGCGGCCCCGTGATGGGGATAGACCACGGTGTCGCCAACCTTGAACGTCATGTGACAGGTACCCCTTCCGTGGCTATCCAGGGTAACACGGGAACGGCCTCATCTGAATGGCGTTTTCGCAGGTCAGGGCATATCTCAGGGCTTGACAAGTGCGACCGGATCGTGCTGGAGGGAACGGTTCTGGACAGGTATCCGCAGGTCGGAGCGGCTGTGCGGGCGAGTCGAAACGCGCACGTTACGCGTCTGGAAGCTCCGATCGAGGGGCGTTTCGTCCCGCTTTGCCACCCACTCATGAGTGCACTTCCGCTACTCCGTTCGGAGATCGGACACCGAACCACGGACCGGTTCGGGCCGTTCCCGGCCCCCTTCACACCTTCGACACCACCCTCCCCGCACGAAATGGCGAATTAGCGCTCCCGGGGGTGATCCACATTTGGACAGATTCCGATAACCGGTCTAGTGGTACAGCCGACAGAATTGATCTTCGGATTGATCTTCAGCTGCCGGACAAGCGCTGGACATCCGCCGGACAAGCACCGCAATCACCCCTTGGGAATCAGCGAACGCAATCCCCTCACGGGCCGCTGGGGAACCGCCGCGGGGCTCCTCCCGGGGCGGTCCCACGGGCGGCCGTTCAACCGCCGCGTGGGTGAGGCGGGGCCGCGAAGGGGTGGCCGGGTGCGGCACCGCATCGGCGGCTCGGTAACCTAAGCGCGCTGGAAGATCCTTAGTGCGGCTTTACACGGCGCCACCGGGCACCGCGACGGCCGCCGAAGCCCGCCGCCGTAACTCGTCCAAGTCGTCCAAGGAGATGCCGCCGCCGTGAGCCGCAGCCTTCGACGCGGCGCTGTCGCCGCCGTTCTCGCTCTCTCCCTCGCCCCGTTCGCCGCCGCCTGCGGGGCCGGTAGCGACTCGCAGACCCTCGAGGTCAAGCCGGATTCCGTCGCCACGTCCGTCGGCAACATCAAGATCCAGAACGCCTACATCATCACCGAGCCGAACGGTACGGGACCTGCCACGGTCACCGCCCGCGTCTTCAACAACGGCAGCAGCCCGGAGCAGCTCACCGGGATCACCGTCGAGGGCGCCGCGCAGCAGGTGAAGCTGACCGGCGCGGACGGCAAGACCGGTCCGATCAACATCCCGGCGAACGGCTCGGTCACGCTCGGCGGCAGCGGCAACCCGACCGCCATGCTGTCCAGCAGCCAGGGCATCACCCCCGGCAACTTCCAGAGCACCGTCTTCAACTTCAGCAGCACCGGCCAGGTGAGCCTCGCCCCGCAGGTCACCCCGGCCACGCACTACTTCCAGCCGTTCGGCCCGGGCGTCGAGGCGACCCCGTCGACCCCCGCCTCCGGCGCGCCCTCGGCCCACCCGTCCGGCTCGGCCTCGACGAAGCCGGGCGCCTCGGGCAAGCCGGGCACGCCGGGAGAGTCCGGCGCGCCGAGCGCTTCCGCGTATCGGCCGCCGTGGCTTACGGCTCGAACTTGTAGCCGAGGCCGCGGACCGTCACCAGGTAGCGCGGCGCGCCGGGGTCCGGCTCGATCTTGGCCCGCAGCCGCTTGACGTGCACATCCAGGGTCTTGGTGTCCCCGACGTAGTCGGCGCCCCAGACCCGGTCGATGAGCTGCATCCGGGTCAGCACCCGGCCCGCGTTGCGCAGCAGCATCTCCAGCAGGTCGAACTCCTTGAGCGGCAGGTCCACCTTGCCGCCGGAGACCGTGACGACGTGCCGGTCGACGTCCATCCTGACCGGCCCTGCCTCCAGGGCCGCCGGGGCGACCTCCTCCGGCTCGCCCTGGCGGCGCAGCACAGCGCGGATCCTGGCGACCAGCTCGCGCGAGGAGAACGGCTTGGTCACGTAGTCGTCGGCTCCTATCTCCAGCCCGACGACCTTGTCGATCTCGCTGTCCTTGGCGGTGACCATGATCACCGGGACGTTCGACCTGTTGCGCAGCTGGCGGCAGACCTCGGTGCCGGGCAGACCGGGCAGCATCAGGTCGAGCAGCACCAGGTCGGCGCCGTTGCGTTCGAACTCCTCAAGACCGTCCGGCCCGGTGGCCGCGACCGCCACCTCGAAGCCTTCCTTGCGGAGCATGTACGACAGTGCGTCGCTGAACGATTCCTCGTCCTCGACAACGAGCACTCGGGTCACGGAAGGACCTCCGGAGCAGGATGGGGGGTTGCATGGGTCGGGGTTGGGGTGGTGGTCGCGTACGGCTCGCCAGGCGGTACGCGATGCCCGGCACCGTCGTCGGGCGCGTCGGCGTCCGATGTGCCCGCGGCGTCGTCGCGGCGGTCGGAGGGGCGGGCGCTCCCGGCCTCCGGCAGCCTGAGGGTGAACGTGGAGCCCTGTCCCTCGGCGCTCCACACGGTGACCTCCCCGCCGTGCGAGGCGGCCACGTGCTTGACGATCGACAGGCCGAGGCCGGTGCCTCCGGTGGCGCGCGAGCGCGCCGGGTCGACGCGGTAGAACCGCTCGAAGATCCGCTCCCGGTCGGCCTGGGAGATGCCCATGCCCTGGTCGGTCACGGAGATCTCGATCAGATCGCCGCCCGGTGCCGGGACCCGGCGTCCGGCGATGCCGACGCGGGTACGGGCCGGGCTGTAGTTGACCGCGTTCTCGACCAGGTTGCCGAGCGCGGCGGCGAGCTGGCCCCGGTGCCCCCACACGTACAGGTCGGGGGCGCCCGCGGTGGCCATGGTGATCTGCTTGGTGTTGGCCGGGTGGCGGCAGCGGTCGATGGCCTCGGCGACCAGGTCGTCCACCGCGACCGGCTCGGCGTCCTCCAGCGGGTCGTCGTTCTGCACCCGCGACAGGTCGATGATCTCCTGGACCAGGCTGGTCAGCCGGGTGGCCTCGACCTGCATCCGGCCCGCGAAGCGGTTGACCGCCTCCGGGTCGTCGGCCGCGTCCATCACGGCCTCGGAGAGCAGGGAGAGCGCGCCCACCGGGGTCTTCAGCTCATGGCTGACGTTGGCGACGAAGTCCCGTCGCACCGCCTCGATCCTGCGGGCCTCGGTCAGGTCCTCGACCAGCAGCAGCACCAGCCGGGAGCCGAGCGGCGCCACCCGGGCGGAGACCGCCAGGGGCTCGCCGCGCCCGCTGCGGCGCGGCAGGTCCAGCTCGACCTGCCGTATCTCGCCGTCCCGCCGGGTCTCCCTGGCCATCTGGAGCATCCGGTCGACGGCCAGCCGGCCGCCCCTGACCAGCCCCAGCGCGTACGCGGCCGAGCTGGCCTTGACGACCGTGTCGCCCTCGTCCAGCACCACCGCGGAGGAGCGGAGCACGGACAGCACGGTGTCCACACCGGGCGGCAGCACCGCCTCGGTGTGCAGCGAGGTACGGGTCGGACGCGCCTGCTCGCGCTCGCTCCAGCGGAAGGCCAGCACGGCGGCGGCACCGGTACACACACCGCCGATCGCACTGGCTGCGGCGATTGCCGCGTTCACGTCCATGCCGTCAAGACTAGGCGGGTGGAATGACTGGTCCACAGCCTTCCGGGGAGGGACTCGAACACTCGTTGCCAAGAGTTCACCGTGGTGTCGGGATCGGTTCACTCTGGGTGCCCGGCCGGGACGCGTGTACGAAGCACCGTGGGTGGCCGAGACTCGTACCGCCATACGGGCGCGGCTGCAAGAGAGGAAGACTGATGCGGGACGCCTACCACGAGGAGCTGGACTCGATCGGCGACGGCCTGGTCGAGATGGCACGGCTCGTCGGCTCTGCGATCGGGCGGGCCACCACCGCGCTGCTGGACGCGGACCTCAAGCTCGCCGAGAACGTGATCGCCTCCGACGAGCGGGTGGACGATCTCCAGCGCGAACTGGAGAACCGGGCCATCGACCTGCTCGCCCGGCAGCAGCCGGTCGCCACCGACCTGCGGATCGTCGTCACGTCCCTGCGGATGAGCGCCGACCTGGAGCGCTCCGGGGACCTCGCCCGGCATGTCGCCAAGCTGGCCCGGCTGCGCTACCCGCAGTCCGCGGTGCCGCGCGACCTGCACAGCACGGTGCTGGAGATGGGCCAGCTCGCGCAGCGGCTGATGGCGAAGGCGGCCGAGGTGATCGTCTCGAAGGACGTGGACGCCGCCCTGCAGCTGGAGGCGGACGACGACCGCATGGACGAGCTGCACCGCACCCTCTTCCAGCACCTGCTGGACGACCGCTGGCAGCACGGCATCGAGACGGCCGTCGACGTGACGCTGTGCGGTCGGTACTACGAGCGCTTCGCCGACCACGCGGTGTCGGTGGCGAACCGGGTCGTCTACCTGGTGACCGGTGAGCACGCGGACGAGCTGACCTCGTCGCAGTCCTCCGCCGCGGACGGCTCCTGACCCGGCAGCGCGAGGGCGCGGGCGGCGCGTCGGAAACTTGCCGCCACGCGCCCTTGATGCGCCGGGGGGTGCGAGCGTTCACTGAGCGCCAGCACGTGTGTTTGGCACGTAGCTTGGGCTCCACACCGAGGAGGGTGTTGATGAGTGGATGCGCTTGCGGTCCCGGTTGCAGCTGCGGATGCCAGTCGGGCGGCCCGTGCCAGTGCGGAGGGTCCTGCGGCTGACGCAGGAAGAAGACGAACCCATTGACGGAGTCGGGCCCCCCCCCCAGCGGGGTGGGGGGGCCCCGACTCCACTGCCGCACAGCCCAACTCACTTGGGCACGGGGCTACTTCTTCTTGCCCTGGGTCTTGTCGGTGATCTTGGCAGCCTGGGATTTGGCTGGTTGTGGCGCTGGACGTCCGCCTCTGACTGGTCGTCATTGGTCGTTGCTGGCCACTGTCGAGCGACCTCGGACGGCCCAGAGACGGCCCGGCTAACCCGACCGCCGGGGGGGACGAGCTTCTGATCCGTAGCTCTAGAGAGATCGGTCAACGGCGGTCAAAGAGGCCAGGGATGGGCCGCTGACGGGTGCTTCGGGTTACCTGCGGTTGGGGAGGTTGCTGTACTTCGGTGCTGTACAGCAACGGCTGCCGCCTGGGGCTGACGTCAGTCACGACTGAGACGGCGGGTCTGCCACTCGATGGCGGCCACGGTCAAGGCCAGGCCCCACGCAGTTCCGGCGAATCGGAGCAGCGAATCGACGTACGTCTCGTGCCCCGCCAGTTGGATCTGAAGCGCGAGCGCGAAGAGCACCGCGCCCAGCGCGGCAAGGGTTAAGGCAACGGGCCCGGAAGCACGGTTCTCGGACATGTGGACCTCCTTGGTATCTGAACAATTCTAGCGACGGACGCCGAGCTGTTGATGGTTGCCTTGTGAGTACGGAGCGAGACGCGGTGTGAAGCGTGAGCCTAGGCACGCGGTCGGCGTAGCGACTTTGGCCGGGAGCTGCTTTGGCGCGAGTGATCACGGCCCCGTAAGCTTCCGGCGCGTCGGGCAGTCTGTGGACCTGCCCGGTAAAGCACGACGTTGGGGCCGTGATCTTCGAGGCTCGCGCCAAAGTGGCTGGCTAAAGTCGCGGAGCCGACCGCCCCAGCCACAGGGGGGTTTCTCTCGTCCGCCCGCTGCACGCAGCGCGCCGCCGGGCGCGGCCAGCCGGGGCGAAGACAGGAGGCAGGCCGCGCCGCAGAGGCGGCGCGCGCCCGCGCTGTGCGCGGGCCTTGAACCCGTAGAGAAGGTTGTTACTCGCCATGTACCTGGGGTTGGCGAGCCAGTGCTAGACGAGCTTCACGCCGTCATGCGCACGGACGGCGGGTGGGGATGCCGCTTCGAGTGCGTCCAGGACGCGGATCGCGTATACCTCCTCGGCGAGTTGGCACACCTCGTCGCGAGTGGCCCAGCGCAGTGCCAGGGTCTCTGCTCCAGTCGTGAGGCTGCCGCCGATCACCTTGCAGCGGAAGACGAGGGCGACGACCAGGCCGGTCATGTTCTTGTAGACGCCTGTGAGCGTTGCCGGGAGTTCGATCGTGATCCCGGTCTCCTCTAGCACCTCGCGCCGGAGGGCTTCCGTGATCGTCTCCCCTGCCTCCAGGACTCCGCCGGGTGGTTCCCAGTGGCCGTTGTCCCGACGCTGTATGAGCAGAGCCCGACCCTGCCCATCGACGATGACTCCGGCAACGCTCACAGAGTGCGGGCGTTGGATGCTCACGATCACCGGTTCCCCTCGGCTGGCTGGTCGTTCCACCGTAGGCGCCAGCCAAGTGCGGCATCACCTGGCATGGCCACAGAACTGCTCTGTGCAGTCTGGGAGGTTGCCCCCTTGGCGGTGGGCCAGCGTCAGGAAGAGCACTGGTCGGGCGGTCCACTCGATGCGGGTGCTGGCGTGAGTGATGGCGAAGGCGCATGGCTGGGCGCGCTCCAGGTCGCCGATGGCAGCCACGTAGCCGCTGGTCATCCAGGCCCAGGCTCGATCGGCTGCGTCTGGTTCAAGGGCCGACACAATAGTCTGTAGGACCCCCCTGATCCATCGCACAGCTTGTGTGGCGGTGACCGCTTCGAACGAAGCAAAGAGACCAGGAGCACTGCCAGTTGTGGGGCTTGTGGTCCAGCACTCGCACCAGTAGCCGCGGCGAACGTTGAGGTCGGGGTTCTTCATCGTGCGGTCCCTATAGGGCGGACTGACAGGACGTATCGGGTGGTGTCGTCGGCGAGGATGAAGGCGTACGTCTCACCTGCGGCTAGTGCGGATAAGGCGCGTTCGTGCTCGACCTGGTCCTCGAGCCAGTGACTGGCCGGTCGAGCGGGCGCCGAGTCGAGTTGGTCGGCGACATCCCGTACGCGACCGCGGAGCCAACGCAGCGCCAGGCGTGGCGTGCTGGCCGGTTGCGTGCTCAGCAGGTGGGCGCTTCCGCTCTCCCCTACGTGGGCGACGGCTTCGCACCAGTAGTTGAAGAGAGTCAGCACGCGATCACCGGCTCAGCTGGCACTGGCATCAAGTAGGCGGTGATCGTGCGGCCGTGCTCGTCGCCGTCGATGTCGACGTGCTGAGCCAGAGCAACGACCAGCCCGAGCCCGCGGCCGTGGGGGTCCTCTTCGGCGGGGTCCTGGACGCTCGGCTCGTTCTTCGCGGCTCCGAGGTCGGCAACCGAGACCGTGATGCCTCCGCCAGACGTGGCTAGCGAGACACGGAAGGTGCCGGGCTCGTCGCCGCTCGCGGTGTGGAGAAGGGCGTTGGAACCGAGCTCGGTCACAACCAGGGCGGCGTCCTCGACACGCGGACTGCCGCTCAGGATGTGTCGCGTCCACTGGCGGACATTGCGGAGCTCCTCCGGCCGCCCGGGAAAGGTGCGTCGGTACTCGGGCATGGACCGCCTCCATCTCGGTGACCTGCGGATTTCTGCGCCAACTACCTCGTCCTGCTGACGCGGATCGCAGTGAGCCGTACAATTAGTACTAGCACCGTACCGAGTGTGCGGGTACTCCGAGTGCGGGATCGCACTTTTCGTGCGGGTCGCCTGGCGCATAGCGTTCACGCCGAGGTGTGGTGCTGAGCTGAGACATCAATCGAGAGGGGAACCGGATGTTCGGGCTGATGGTGCGCTTCACATGCAAGGACGAGTCGGCGGCTGCCGAGTTCGATTCCTTGGTGGCGCAGACCGGCGAACAGATCCGCGCGAACGAGCCCGGGACGGTGATCTACACGGTGCACCGGGTTGACGGTCGCCCGCTGGAACGCATCTTCTACGAGCTCTACCGGGACAAGGACGCCTTCGAAGCTCACGAGTCGAAGGACTACGTGAAGGCATTCCTCTCCGCGCGCGAGCAGTACCTTGCCTCAACCGAGGTCGATCGCTTGGACTTCGTGTCCGGCAAGGGTGTGGACGTTGAGCACTGACTATGAGAAGGCGCTTGGTCGCAAGATCGCCTTCAACCGCAAGCGCCGTGGGCTCTCACAGAAAGAGTTCGCTCGCCTGCTGGACCGTTCCGAAGCCTGGGTGTCCCAGGTAGAGCGGGGTGTACGCCGCATCGACCGTATGACGGTGTTGGAGAAGGTCGCCGAAGTCCTCGAACTGCCCTTGGCGGAACTGGCGGCGGAAGCGCCGATCGTGGCATCGGTGGCCGAAGGTGAGCCCCCGGGGGCCAGCCGCCTGCGCCTAGTGCTGAGCGCCGCCCATTCTCTGAAGGCGATCCTCGGGCACCACGAGCCGCCGGACGTGCCTGCGCTTCGGTCTGAGGTCGACCGCGCATGGGAACTGACGCACCAGGCCAAGTACGCGGATTTGGCAGACCTGTTGGAACGGCTGGTCCCCAGGCTGGAAGGAGCCGCGCGATCGACTCCGGAGAAACAACGGCCTGAGCTCTTCCGGCTGCTGGCCGCGATGTACCACACGTGCAGTGCCGCCCTGGCAAACATGGGAGAACCGGAGGCGGCCTGGATCGCCGTCGACCGATCGGTGGTCGCCGCCGAACGGGCCAACGATCCGTTGCTGATGGCGGCCGGTGAGTTCCGGCTGTCCATCGTCTTTCTCGGTGCGCGCCACTTCGACCAGGCCGCCCAAGCCTCCGGCACTGCCGCTGACGCACTCCGTCCCCTGGCGGACTCGGGGCAGATCGAAGCTGTCGCCCTGCGCGGGGCACTGACCTTGCAGCGGGCAGTAGCCGCAGCCAAGGCGAACGACGCCGAGACCGCGTACGCGTACCTGCGGGACGCCCGGGGCATGGCTGACCAGGTTGGCTCCGGGCGCAACGACTACAACACCGAGTTCGGTCCCACCAACGTCGGGCTTCATGAGGTCTCGGTCGCCGTCGATCTTGGTGACGCCGGAGTGGCTCTCAGGGCCGCGGAGAGCATCGACGCGTCGGTGCTCTCCTCCGAGCGACAGACACGGTTCCAGATCGACATCGCGCGTGCGCATGCGCAACGTCGGCAGGTCGACAGCGCTGTCTCCGCGCTACTGAAGGCCCGCCACCTCTCACCTGAGATGGTCCGCGCCATGCCAAGTGTGAAGCAGCTCGTGACGGACCTGCTGACCATGAGTCAGCCGCCGTCGGATCAGTTGCGGTCGCTTGCAAGCGAGTTGGGCGTACAGGAAGTGCGGACTAGTACGTGAAGTACTAGACAGTACTTGGAGTACGGGTTACTGTGGTGAGTGTCGGCAGACTCCTCCGCATCCGGCGGAGTGGGTGATGCGGGCATGCGAACGCGCCGGAGCAGGAAGGCAGACCTGCACCGGGGCGCGAGCAATAAGGGCCACAGACATGAATGTGGCCTGAGCGGGAGGCAGCCCACTCAGGCCGGGTGCGTCGTTGGCACAACGCTCCTAGAGCGTATCGCGCCCAGTCCGTATGCGGTCAACCTCCCGTTGCGTAGCTATTCGTCAGCAATTGCACCCCTCATCGAATGCAGAGGGGCAGCTCGCAAGGGAGTAGTTCTGTGCGTTCCATCCGTGTGGAGACCTCGGCGGCGACGATCCTGCTGACCGAGGCTCCGGAGAAGAAGGTCAAGGACCGGCAGTCGGGCGAGATCGCCACCGACTCGGTCACCGGCGAGACGCTGATGACGCTCGGCGTGGTCTACATCGAGGGCGGTGGGTCCTCGCTGATCAAGGTCACCGTTCCGGAGCGGGGCGTCACCGAGGGTCTGGCGGTCGGGGCTCCGGTCTCGCTCGTGGGTCTGGTGGCGCGGCCGTGGGAATCCACGTTCAACGGTCAGCAGCGGCACGGGATCGCCTACCGGGCCGAGGTGGTGGCTCCGGCTTCCTTCCCGGCTGAGGTGGGGGCCTGATCGTGTCCGATCTGATGACGTTGGTGGAGGTGGGTGGTCCGGTCGCCGCGTTCGGTGGCGGGGCTGCCTACCTCCGGGCCCGGCACCCGGCCGCCTACTGGTGCACGCTCGGCCTGCCGGTCTCGACGGCGAAGCTGCTGGGCTCGTACGGCTCGACCATGGACGCGTGCGGGCTGACCGTCCAGCCGTCCAGGCTCCGGGCTCTGCTGGTTCAGGCGACCACCCGGCAGGAGGTGCGGCCCGTCCCGCCACGGCGCGGGATGATCCGGCCGACCTCGACCGGGATGCGGCTTCGACTGCGGCTCGCGCCTGGGCAGGAACCGGCGGACGTGGCGGCGTCGGCGGAACGGCTGCGGCATGCCTGGGGCGTTCACGCCGTGTACGTCACCGTGGTCAAGCCGGGCGTGGTCGAGTTGCGGCTGGTCGGCTTCGATGTGCTGCGGAAAGTCCGCATGCCCCGCAAGACCGGCGGCGACTTCCTCAAGGTGCCGGTGGCGCTGCGGGAGGACGCGACGGCGTTCGTGCGGGACTATCGCGCGATACCCCACCAACTCACCCTGGGTGCCACGCTGTCGGGTAAGTCGATGTTCCTGCGGCACGTGGTCGCCGGGCTCGCTCCTCAACCGGTGGCGCTGGTGGGGATCGACTGCAAGCGGGGTGTGGAGTTGGCGCCGTTCGCTCCTCGGCTGTCGGCGCTGGCAACGGACCCGGAGCAGGCGGCTGAACTGCTGCCGGTGCTGGTCGAGTTGATGGAGGCCCGGTACGACCTGATCAAGGCCCGGCAGGGCATCGCGCCGGGCACCCCGGATGAGGAGATCACCTCGGACATCTGGGGCTTGCCCGAGGCCGAACGCCCTGTTCCCGTCGTGCTGTTGGTGGACGAGGTTGCCGAGCTGTTCCTGGTCGCCACGAAGAAGGACGAGGAACGGCGGGATGAGATGGTCACCCAGCTCATCCGCCTTGCCCAACTCGGCCGTGCCGCCGGGATCTACCTGGAGGTGTGCGGTCAGCGGTTCGGTGCCGAGCTGGGCAAGGGCGCCACGATGCTCCGCGCCCAGCTCACTGGCCGGGTCTGTCACCGGGTGAACGACGAAGCCTCCGCCAAGATGGCGCTCGGCGACATCGCCCCCCAAGCCGTTGGCGCGGCCTGCGCTATCGCCCCCGAAATGCCGGGCCTGGCGGTCGCCGGGGACACCTCCGGCGGCTGGTCCCGCATCCGCACCCCATATCTCTCGCTCGGCGACGCTGCGGCGGCCTGCGCCGAGACGGCTCACCTCGTGCCGGACGTTCCCGCGCTTGATCCGTTCCGGCCCGCCGTGCCCGTGCAGCCTGTTGACCGCCCGGTGTCGCTGGTCAAGCCGCTACCGGTGACCGACTAACCCCCTCCCCCTCCAACGGTCGGCGTGACCGCCTCACGCCACGTCCCTACCCCCGCCATGCCTGAACCAGGAAGGAGACCGCGCCATGCGCGCTCACCTGGCCCGCGTTGACGCGGTGCTCGTCCAGGCGGTCATCGCCGCCGCGTTGTCCTTCGCCCACCTGCACGACATCGCCTCGGCGGCCGGCCAGAACGGCTGGAAAGCCTGGGCCTATCCGGTCTCGGTCGACCTGCTACTCGTCGCGGCCTGGCGGCGGCTGCGAACTGGCTCGTCCAAGGCGGCCGGGTGGTGCTGGTTCGTGATCGCGCTTGCCGCCTCGCTCGGGGCGAACGTGGCCACCGCCGGGCTGCTCGACTTGGGCGCCGTCCCGGCCTGGCTGCGCATCCTCGTCGCCGGATGGCCCGCCGTCGCCTTCCTCGGCGGAACACTCCTCGCGCACACGGCCACGACACCTCGGCACGCCCAACCACCCGCCATAACAGCCGAGTTGGACCTGACCGACGAGGAAGAAACGGCTCCTCGCGCCGAGGCGGACGGCGGCACTCCCGCTCCAGCACCGCCGGAACCGGCCGACCAACCGACCACGCCCGCGGTACCCGCCGCCCTGGTCGAACACGCCCGCAAGCTCGCCACCGCCCACCAGGAACGCACCGGGCGGTCCATCGACACCCCGACCCTGCGCGCCCAGCTCGGCGTCCCCGCGCCGCTCGCCGAAGCCATCGCCGCCCAGCTCTGAAAGGAGTCCTCCCGTGTCCGCCAACCGCCGCTTCCGCAACGTCACCCGCATCGGCCCCGTCCAGGTCGGCACCGCCTACGACAACCGCGGCCGTGAGAAGCACACCGCCGCCTGCACCGCGCCCCGCTGCGGCTTCTCCAGCGACTACGACTCCCGCGCCGCCGCCGAACTGGCAGCCCGTACCCACCGCTGCCCCATCCGCTGAAAGGCCCCCCGTGACCGTCAGCCTGCCCCTGGTCGTCGTGCTCGGCGTCGTCGCCTGGGCCGCGATCAAGTTCATGAACATCCGCCTGTGGGTCGCCGTCGTGATCGCCCTGTTCGGCTTCTACCTCGCCCACACCTTCCTTGCCCCCGCCATCGACAGCGGCACCCGCACGGGCGTCGGCGTCGTCAACGGCACCCACCGCTGAAAGGACCAGCGCCATGCTGCTCCGCCCCACCTACCCCGCACTTCCCGAGCCGCGCACCCACACGACAACCGCCGTGGTGCACGGTCATGAGTCGGCCTGCCCCTGCGCCCACATCCCGGCGCCTCCGACCCGCGGGATCGCCCCCGTTGTCGGGCTCGGCGTCGGTGCGGTCGCCGCCGTCGTCCTGGTCGGCATCGTGCTGACCGCCCTCGTCACCGCTGTGGCCGTCGGGGCCGTGTCCGTGGCGGTCGCCGCCGTGGTCCTGCGCTCCCTGCTCGGCACCCCGCGCCATCGCTGATCCGCAACTGCCGGGGCGGCCCGATACCGCCAAGCATCGCCGCCCCGGCAGCCCACCCCTCACGACCTAAGTCGCAAAGGAGACAACCATCATCACCCGGGCCACCCCGCCCCCGCTGCCGGAACTCGGCATGCTCGCCTCGCTCGGCACCATGCCCGCGCTGGCACGCCAGCTCTCCGGCCTGGGCGGCTGCACCAACCCGATCCGCCTCGACGGCCACCGCTCCGAGTACGCACTGGACACCGCCACCGGCGAGATCGGCCCACTCCTCCACCACATCACCTCTGACCAGCTCCCCGCCGGTCACCTCCTGGTCCGCTGCAACAACCGCCGCACCACCCGCTGCCCGGCCTGCGCCGAGGTCTACCGCCGCGACACCTACCAGCTCATCACCGCAGGACTGCGCGGAGGCAAGGGCACCCCGGAGCAAGTCGCCACACACCCCCGCGTCTTCGCCACCTTCACCGCGCCCAGCTTCGGCCCGGTCCACAACCGCCCGGACTCCGGCCGCTGCCGCTGCGGAACCCAACACCCGCTGGAAGCCCCCGAGTTGGGTACACCACTGGACCCGGACTCGTACGACTACGAAGCCGCGGTGCTCTGGAACGCCCACGCCGGTGCGCTATGGCGGCGCTTCTCCATCTACCTGCGCCGCGAGATCGCCAAGCGCGCCGGGCTGACCCAACGCGCCTTCCGCCAGTACGCACGCGTCAGCTTCGCCAAGGTCGCCGAGTACCAACGGCGCGGCCTGGTCCACTTCCACGCCGTCATCCGCCTCGACGGCCCGGACGGCGGCACCACCCCTCCCCCGGCCTGGGCGACCGCCGAGCTGCTAACCGACGCGATCCAGGCTGCCGCTGCAACCGCCCGCATCACCGGCCCGGCCGTCGACGGACGCCAACACGTCTTCACCTTCGGGCGCCAGCTCGACGTCCGCACCATCCGCACCGTCGACTTCGACGGCCAAGCCGAGCTGACCGATCGCGCGGTCGCCGCCTACATCGCCAAGTACGCCACCAAGGGCGCCGAGTCGGCGACCGGCACCCTGGATCGGCCGATCAAGTTCCTCGCCGAGCTGGCCCGCCTCGCCATCAGCGACCACGCCCGACGCATGATCCGCACCGCCTGGGCGCTCGGCGGGCGGCGGGAGTTGGAGGATCTCCGGCTCCGCGCCTGGGCGCACATGCTCGGCTTCCGCGGCCACTTCTCCACCAAAACCCGCCGCTACTCCGCCACCCTCGGCGCACTCCGCACCGCCCGCGCCGAATGGCGACGACTTCAAGCCATCACGGCTCGCAACGAGGCCGAGAACCGGCCGACGGACGGCGAACCCGACGAGACGACGCTGGTCCTCGCTCACTGGGCCTTCGCCGGAACCGGCCTCACCCGTGGCGAGGAATGGCTCGCCGCCACGCTCACACCCGCGCTGGGAACGGAAGGAGAGTCCACCCGTGGCTAACCGACGCCTCACCGTGGCGGAAGTAACCGCCGTACCTCGCGTCCTGCCGTCGCGGTACCTGACCCCTGACGACCTGGTGGAGCTGTTCGATCTGCCCAGCGTTGAGACGGTCTACCAGTGGCGTCGCAAGCGCACCGGCCCCCGTGGCTTCCGCGTCGGCCGACACCTGCGCTTCGACCCGGCGGACGTGCGGGCCTGGGTGGACGCCCAGCGCGAGGGGGTGGCGGCCTGATGGCCGGACACATCCAAGACCGCTGGTACAAGACCGAGGTCGGCCCTGACGGCAAGGCCCACAAGGCCAAGACCGAGCGCTATGGCACGGGCATGCGCTACCGCGCCCGCTACGTCGGCCCGGACGGGACGGAGAAGTCCAAGAGCTTCCCCGATCGGCAGAAGCGGCAGGCTGATCTGTGGCTGGCGCACATCGAGGCGGACATGGCACGCGGGCAGTACATCGACCCGCGTGCGGCCCGGATCACGTTCCAGCAGTACGCGGAACGCTGGGTGGCCACCCAGGGCGCCGATCCGAACACCCAGGCCTCGATGGAGTCACAGCTCCGGCTGCACGCCTTCCCGTATCTGGGATCCCGCCCGCTGGGCTCCTTCCAACCTGCTCACGTCCGTGACTGGGTACGGCAGCTCCAGGAGAACGGCGTCCGCGGCTCGTACGCCCGGACGATCTACTCCAACGTCCGCGCCGCCCTGAGCGCGGCCGTGGACGACGGCCACCTTCCCCGGAATCCGTGCGCGGCTCGCTCGGTCCGGCCGCCGACTGTGGACAACAAGCGCGTCGTCCCCTGGACGCCGGAACGGCTCTTCGCCGTCCGGGCCGCCATGCCCGAGCGCTTCCAGGCCATGGTCGACCTGGGCGGCGGCTGCGGGCTCCGGCAGGGAGAAATCCTCGGCGTCGCCGTCGATGCGATCGACTTCGAGTCGGACACGCTCCACGTGGTCCAGCAGCTCAAGCTGAGCCGGAGCAAGGCCGTGTTCGCTCCGCCCAAGGGCGGCAAGCTCCGGGACGTGCCGTTGCCCGGGCCGGTCGCCGATGCGCTCCGCGAGCACATGAAGCGGTTCCCGCCGGTCGAGATCACCTTGCCGTGGAAGGTGGCCGATGGGCCTCCAGTAACCAAGCGGCTGATCTTCACCGGGCCGCGCGGCGGACACGTCTGGCGTACGTCCCTCAACGAAGAGATTTGGAAGCGAGCACTCGCGAAGGCCGGTGTGATCCCCGAGCGGAAGCCGGGCGAGTCGTACGCCGAGTCCCGCGAGAACGGCATGCACGCCCTGAGGCACTTCTACGCCTCGGTTCTCCTGGACGCCGGAGAGAACATCAAGGCCCTCGCCGAGTACCTCGGTCACTCGGACCCGGGGCTGACGCTCCGCGTGTACGCGCATCTCATGCCGTCCAGCCAGGAGCGCACCCGCAAGGCCGTGGCCGCCGTCTTCGACACGGCCCGGTCCGGCCCGTCCCCCACCTGACGGCCCAGAGACGGCCCCAGCACACCATCAAGCCCTCTACCAGCGGAGAACCCGCAGGTAGAGGGCTTGATCGTTCCGGGCTACTTCTTCTTGCCCTGGTTCTTGACCGCCTCGATGGCGGCCTTGGCGGCCTCCGGGTCGAGGTAGGTGCCACCGGGGGTGATCGGGCGGAAGTCGGCGTCCAGTTCGTAGGCGAGCGGGATGCCGGTGGGGATGTTCAGGCCCGCGATGTCGGCGTCGGAGATGCCGTCGAGGTGCTTGACCAGGGCGCGCAGCGAGTTGCCGTGCGCGGCGACCAGCACGGTGCGCCCGGCGATCAGGTCCGGCACGATGGCGTCGTACCAGTACGGCAGCATGCGGGCGACGACGTCCTTGAGGCACTCGGTGCGCGGGCGCAGCTCGCTCGGGATGGACGCGTAGCGCGGGTCGTCGCTCTGCGAGAACTCGGAGCCGTCCTCGAGCGGCGGCGGCGGGGTGTCGTAGGAGCGGCGCCAGAGCATGAACTGCTCCTCGCCGAACTCCGCCAGCGTCTGCGCCTTGTCCTTGCCCTGCAGGGCGCCGTAGTGGCGCTCGTTCAGACGCCAGGAGCGGTGCACCGGGATCCAGTGCCGGTCGCAGGACTCCAGCGCGAGGTTCGCGGTGCGGATGGCGCGCTTCTGCACGGAGGTGTGCACGACGTCGGGGAGCAGGCCGGCGTCCTTCAGCAGCTCACCGCCGCGGACCGCCTCCTTCTCGCCCTTCTCGGTGAGGTTCACGTCCACCCAGCCGGTGAACAGGTTCTTCGCGTTCCACTCGCTCTCGCCGTGGCGGAGCAAGATCAGCTTGTACGGAGCAGCAGCCATGGATGTGAGCCTAATCGAAATCCGCTGGTGCCCTGCCCGCGCGGGGTCCGCCGGGCCAGCCCTACACGTCCCGCGTCAGATGGGTGAACGCCTCCAGGTTGCGGGTGGACTCACCGCGGGCGGTACGCCATGCGTACTCCCTGCGGATCGCTGACGCGAAGCCCAGCTCCAGCAGGGTGTTGAAGCTGCCGTCCGCGTTCTCCACCACCGCGCCCAGCAGTTGGTCGACCTGCTCCGCCGTCACCGCGGCCAGCGGCAGCCGGCCGACCAGGTAGACGTCGCCGAGCCGGTCGATCGCGTAACTCACTCCGTACATACGGGTGTTGCGCTCCAGCAGCCAACGGTAGAACGCCTCGTGGTTCTCGTCGGGACGGCGTACCACGAACGCGTTCACGGAGAGCGTGTGGCGGCCGACGACCAGCGAGCAGGTGGTCGACAGCTTGCGCGTGCCGGGCAGTTGCACGACGTACGTGCCCGAGGCGCCGTCCGGCGTGTCCCATTCGAGCCCGGCGTCCTTCAGCGCCTGCTCCACGGTCGCGCGGGCTGCGTCGTGCTCGCTCATGTACTGATCGTAGGCGACCCGCCTACACCTTGCGGCGTCGGGCGGTCGCGCCCGCGTAGACGTCGGCGGTCGCCGCGGCGGAGGCGTCCCAGCCGAAGGCGCGGGCGTGGTGGGCGGCGGCGGCGCCCAGTTCGTCGGTGAGCCGCGGCTGGTCGACGAAGCGGCGCAGCAGCCGCGCGTAGTCGGCCGGATCGTGTCCGGAGACGAGGAAGCCGCTGCGCCCGTCGTGCACCGCCACCGGCAGGCCGCCGACCGCCGCCGCTATCACCGGCGTGCCGCACGCCTGGGCCTCGATCGCGACCAGTCCGAAGGACTCGCTGTACGAGGGCATGACCAGCACGTTCGCCGACCGGTACCAGTCGGCCAGCCGGTCCTGGTCGACCGGCGGCTGGAACCGTACGACATCGGCGACGCCGAGCCGGGCGGCCAGCTTGTGCAGCCGCTCCGGCTTGGCGAGGCCGCTGCCGCTGGGGCCACCGACCACCGGGACCACCAGGCGCTCGCGCAGCGAGGGGTCCTCGTCCAGGAGTACGGCGACCGCGCGGACCAGCACGTCGGGGGCCTTGAGCGGCTGTATCCGCCCGGCGAACAGCGGAATCACCGCATCCGGCGGCAGGCCCAGCCGGGCGCGGGCGGCAGCCCGGCCGTCCGCCGGGCGGAAGCGGTCGAGGTTCACGCCCGGGTGGACGACGGCGACCTTCTCGCGGGCGGCGCCGTAGTGCCGGACGAGTTCCTCGGCTTCCTCTTCGGTGTTGGCGATCAGCCGGTCGGCCGCCGCCACTATCTGGGTCTCCCCGATCACCCGGGCCGCGGGCTCGGGGGTGTCGCCCTTGGCGAGCGCGGCGTTCTTCACCTTGGCCATGGTGTGCATGGCGTGCACCAGGGGTACGCCCCAGCGCTGGGCGGCGAGCCAGCCGACGTGGCCGGAGAGCCAGTAGTGCGAGTGGACCAGGTCGTAGTAACCGGGCCGCTGTGAGGCCTCCGCCTGCATCACGCCGTGGGTGAAGGCGCACAGCTGGGCAGGCAGCTCCTCCTTGGCCAGCCCCTCGTACGGTCCGGCGTCGACGTGCCGTACCAGGACGCCGGGCGCCAGCTCGACTACCGGCGGCAGGCCGCCGGTCGTGGCGCGGGTGAAGACCTCGACCTCTATGCCCAACTCGGCGAGGCGCCTGGCCAGCTCCACGATGTAGACGTTCATACCGCCCGCGTCGCCGGTGCCGGGCTGGTGGAGCGGGGAGGTGTGGACGCTGAGCATCGCTATCCGGCGCGGGGTTCCCGCACGGCGCAGCCGTCGTGGCATGTGCGCTCGGGCACGCAGACGTTGCGCGCCCAGCCGGGGCGCGTGGGCCACCTGGTGGTTCACCGTACGGTGCCTCCCTCGGTCCTCTTGCGTCTGTCGTGTAACGGCGGCGGCGGGGCGGGCATTTCCGCTTTGCCAAGTCGTTATCCGCACGGAGGGCGGCGTGACCGAAGTGGCGTCGCCCGACGGCTGGCGGCGGCGGTGCGGGAGCGGCCAATTACCCTGAATCGTCAGCCCGCCACGCCCCCGGACTCGAAGGCCCCCATGAACCCCATCGGCACCGTCACCCGGGGGACCACCAACCCGAACCGCCTGCGCCGCATGGACCGCTGGATAGCCGCCACCTTCGGCGCGGCCCTGCGCCGGAGCGGGGATCCGGTGGTCGTCGACCTGGGCTACGGCGCCGCGCCCTGGACCGCCGTCGAACTGCTCACCAGGCTGCGTACGGTGCGCACGGACACCGAGGTCGTGGGCATCGAGATAGATCCGGCGCGGGTGACCGCCGCCGCGCCCTACGCCCGCGAGGGGCTGCGCTTCGTCCGGGGCGGCTTCGAGGTTCCGCTTCCCGCCGGGCGGCGCCCGACGCTGATACGGGCGGCGAACGTGCTGCGGCAGTACGGCGAGGCCGAGGTCGCCGCCGTCTGGGCGCGGCTGTGCGATCGGCTGGCGCCGGGCGGGCTGCTGGTCGAGGGGACGTGCGACGAGATAGGCCGCCGCCATGTGTGGGTGGCGCTCGGCCCGGAGGGGCCGCGCACGGTGACGTTCGCCACCCGGCTGGGTTCGCTGGAGTGGCCTTCCGATCTGGCCGAGCGGCTGCCGAAGGCGTTGATACACCGCAATGTGCCGGGCGAGCCGGTGCACGCGTTCCTCACCGAGTTCGACCGGGCCTGGGCGGCCGCCGCACCCTTCGGCGCGCTGGGCGCCCGGCAGCGCTGGATCCGCTCCGTCCAGGCGCTGCGGGCCGCGGGCTGGCCCCTCACCGACGGCCCGGCGCGCTGGCGGCAGGGCGAGGTGACCGTCCGCTGGGACGCGTTGGCCCCGGCGCGGCCGTTCGTTCCGGCCCAGCGCGGCTGACCTCCGCACGCATCTGTCGCATTGCGCCCCCCTGTGGCACCATCCGCACCGAGGTGACGGTTCGTCAGATTCGAGGTGGCCTCATGCGGTTGCGGGCGGCGGCGGTGGCGTCCACGGTACTGGCGTGTGCGGCGGGCCTGCTCGCCGTACCGGGCGACGCGCAGGCGGCGAAGCAGAAGTCAGTGGCCGAGGTGCGGGCCGAGGTCGACCGGCTGTACCGGCAGGCGGAGGCCGCCACCCAGTCGTACGACGCGGTCACCGAGCAGATCGACCAACAGCAGCGGGACCTGGTCACACTGGCCCGCGCCGTCGTCGCCGCGCGGTCGAAGGAGGACCGACTGACCCAGCGCCTGGGCGCGTTGGCCAGGGCCCAGTACCGCAGCGGCGGCGGCCTGCCGCTCGCCGCGCAGTTCCTGCTCTCCACCGATCCCACGTCGTTCCTGAACGACGCGGGCCTCGCCGAGAAGGGCGCACAGGCCGCCACGACCGCGCTGAGCCAGCTGCGAACGACCAAGGACGCACTGGAGGGTTACGCGAACGCCGCCACCAGGGGCTGGGAGAGCCTGACCGCCGAGCAGGCCAGGAAGGCCGCCGCGAAACAGCAGGTCGAGCGGAGACTGGCGCAGGCCCAGGCACTGCTCGGCACCCTCGCGGCACAACAGCGGGCACGGCTGAGGCAGTTGGACGACGAATCCGCCTACCGGTCGCAGGCCGACTGGCTGAAGAACGGCGTCGGCGCCAAGCTCGGCGGCGCCGCGGGCACGGCCAGCGCCCTCGGCGCACGGGCGGTGGCGTTCGCGTCCGCCCAGCTCGGCAAGGCGTACGAATGGGGTGCGCAGGGGCCGTCCACATACGACTGCTCGGGGCTGACGGAGATGGCCTGGGCGGCGGCGGGGGTGGCGATCCCGCGCACCTCGCAGGAACAGTGGGCCCGGCTGCCGCACATCCCGCTGGACCAGCTTCGCCCCGGCGACCTCGTCATCTACTACTCCGACGCCAGCCATGTGGCGATCTACGTAGGCGACGGCGCGATCATCCAGGCCCCGCGGCCCGGCCGAACGATAGACATCGCGGGCGCGGGCTCCATGCCGATACTCGGCGCCGTAAGGCCAGGCTGACCCCGCCGACCCCGCTCGTACCGCTGACCCCACCCGTCCCAACCGACGCGCGTCCGGCCTCAGCCCAAAGCCTCAACCCACAGGTGAGCGCGCCCGCGTTGGCGCGTGATGTATCTCATGCCCAGATCCCCCCGCGCCCCCCGAAATCCGCTCCCCACCTCCGGATATGCCAACGGCGAATCCCTCACACGCCCTCCCGCCGGGCCTGCCCTGCCGCTATGGTCGCCTGGCAGTGCCCAGCAACCGGCCGCCCCACATGGTCCGGACCTGGGACGGCGGCGCCTCCCCACAGCGTCCGCCACACCCTCGGGGGAGGGAAGGAAGCACGCCATGTCCGCCACCGGCCGGTCCACCGACCGGCAGCCCGACCAGCGCCCCGGCTGGACGCCCGACCAGCGTCCCGCGGGAACGGCCGCGATGCTCCCGCGCCAGCGGGTGACCGAGCCGGTACCCGTGGAGCGTCCGGGCGAGCCGGTGCGGTCGCAGCAGCCGTTCACCCTGCTCGTCGTCGGTGACGATCCCACCGGAAGCCTGGCCGCGGCCGATCTGCTGGACGCCGCGGGGCACCCGGTCCGCATCCGCCGCGCCCGCAACCTCACCGAGGCCGCGCGGCTGCTCACCGATGACGTGAGCTGCATCCTGCTCGACCTGGACATCGAACTGGTCCCCGACCACCCCAAGGCCGGTGGCCTCACCGCGCTGCGCGAGGTACTGCGGATGGCCCCCACCACCGCCGTGCTCGCGCTGGCGGCCGGCGAGGAGGACGCCGAGCTGGCCGCGGAGGCGGTCCGCGTCGGCGCGCAGGACTACCTGTTCCGTGACGAGTTCGACGCGTCGCTGCTCAACCGCGCGATGCGATACGCCGTCGAGCGCAAGCGCGCCGACCTCGCCCAGCGGCAGCTCACCGAGACCCGGCTGCTGGCGCAGGAGAACACCCGGCTGGAACGCGGTCTGCTGCCCACCCCCCTGCTGGACGGCGCCGACGACCTGCGGTTCGCCGCGCGCTACCGGCCGGGCCGCAGCCGTGCGTTGCTCGGCGGGGACTTCTACGATGTCGTCCGCACCCCCGACGGCACCGTGCACGCGATGATCGGCGACGTCTGCGGGCACGGCCCGGACGAGGCGGCCCTCGGTGTCGAGCTGCGCATCGCCTGGCGCGCGCTGACGCTGGCCGGGCTGAGCGGCGACGAGTTGCTGGGCACCCTCCAGGAAGTGCTGGAGTACGAGCGCCCGCACGACGAGATGTTCGCGACGCTGTGCACGATCGACATCGCGCCCGACGGCCAACGGGCCGGACTGTGCCTGGCCGGTCATCCGTCGCCCCTGCTGGTCCGCAGCGGGCGACCGGTCGAGCTGCTGCCCTACGAGCACGGCGGACCGGCGCTCGGCCTGCTGGAGCGGGCCGAGTGGAAACGCCTCACGGTGGAGTTGGGCGAGGCGTGGAGCCTGATGCTCTACACCGACGGGCTGATCGAGGGGCGGATCGGCGAGGGCACCGCCCGGCTCGGCACGGACGGGATGATCGAGCTGGTCGACCGCCACCGGCGCGCCGGACTGCGCGGTGAGGAACTGCTGGACTCGGCGATGGACGAGGCCAGGGAGCTCAACGGCGGCGAACTGACGGACGACGTCGCGGTGGTGCTGCTCGACCGCGGTTGACGCGACGGCCGTGGTCGATGTGGCGGCCACGGTCGATGCGACGGCGTCCGGCGGTCATCGCGCGGACCATGTCCACGGGGAGCGCGGCGGTTGGCGCGGGCCAGCCTGCGCTCAGCGGCGGAACGGTCCGTAGGGTCCGTCGCTGCTGCTTCCGCGACCGCCGCCGCCACGCCCCGACACCTCCTTGAGCGCCGGGCGTACGTCGACCATGTACACGATCGTGGCGACGAGCCCGATCAGCGGCAGGATCGACAGGATCGGGAAAAGTCCCATCACCACGGCCGCGATGCCGAGGATGATCAGCCAGAACGGCTTGGTGTGCTTGTCAGCCGCCCGGTACGCGTCCTCCCGGTGGATCGCCGCGTTGATGAACGCGACGACGGTGAACACCAGAAGGCCGGTCGAGACCCAGCTGAAGATCGTGTTGAACCCTTGGATCAGCATTCCGTCCACCGCCTTGTCGTCCCCCGACGGTCCCCTTCGCCGCCACGGTACCCGTACAACGGGCCGGGCACCGCGTACGTGCCCGGCCCGTTGTCACACCCTTGTCACCGCGGCGCGTCACTCACCCGGCTTGCCCTGCACGGTCTTGCGCGGTGTGGTCTTCTTCGCGGCGGGCTTGCGGGACGCGGCGGCGGACCGCTCCTCGGCGTCGTGCTTGGGCTCCGGCTCCGGCTCGAGGGCCACGGCCAAGTCCTCGGTGCTCTCGGCGGCCTGGCCGCGCCAGGTCCTGACCGCGCCACGGCCGCGGTCGACCAGGCCGTTGTAGGTCTCCCCCGCCTTGACCGCGGCCTCGGCCGCCCAGCCGACCTGGCGCAGCGCGAAGTCCTGCGCGGAGTCGGAGAGCTTCTTCAGGTCCAGCTCGACCGTGCCGAGCCGCTCGCTGAGCTTCGCCTGGACCTCCTTGGCCTGACGGGACACCCGCTCCTGGACGATCTTGGGGTCCGTGGCGCGCACCTTGTTGATCCGCTCCGGCGCCTCCTCGCGCAACTTGTCGAGAAGCGGCGGCACTTCGCCCAGCTTCTCGGCGGCGAGGTCGACGGCGCCGGCGACGGCGTAGAGAGGGGCCGGGTCGGTCAGTACCTTGCGGACGTTTTCGGTGGTCACCATGAGGGTCCTCCGTACGGGGTGGTGGCGTGTTCGTGGTCTTCGTTCGTGGGCGCCGATCAGGCTCCGGCGGCGAGGTCGCCATCACCGCCGGGCTTGTCCTGATTGTGCTGCTTATCCTTCGCCGGTACGGACTTCAGCGCACGCGTCCGCGCGGCGACGGTCTCCGCGACGGCGTCGGCGACCCTGGTGGCCGCCTTCTTCGCGGCGGCCTTCTTGGCGGCGGTCCGTGCTGCCGCCGCCTTCTTGGCCTGGGAGGCCTGGGCGGCGTCGACCACCGGACCGTCCGCGACACCGTTCTCCTTGCGGAACGACTCGTAGATCTGCAGCAGCACCTGCTTCTGCTTCTCGTTGATCGTCGGGTCGGTGAGAATCGCGGTGCGCACCTCGATGCCGTTCTGGTCGCGCTCGTCGAGGATCCCGGCCTGCACGTACAGCGTCTCGGCAGAGATCTGCAGCGCCTTGGCGATCTGCTGAAGGATGTCGGCGCTCGGCTTGCGCAGCCCGCGCTCGATCTGACTGAGGTACGGGTTCGACACCCCGGCGGCCTCGGCCAGTTGACGCAACGACAACTGAGCACTGCGCCGCTGCTCGCGCAGATACTCACCGAGGTTCCCGACATTCAGTGACGCCATGACACGACCGTGCCACACCGCCGCTAACTTTTGCAAGCACTCCGCTTGCAAAAGTGTCGTTTCAGTCGTGTGACACGACGCGGCCTGAGCACGAAGGTGGTCGAGCGGACCACCGCAGCGCTCGCCGCGACCGCGACCGCGGCCACGGCCGCCCTGCCGGCGGAGTTCGGCACCTGTTCGGTCGCCGAGGCCGAGCGGTCCGTGTCAGTCCTCGAAGCCCTTGTCGCTGAGGATCCTGTTGATGCGGGCGCGGTGCGCCGCCTCCCAGGCGTCGAGGGATTCGGCGGCCTCCTTGGCCAGCCTGGCCTCGGCGGCGAGCCGTACCTCCTCCTGGCGGCCATGGGGAACGACCACGACACCCTCCTCGTCGGCCACCACGACGTCCCCGGCGTTCACGTCCACACCGCCGCAGCGCACCCGGACGTTGAGCGGCCGGGCCTCCGTCTTGGCGCCCGGGATGGGGATGACGCCCCTGGCGAAGACGGGAAAGCCCATCGCGCGCACCTCGGCGAGGTCACGGATCACCCCATCGGCCACGAACGCCGCGACACCCCGGCGCTGAGCGATGGCGCAAACCCCGGTCCGTCGCCGGACGTTGGCGTGCCCGCACCTCGTCACGGCAGCGCCCAGGTGATCCGTCCCCCAAGTCCGGCCTGTCGGCCTGGGGTTGTGCGCCGAGCGACAGCGACAGCCCCACCCCTCACTTCACCGGCTTGCGGGCCAGCACGAAGGCCTGCGGGGTACGTTCCGGGAACTCGCCGTCCTCGTCGCGCTCGCGCCGCAGCCTGGCGCGCAGGGTCAGCCCGGCCTGGCCCAGCAGTTCGGCGACGTGGTCCGGCTGGCGCCGGTGGAAGTCCAGCGAGACGGCGTTCCCGAACGCTTCCGCCAGGTGCAACGGCTCCTCGCCCACCTGGAAGGCGAGCAGTAGATGACCGCCCGGCGCCAGCACGCGTCGGAACTCGGCGAACACCTCCGGCAGCCGTTCCTCCGGTATGTGGATGATGGAGTACCAGGCGATGAGCCCGCTCAGTGAGCCGTCCGGCAGGTCCAGGTCGAGCATCGATCCCACCTCGAACCGCAGGTCGGGATGGGTCCGCCGGGCCACCTCGACCATCCCCGGTGACAGGTCGACGCCGAAGACGGGCACCTCCAGGCCGCTGAGATGGGCCGTCACGCGGCCGGTGCCGCAGCCGATGTCGGCGACCGGTCCGAGATCGGCGGCCCGGACGAGTTCGGCGAACCCGGCGAGCATCGCCCGCTCCACCGGCTTGGCCGCCAGTTCGTCGCCGAAGCGCTCGGCGTATCCGGTGGCCATGGTGTCGTAGGACGCGCGGGTGTCGCGCAGGAAGCCTGGCTCGGTCATGGCCGAGCACCCTACTGCGCGCGGAGACCGGACGCTCGGGCTGGCCGTCTCACTCGGGCGGCGCCTGCCCCTCACCCCCTTCGGGCCCCAGCTGCGATTCGAGCCTGTCCGCCAACTCCCTCAGACCGGCGACCACTTCGTGGCCGGTCGGGGCGTGCGCCGGATCGGTGAGCCACTGCATCATGACACCGGAGAGCAGGGCCATCTGGACCGAGCCAAGGGTGCGCGCGTCGGCCTCGTTGATCGCCGACTCGTCAACTCCCCTTATCCAGGCCGCCATCCCACGGCGGCCCTCCTGCTGACCGTGCGCCAGCCCGGCGCGCACTTCTGGAGCGTGCTCGGCCTGGAGCAGCGCCTCGATGCTGGCAAGCCACAACTGGCGCCGCTCGGCGAGCGAGTCGACCATCGCGGTCCACGTCGCCGTGTAGCGCTCCACGGGAGTGGCCGAGGGGTCGACGGATTCGGCCAGGGCTCCTCTGACCTCGGCGCCCCACTCGTCCATCCCCTCGATCAGCGCCGCGTTCAGCAGCGCTTCGCGGGAGCCGAAGTGATAGCCGATGGCGGCCATGCTGACGCCACCGGCGGCGGCGGTGATGTCGCGGACGGTGGTGCGCGCATACCCCTTCTCCCACAGGCAGCGCTTGGCCCCGGCGAGCAGATCTTCACGGTTTCCCATGTCAGAAGCGTATCGAAGGGGTAGGACAAATGCCCTACACGATCGTTTTATACAAACGTCTTGCACGCTTGCCCAACGCGGGCGTATGGTCGTTTCACAGCCCGTCAGACGGCAGGATCCGGCAACCGACGGCTGAGGAACGACGGCTGAGGAACGAACGGCTGGCGGATGTCGGCGGTCAACGACGGCCGCCGACCGACGACATGTGGACCTGGGGGGATTCCCATGAAGACCGTGCTGATCTCCGGCGGCAGCATCGCCGGACCCGCGCTCGCCCATCAGCTGGGCCGGTACGGATTCCGCACCACGCTGGTCGAAAAGGCACCTGCGCCACGCGAGGGCGGCCAGGCGGTGGACTTCCGCGGCACCGCGCATCTGACCGTGCTGGAGCGCATGGGGATACTGGACGAGATCCGGCGGTTGCAGACACACCTGGGCGCCGTGGCCGTCGTCAACGGGGACGGCAAGCAGATCTCCAGCCTCCCGTCAATCATGAGCGGAGACGTGGAGATCGCCCGCGGCGATCTGAGCCGGGTGTTCTACGAGGCCACCAAGGACCGTACCGAGTACGCCTTCGGCGACTCGATCAGTTCGCTCAACGAACACGCCGACGGGGTGGACGTCACCTTCGAGCGCTCCGCACCCCGCACCTTCGACCTGGTCGTCGGCGCGGACGGCGCGCACTCGGGCGTGCGTCGGCTGGCCTTCGGGCCGGAGTCCGACTTCCGTCGCGACCTGGGCGTGTGCTCCGCGGTCTTCACCGTGCCGAACCAGTTCGGACTGGACCACCGCGCCCTGATGTACAGCACCCCGGGCAAGGGCGCCTACGTCTACAGCAAGCGGAACACCGCCGAGGCCACCGCCGCTCTCTTCTTCGCGTCACGGCGGCTGGAGTACGACCACCGGGACACCGAGCAGCACAAGGACATCGTCACCGGCGTCTTCGCGAACGAGGGCTGGCAGGTGCCATGGCTGTTGCGGGCCATGCGGGATGCACCGGACTTCTACTTCGACCGCGCCAGCCAGATCCACATCGACCGGTACTCCACCGGACGCGTGGTGCTGCTCGGCGACGCGGGTTACGCCGGTGGGCCGGGCGCCATGGGCACCGGACTCGCGGTGGTCGGCGCGTATGTCCTGGCGGGCGAGTTGGCGGCGGCGCCCGATGACCATCGAACCGCCTTCGCGCGGTACGAGGAGCAGATACGCCCGTACGCCGCGGTGTGCCAGAAGCAGGCCGAAGGCATGGACCGGTTCCTGGTGCCCGGAACACGGTCCCAGATATGGACGCGCAACCTGATGTGGAAGGCGCTGCCCTATCTGCCGTGGAAGGGGATCATCAACAAGCTCACCACGAAGGCCGCCAACGCGATCACGCTCAAGGAATACGCGAAGGAAGGGGAGTTGGGACAGCGTCTCGTCTCCGTCGACGGCTGACAGGCCGTCACCATCCGGCGTGCGGTATGGCTGGCGTGGCGCGCACACGGTAGCTTCGCAGGATGGAGCTGCGGCTGATCGACACCGGTGACGTCCGGTTGGCCTGCCGGGTGTCGGGGGATCCCGACGGGCCGCCCGTGGTGCTGCTGCACGCACTGGGCGAAACCAGCACGGACTGGGACGCGGTCGCGGAGGAGTTCGCGGCACGCTGGCGGGTCTACGTACCGGACCTGCGCGGACATGGGCGCAGCGACTGGCCGGGCAGATACTCGTTCGAGCTGATGCGCGACGACGTGTTGGCGCTGCTGAACGCGCTCCGGCTGGACCGGGTGACGCTGCTCGGGCACTCGATGGGCGGGGTGGTGGCCCATCTGTTCGCCCAGGCGCACCCGGAACGGGTGGAGCGGCTGGTGCTGGAGGAGGTTCCGGCACCGTACCCGCGGGACCACAAGGAAGCCGAACGACCGGATGGGGAGCTGGATTTCGACTGGGAGGTGGTGGCCGCGCTGCACGCGGAACTCGCCGCGCCACCGGAGCAGTGGCGCACCGGGCTAGCGGGGATCACCGCGCCGACGCTGGTGATCGCGGGCGGATCGCGCAGCCACATACCGCAGGACCAGCTCGCCCAGATGGCCCGGCTGATCCCCGGCGGCAGGCTGCTGACCATTCCGAGCGGGCATCTGGTGCACGCCGAGCGCCCGGAGGACTTCACGGCGGCGGTGCTCGGGTTCCTGCCGGGGGGCCGACGCTGAACCCACGTCCAGCGGTCGGCCGTCCAACCAGCCGTGCTGTCAGCGCAGTTCGGCGGCTACCAGCTCGGCGATCTGCACCGCGTTGAGCGCCGCGCCCTTGCGGAGGTTGTCGCTGGAGCAGAACAGCGACAAGCCGTGGTCCACGGTCTCGTCGGTACGGATCCGGCCGACGAACGTGGGGTCCTGTCCCGCGGCCTGCTGCGGAGTGGGGATGTCGGACAGTGCCACACCCGGCGCGCCGCCCAGCAGTTCGCACGCGCGGTGCGGGGTGATGGCGCGGGCGAACCGGGCGTTGATCTGTAGTGAGTGTCCGGTGAACACCGGGACACGGACGCAGGTACCGGAGACCTTCAGGTCGGGGATCTCCAGGATCTTGCGGCTCTCGTTGCGGAGCTTTCGCTCCTCGTCGGTCTCGCCCGAGCCGTCGTCCAGCAGGGATCCGGCGAACGGCAGCACGTTGAAGGCGATGGGCCGGGCGTAGACCTCGGGTTCGGGGAACTTCACCGCGCCGCCGTCAAAGGTGAGTTCACGGGCCCGCTCCCCCGCCGCCGCTGCCTGGTCGGCGAGTTCGGCGACGCCGCTGAGGCCGCTGCCGGACACCGCCTGGTAGGTGGCCACGACCAGGCTGACCAGCGTGGCTTCCTCGTGCAGCGGGCGCAGTACCGGCATCGCGGCCATGGTGGTGCAGTTGGGGTTGGCGATGATGCCCCTGGGGCGGTCGGTCACGGCATGCGGGTTGACCTCCGAGACCACCAGCGGGACCTGTGGATCGAGCCGCCACGCCGAGGAGTTGTCGATCACCACCGCACCGGCCTCCGCGACGCGCGGCGCGAGCGTCAGCGAGGCGGTCTTCCCGGCGGAGAACAGCACGATGTCCAGTCCGCGGTAGTCAGCGGTGTCGGCGTCCTCCACGACCACGTCGGTGCCCTGCCAGGGCAGCGTACGGCCCGCGGAGCGCGCCGAGGCGAACAACCGCAGCTCGCTCACGGGCAGCCCGAGGCCCTCGGCGGCGCGTTGTGCCAGGACGTGGCGCATGACGCCGCCTACCTGGCCGGTCGCGCCGACGATTCCGACCTTCATCCGATTCACCTTTCGCCGGTGGGCGTGCTCGATGGTTTCGCTGGAGAGGTTTCCCCCAGGCCCGCGTCGGGGATCCCGTGGAATTCCGTGGGCTGGTTCGCCTACTGGTCCGCGAGTGTCCCGAGCACCAGCATGGCAGCCTCCACCGCCTGGGGGCTCGCGGGCAGCATGGGCAGCCGGACCGCCGGTGTGGGGATGCGGCCCTGTGCGTGCAGTACGCCCTTGAGCACGCCGGGGCTCGGCTCGGCGAACAGGACCCGAGCCATGGTGGACAGGGCGCCGCCGAGGCGGCGCGCCCGTGCCAGGTCGCCGTCCTGCCAGGCAGTCGCCAGTTCCGCGTAGCGGGCGGTCGCGCAGTGCGCCGAGGCCAGGATGCCGCCGGCGCCGCCGAGGGCCAGCAGGCCGGAGAGGTAGATGTCGTCGCCCGCCAGCACCGCGAACCCGTCCGGCAGGTCGGCCAGCAGGTCGATGGTCTCGGCGTCGATGGCGCCCACCGCGTGCTTGACGCCGACCACCTGGGGCAGCACGGCGAGCCGGCGCAGGGTGTGGGCGCTGAGCGACTGCCCTGAGCGGTAAGGGACGTTGTAGACGACGAGCGGCAAGTGGCTCTCGGCGGCCAGGGCTTCGAAGTGCGCGAGGACGCCCTCCTCGGACGGGCGGGTGAAGTACGGGACGCTGACCAGTGCCGCGGTCGCCTCGGGCCAGCGCTTCAGCGCGTGCAGCGCGGCGGCGCTGGTGCGGGTGTCGTTCGTGCCCGCCCCGATGCTCAGCGGCACCGCGCGTTCGCCGCACACCCGGGCGATCACATCGATGACGGCGCGACGTTCGGCTTCGTCCAGCGTGGCGGGCTCGCCGGTGGTGCCCAGCGCGACGAGCCCGTCCGCGCCCTCATCGAGCACCTGATGGGCCAGCGCCTCCAGGGCCTGGTACGCGACCGAGCCGTCCGCCGTGAAGGGGGTGACCAGGGGGACATGGATGCCGGTGAGCGTACTGCTGTTCTCCATGCCGCGAGCCTGACCCACCCTGACACTTGAGGTCTAGTTAATTGCCCTACAGAGAACAACGAAGCAACACTTAACCATCGATGCGGACGGGTCTGCGGGCCGCACGCCACGCGCTCCGGCGTCGACCAGCAGCGACCGCGTTCTGTGAGCTCTTTACGCGTCCTTTTCATCCCGGTGCGACATGAATGGGACGGTCCGGTTGTGAAGCCGCTGGTGGGCGGGGTGTCTGCGGTGCTGGTGGCGGGGACCACTGCGAAATTCCCTCGACGCGGAGCCAGTTGGCCTGCCAGCCTCCCCAGCATGGAAGCCGTGTACGACATCTCCACCGATCCGGCCCGACTGGACATCTGCCGGGTGCACCGCTGGCTGAGCACCGACGCGTACTGGGCGATAGGCCGCAGTCGCGAGGCGCAGGAACGTGCCATCGCCGGATCGCTCAACTTCGGTGCGTACCAGGCGGATTCGGGAATCCAGGTGGCGTACGCCCGGGTGGTCACCGACCACGCCACCTTCGCCTGGCTCTGCGATGTCTACGTCGACCGCCCGGCCCGCGGCCACGGCCTGGGCACCGCCCTGGTGGAGGCGGTGCGCGACCATCTGGCGCCGTACGGACTGCGCCGCATCATGCTGGCGACCGACGACGCCCATGGCGTCTACGAGAAGGCCGGATTCCGGCCACTGGACGACCCGCAGCGCTGGATGGTCCTCACCAAGGGCTGACCTCCCGCGGTCAGAAGATGTCCGGGCACCACGGACGGCGCGGGGTGCGCAGCAGGGCGTCCGCGCGGGCGGCGGCGCCCGGACGGCGCTCCTCGACACGGCCGAGGGCGGCCAGCCGCACCGCCGACTCGTCGCCCAGGTACAGGGCGCCCAACTCCCCCACGTCCAAGGTGAGATCGGGCTCGGCGGTCGTGGCGAGGACCTGGGCGCCCTCGGGCGAGGCGGTCAGCCGCCAGCGGCCGTCGGCGTAACCGTCCGCGTCCCGGACCTCCAGCACCAACTCGCCCGTGCCCGCGTAGCCACGTGCCTCCAGCGCTGCCGGCACGTCGAGCATCCGCAGCCACATGAAGTCCGCGTGCGAGGTGATCCGGGCGGCTCGCGGGTCCCCCAGGAGCAGCGGCAGCAGGTCGTCGGGCGCGCGGGAGCCGGAGTCGAGTCTGACCACCCAGTCGACGGACATCGCGTACCGCCACAGCGCGCCCTCCGCCTCCGGGTTGGTCGCGATCAACTTCCGCACGGTGACGGTGCACTGCGGCAGCTTGCCGTCCCACACATCGGCGACGGAGTAGGTGAGCAGTCCGTCCACCTGGCCGGTGGCGTTCCGGTACACCGCGTGGAACGGCTCGGTCCAGGAGTTCCAGGGTAGCAGCGCCTCCCCGGTGTACTGCTTCCAGAAGCCGTCGGTGCGGTTGATCGCGCCGGGTGTCAACCGCCGCGTCCGCTCGTGGAGTTCCGGACCGACCTTGCGGACCTCGGCGCCGTCGACCAGGTCGACGCGGGCGCCGTCGGGCAGTTGGGGGAGGCCGAGGCGGGCGCGGGGAATCTCCACCGTCCAGTCGGTGACCCAGGTTGCCGGGCCGTACCCGAAGCGGCCGTATATCGGGTACTCGGCGGCGATCAGGATGGAGACCGCGTCACCGCGCTCCTTCGCCGCCGCCAAGCCGTTGGCCATCATCGCGCTGAGGAGTCCGCGCCGCCGGTGGGTCGCGGTCACCGAGACATTGGTGACCGCGTCGGCCGGTACCGTGCCGCCGCCCGGCACGGTCAGCTCGCGCGGCATCGTACGGAAGGTCGCCACGCACCGTCCGTCGTCGAACGCGCCCTGGGTGCGGGCCGGTTCGATCTCCAGGATCGCCGGCGCCTCGGTGGCGTCCCGCTCCGTGCACAACGGCGGGCGCATGAAGCCCTTGCGCAGCGCCAGCATCCAGTCGGCGTAGTCGGACTCCTCGATGTACCGGACCTCGATCGCACGGCTCATTCCCGCAGGCTAAGCCGCCGCGGCGGCGGGGCGCACCCGATTTAGCCCCGGCCCCCCGCGAAAGAACCCCGTGCCCGCGCCTCAGAAGGTCGCGCGGATCTCGCCGACCTTCTCCGGGCCGCCCATCAGCGGAGCGTCTCCGATGCGGTCCACCACCGGTGCGTCCACGCCCAGCATCCGCAGGGCGCGGGCCAGTACCGGTCCGAGAGCCCGCCCGGCGCCGTCATCGATCTTGAAGGCGAGGGCCCGGCCGTCCGCCAGCGCCACGGCCTGCACCGCCTCGGCGCCCATCTTGGACAGCGTCCCCGGAACCTCGCGCATCAGCCAGGTGTCGGGGCGCCGGGTGCCCGCCACGTACTGCGGGTGGGCGCGCATCGCGTCGGCGACCTGGCGCCGGGCGGTACCCGGCTCGGCCAGTACACAGGAGCGGAAGGCGCGGGCCAGGCCGGTCAGGCTCAGCGCCATCAGCGGCGCACCGCAGCCGTCGATACCGATGTGGTCGACGCCCTCGCCGCTCGCGTCCCGGACCACCTCCAGGACGAGCTGTTGCAGCGGGTGGGAGAGGTCGAGGTAGCTCTCCAGCGGCCAGCCGTTGCGCACACAGACGGCGAGCATCGCGGCGTGCTTGCCGGAGCAGTTCATCAGCAGCGGGTCCCGGGTGCCGCCGCCGCGCAGCCAGTGCTCCGCCTCGGTCGGGTCGAGCGGCAGGTCGGGCGGGGTCTGCAGGGCGCCCTCGTCCAGGTTGGCGCTGGCCAGGATCTTCCGTACGCCATCGAGGTGGAACGTTTCTCCGGAGTGGCTGGCAGCGGCCAGCGCCAGCAGTTCCCCGTCCAGGTCCAGCCCGGCCCGCAGCAGCGCCTCCGCCTGCATCGGCTTGTTCGCCGATCGAGGGAAGACCGGCGCGGCCACCTCACCCAGCGCGACGTCCACCGCGCCGTCGGCGTCCAGCAGCACCAGCGAGCCCCGATGACGCCCCTCGACGAAGCCGGAGCGTATGACCTCGGCGAGAACGGGCAGCTCAGTGGTGTTACGGGACGTCATCGTCGGCCTTCCGGGGGTGGGACGGCCCGCTCCCGCCAGCGGGCCGGTGGCGAGTTCTCCCGAACGCGGTCTAGCCGTCGGAGAGCAGGTCGTCTACTCGTGCTTCGCCCTCACGGTACCTGCGGGCGATCTCGGCGCTGCAACCGTCCACCGTCACCTGGAGCTGTCGGCGGCGGCGGGACACCTGCTGCTCCCGCCCGACCAGCTTGGCCATCGCGGCGTCCAGCTCCTGGTCCGTGCGGGCGGCGAGGTCGGACAGCTCGACGTCGGCGAGCATCTCCTCGGCCAGCCGCCGGTACTCCTCGCTGTGCGGGGTGCCCAGCGTCACGTGCCGGGCGGAGCGCCCCCGCGACGGGCCGTCGGCGAGGATCTCCGGCAGCCGGTCCAGCAGCGGCCGCACCAGGAGCGTGCGGCCCGGCTTGGGGTCCTTCGAGTCCCTGGCCTCCCCCGGCGCCGTGCGCCGCCCCAGTTCGGCCCGCAGGATGTCGATCCTGCCCTGGAGCAGCCGCCGCAGGTACGACAGGTCGGCCTCCTCCTGCTGGGCGTCTCGGCGCAGCGTCCGTAGTTCGGGGAGGCGGTAGGTGGCCAGGGGGGGCATGGCGGCCTCCGAGGTGTTCTCGGCAGCCTCCCGCGAACGGGGTGTGTCCGGCCGCGGAGTGCGGGAATTGACGGCGTCGGCCTGCAACATGCGGGCTTCCTCGTTACGGGTGGTACCGGCGGTACGGGCAGGACTGGTGTGGGTGTGGCGATCGGTGTCGTGCGTGACGGCTGTGAGTGCGACGTCGGAAGTCTGTCCGGTATTGGTGATGGATATGCGCATACGCCCCCTTCATCGGGCACGTCCCTCCATTGGGCGGTGCGCACCGGCATCGCCTCGGATCAGATCGTGCCACCGCGCACCGACAACTCGCAGCGCCTGTGCACCCGAACGGCCCCGGCGCCCTTGGCAGACGCGCCTACTGGCAGGCGTACGCCCCGGGGCGTTGAGATGACGAATTCACCCCTGAGAGTGGCACTGCGCCCGACGCGCCACAATGGGGCCATGCGTGCCGTAGTCCAGCGAGTGACCGAAGCAGCCGTCTCCGTCGACGGCGAGACCGTCGGCAAGATCACCGGACCCGGACTGTGCGTCCTGGTCGGGGTCACCCATGACGACACCCCGCAGCAGGCCGCCCAACTCGCCCGCAAACTGTGGACGCTACGTGTACTGCCCGAGGAGCGGTCCTGCTCGGACATCGGGGCGCCGCTGCTGGTCGTCAGCCAGTTCACGCTCTACGGCGACGCCCGCAAGGGGCGCCGGCCCACCTGGAACGCGGCGGCACCCGGTCCCGTGGCCGAGCCGCTGGTCGACGAGGTGGTGGCCCGGCTGCGGGAGTTGGGGGCGCATGTGGAGACGGGGCGCTTCGGGGCCGCCATGCAGGTCTCGCTGGTCAACGACGGCCCGTTCACGGTGCTGTTGGAGATTTGACGTACGGCCGCTCGCGGGCGGGGGCGGGCTTTCCCCACCCGCCCACCCCCTGGCAACTACGGCTCGACGACGACCTCTTGGTTGGCCGGAACCGTGTCCGCGAGCAGGACCGCGTCCACGGGGACGTTGCGCTTGACCAACGCCAGGGCGATGGGGCCGAGTTCGTGGTGCCGCGCGGAGGACGTGACGAAGCCCAGTTGGCGGCCGTCCGGGCCGTCGTCGGCCAGCCGCACCGGTGCGCCGTGCCCGGGCAGCTTGACCTCGCTGCCGTCCAGGTGCAGGAAGACCAGACGGCGCGGCGGACGGCCGAGGTTGTGCACCCGGGCCACCGTCTCCTGGCCGCGGTAGCAGCCCTTGTTCAGGTGGACGGCGGACTCCAGCCAGCCCACCTCGTGCGGGATCGTACGGTGGTCGGTCTCCAGGCCGAGCCGCGGGCGGTGCGCCTCGATCCGCAGCGCCTCTAGCGCCAGCACGCCGATCGCCGGACCGGCCTGCTCGGCGAACGACTCCAACTCGCCGCGCGGCACGAAGACATCACGCCCGTACGCGGTCTCCCGTACCGCCCAGCCGTCCGGCACCTCGACGATGGAACCGGCGGGCAGATGGACGACGGCGTAGTCGTCCGTCAGGTCCGCGGTCTCCACCTGGTAGAAGAACTTCATGCTCTCCAGGTAGGCGAGCAACTCGCCCTGGGTGCCCGGCTCGACATGGATCCAGGTCGTGGTGCCGTCGTCCACCAGGTACAGCGCGTGCTCGACGTGGCCGTGCGCGGAGAGGATCAGCGCCTCGACGGCCTGCTGCGGCGGCAGTTCGCTGACGTGCTGCGTGACCAGCAGGTGCAGCCAGCTCAGCCGGTCGGCACCGCTGACGGTGACGACACCGCGGTGCGAGAGGTCAACGAAACCGGTCCCGGCGGCGAGTGCGCGCTGCTCGCGGAACAGGTCTCCGTAGTGGGCGGCGACGCCCTCGTCCGGCGCCTCCGCGGGGACCGCGCCGGGCAGCGAGAGCAGGGGACTCTTCGTCATGCGCACCAGCCTACGACCCGCTGGGGAGCGCCTCGGGAGCAGCGGCGGCGCGGGAGCAGTTCGCACAGCGCCCGAAGATCGCGAAGTGCTTCATGTCGGTGTCGAAGCCGAACGACCGGTGCAGCTCGGCGATGAGCGGCGCCGCCACCGAGACGTCCGCCTCGATGACCTCGTCGCAGTCCCGGCAGACCAGGTGCATGTGGTGGTGCCGGTCGGCGAGGTGGTACGTGGGCGAGCCGTGCCCCAGGTGGGCATGGCTGACCAGGCCCAGCTCCTCCAGCAGCTCCAGCGTCCGGTAGACGGTGGAGATGTTGACGCCGCTGGCGGTGCGCCGGACCTCCGAGAGGATGTCGTCCGGGGTGGCGTGTTCCAGGTGGTCGACAGCCTCCAGGACGAGCTGGCGCTGCGGCGTCAGCCGGTAACCGCGCTCGCGCAGGTCCTTCTTCCAGTCGGTGCTCACCACGCCACCGATTCTAGGGAAGAAGGCGGCGAAGGATTACTTGAAGAACGCGATGCCGTCGTCCGGCAGGTCCTTCAGGTCCTTGGCCCACTCGCGCGGGTCCACGACCTTCTTCAGGTGCGCCGACATGTACGGGCGCAGCGGCACGTCGGGGGTCGACTTCTCGCCCACCCACATCAGGTCGCCCTTGACGTAGCCGTACAGCCGCTTGCCGCCGGAGTACGGGCTGGCCGAGGCCAGTCGGGCCACCGCGTCGGTCACCAGGTCGATCTGCGGCTTCTGGTCGGCCAGCTCGCCGTACCAGATCTCGACGACGCCCTCGTCGCGCGACATCACGGCCTCGACCTTGCGGTCGGCGTCGACCCGCCAGAAACCGCTCTCGCTCTCCAGCGGACGGACCTTGTTTCCCTCGGCGTCCAGCACCCAGGTGTGCGAGGTGTACTCCAGGAAGGGGCGGCCGTCGTGGGAGAACGTGACCTCCTGCCCGAAGTTGCACTTCTCGGCACCGGGGAAGTCGCAGACGCCCGCGCCCTGCCAGTTGCCGAGGAGGAAGGCGAGCGGGACGAGGTCCGGGTGGAGGTCGGACGGAATCTCGATCATGGCGTGTGGCTCAGGCGATCTGTGAGAGGTCGGTCAGGTACGCGGGGTCAGCGCTGGCCCTGGAACAGCTTCTTCACGGACAGGCCCGTGAAGGCGATGACGGCCACAACGACCAGGGCGAGAAGGGCTTCGAAAAAGACCTCAAGCACGGTTGGTGCTCCTCGGGCAGGCTGCTGACACTTACGGACCAGGCCGAGTCTAGTCGGGGCGGCGGACCGCTGGCGCGGCGGGCGTAGGGTGAGCTGCGTGACCAAGCGGTTGGTGATCAAGGTGACGGCGGGCGCCGACGCGCCCGAGCGGTGCTCGCAGGCGTTCACGGTGGCGGCGGTGGCCGCGGCCAGTGGCGTGGAGGTCTCGCTCTGGCTGACCGGGGAGTCCTCGTGGTTCGCGCTGCCGGGCCGGGCGGCCGAGTTCGAGCTGCCGCACGCCGCGCCGCTGCCGGACCTGATCGACGGCATCCTGGCGGGCGGGCGGATCACCCTGTGCACCCAGTGCGCCGCCCGCCGTGACATCACCGAGGCGGACGTCATCGACGGCGTGCGCATCGCCGGGGCCCAGATCTTCGTCCAGGAGGCGATGGCGGACGGCGTTCAGGCGCTCGTCTACTAGCCGCCGGCTCTCCCCGTCCCACCGGCTGTCCGATGGCCCATACGGACGTACCGTTGAGGTATGTACGCGCGGCGTAGGCACTGGTACTTCGCCATGATGGGCACGTGTATCGGCCTGTTCGTCCTGGCCTGGGCGGTCGTGCGGCTGTGGTCGGTCCCGGCGGCGGTCGCCATGTGCGTGGTGGCGATGGTCATCCCGCCGGTCGCGGCGATGGTGGCGAACCGGCGCGGTCCCGACGACGGATGGTGGGACGTGCCCGACGACACCTGGCTCCAGGACGATCCGAAGGACGACACCTGGCGCGAGAGCGAGAAGGCCGCCAAGGAGCGCCTCGACCGACTGGACCGCGGCGACTCCGGCCAGTAGACCGCCGCACGACGGCCCTCACCACGGCCCGGCCCCCGACGAGCGCGACGGAGGGCCGCACCCCGCCAGGCGTCCAACCCTGGGGTGCGGCCCTCCGGCCGTGGTACCGCCCTTGAGAAGCCGTCTCAGAGGGCGATGGCGACCTCCGCCAGACCGCCCCGCTGGGCGACCACGGTACGGTCCGCCTGCCCGCCCGGCACCAGCGCGCGCACGGTCCAGGTGCCCTCCGCGGCGTAGAAGCGGAACTGCCCGGTCGCCGACGTCGGCACCTCGGCGGTGAACTCGCCGGTGCTGTCCAGCAGCCGGACGTATCCGGTGACGGGCTGGCCGCCGCGGGTCACCGAGCCCTGGATCGTGGTCTCACCGGCCTTGACGGTCGACGCGTCCGGGCCGCCTGCCTTGGCTCCACACATGTATGAACTTCCTTACCTAGGGGGTCAGTTGGCGCCGAGCTCGATCGGCACGCCCACCAGCGAGCCGTACTCGGTCCAGGAGCCGTCGTAGTTCTTGACGTTCTGCTGGCCCAGCAGCTCGTGCAGTACGAACCAGGTGTGCGCGGAGCGCTCGCCGATCCGGCAGTACGCGATGGTGTCCTTGCCCAGGTCCACGCCCGCACCCTCGTACAGCTCCTTCAGCTCCTCGTCGGACTTGAAGGTGCCGTCGTCGTTGGCCGACTTCGACCACGGGATGTTGCGCGCGGTGGGGATGTGGCCGGGGCGCTGCGACTGCTCCTGCGGGAGGTGCGCCGGGGCGAGCAGCTTGCCGCTGAACTCGTCGGGGGAACGCACGTCGACCAGGTTGAGCTGACCGATCGCCTTGACGGCGTCGTCGCGGAAGGCGCGGATCGAAAGATCCTGCTCCTTGGCCTTGTACTCGGTCTGCGGCCGGGACAGCACGTCCACGACCAGGTCGCGGGAGTCCAGCTCCCACTTCTTGCGGCCGCCGTCCAGCAGCCGGACGTCCTGGTGGCCGTAGAGCTTGAAGTACCAGTAGGCGTACGCCGCGAACCAGTTGTTGTTGCCGCCGTAGAGCACGACGGTGTCGTCGTTGGCGATGCCCCGCTCCGACAGGAGCTTCTCGAAGCCGGCCTGGTCCACGAAGTCGCGGCGCACCGGGTCCTGGAGGTCCTTCTTCCAGTCGATCCGGATGGCGTTCTTGATGTGGTTCTTCTCGTACGCCGAGGTGTCCTCGTCAACTTCGACGATGACGACCTTGGGGTCGTCGAGGTGGCTCTCGACCCACTCGGCGTCGACGAGGACGTCGCTGCGGCTCATGCTGTTCTCCTCCGGGGCAGTTGCGGCGGGGCGTTTGCGGTGCGGGTGGCCCCCGTACGCGGGCGCTGCACGGCGCGCGAGGGCGCGGCGGGGTGCGGTGCGGGAAGAAGGGCGGATACGCCGGGCGGGGAGGCCTCGGGGCGGTGGGCCCTTCAGCGGACGCGACAGAGCATGGCGGCGACGCGGCACAGGTCGACTGCCCGCCGCTTCGTGAGATCCGCCTGTCGCTTCATGGCCCCGATCGTAGGGAAGCGTGCGCCGGGTGTCACCGGTGTGTCGACATTCGAGACGAGATCGTCCGGATGGCGGAACAAAACGGGCCCAGATGGGCCTGCGCGGCCGGTCCGGGGCAGCCGGGCGGCCGTCGGAGGACTAAGGGACGGACGCCCTGTCTCAGCAATCGGACCGTACGGTCCCGGGTCAGCCCAGCTTGACGTTGGACCCGGACAGCGACACCTGGAGTCCGTCAGGAGTCGCCTCGGCGCTGTCCAGCCTTATCCCACTGGGCAGCCCGGACAGCTGACCGCCGAAGTCGGTCTGCTGGCGCACCAGTTGCTCCGCGCTGACCGGCAGCGAAATCCCCATGATCGAAGGCATGCCGTCGGCGTGCAACTGCACGGCGTCGCCGTTCTTGATGACCACATGGCTCATCACGCTGACCTGCTGGGTGCCCACCAGCGGCAGGTCGACGCTGCCGGTGACCTTCAGCCGCCCCTTGCCGTTGGCGTCCTGGCCGCCGTACGAGACGGTGATGCCGTTCGACGCGCTCTTGGACAGATCGGCGTACGAGATGAGCGCGGTGCCGGTGGCGGTGTCCGCGACCGCGCTGGTGACCTGGCCGCTCATCAGGTCGCCGCCGAGGTGCACGCCGTGCCCGTCGGCGGTCAGCTTGGCGACCCGCAGCGAACCGGAGTCGGAGGTGGCCTGCAGTCCGGTGAAGGTCACCGCGACCTCGTCCAGCTTCTTGTCCATGACCTGGGTCAGGAACGGGAAGCCCTTGATGGAAACGTCGGGCTTGTCCGCCAGCCCCTGCGACCGCTGTATCTTCTCCGCCGCCTTGGACTGCGCGTACGAGAGCGCAACGCGGTCGGCGGCCACGAACAGGCCGCCGAGCACCACGACGAGTATCAGCAATATGCGTATCCCGCGCCCGCGCATCTCTCCTCTTCCCCCACTCCCCGGCGTCTCCAGGCGTGGTTGCTCGGCGTCGCGACCATACCTGGCGGACCTGTCCGCCTCCCCGGGCTGGGCACCAGGGCCGGCGGCCGGTGTCACAGATCACTACGTCCGGCGGGTGCGGGCGGTTCCCCGGGAACCTCCCCGGCCGACGGACGCGGTCCGTGCGCTACGAGCCCAGCGCGCGCCCGAGAGCGTAGACGACCGGCGCGGCGACCGTCAGCGGCAGCGCCACACCCGCGGTGAAGTGCACGAAGCGGGACGGGAAGTCATAGCTGGCCACCCGCAGGCCGATCAGCGCGCAGACCCCGGCGGCCACCGCGATCAGCACCGCGGACGTGGTGCCCATGCCGGTCAGCCGGTCGGTGGCGACCCCGCTGCCCGCCGCCGCCAGCACGGCGACCGCCACCGAGACAACCGAAGGCAGCGGCAGCGCCCGCGCCACCGCCGCCACCGCGACCGCCACCGCGCCCACCACCACGGGATGGCCGCCCACCTTGCCGTCGACCGCCAGGTACCCGGCGGCCAGCACGGTCAGTGCGGTCGAGGCGGCGGTCGCGGTCAGGCTCGCCAGCCGCTCGTCGGCGCTGCCGCGGTGCCGCATCTGCTGCACGAGGATCAGCAGGACCCACACCCCGAGGGTGCCGAGGATGACGGCCGGGGCCTGGTCGGCCGGGGCGGCCAGCAGTCCGACGTCAGCGGCCAGCCCGGCCAGGAAGGCCAGCGCGATGCCCTGGCGGGCGGGCCACATGCCGTTCAGCCGGAACCATCCGGCGGCCGTCACGGCCTGCAGCAGCACGGCCGCCACCGCCAGCGCCGGACTGCCCAGAGCCGCGCCCGCGGCGGTGAGCGCGGCGAGCACGGCGGTCAACAGCGCGGGCTGGATGCCGGGCGGGATGATCGGCGATCCGGTCCGGACGGCAGCGGGAGCGGGAGCGGGTTCCGGCTCCGGCACGGGCAGGGGTTCCGGCTCCGGCTGGTACGCGTCGTAGCCGTACGGCGGCGGGGACGGCGGCGAGTAGGCCGTCGCCGTCTGCTCCGGCATCTGCTCGTGCGCGTAGTAGTTGTACGCGGGGTCGTACTGGCCGCCGTAGCCGCCGTGACCGTTGTCGTTCCACTGTGGTGTCGTCATCGCGTCGCTCATCCTCCCGCGAACGGCGGGAGCACCTCGACGGTGCCGCCCTGGGCAAGCCGGATCGTGGCATGGTCACGGGTGCCGACCGGCGCCCCGTCGACGAGGAACGAGGACCTGGCCAGGACGCGGGCGAACTCGGGCTGGTGCGCGTGCCGGTCGCCCGCGGCGCGCAGCGCCTCGGCGAGGGTCACCGCTTCGTACGGCTCCTCCGGGGTGCCGGCGGCGGCCTTCGCGGCCGCCCAGTAGCGGATCGTGCCGGTCGCGGGCGCGGCTTCCGCGCCCGCGTGGTTCGGGGCGCCCATGGCGGCTCCTCGGCGGTACGTCGTGGGTTTTGGGGTTCAGGGTAATTGGCGGGGCCGCTCGCGCCGGCGTTCCGGGGCTCTCCCCGTTTCCCGTCAGCTTTTACGTGCCGCCGTGCTCCGCCGTCTTCGCGGGGACATGCGCAGCGCGGCAGACAGCGGACCGCCTCCCGTGCGCGACGGCGAGCGCAGGCCGACGGCAGAGGGGTGGGCGGTTGCTAGGTCTCAGCCACCGCGCACCGGTCCGTCACCCACTCCCCGATCCGCCGCAGAAGCCCCGCGGACGCGGAGTTCTCCGCGTGGCCGAAGCCCGGCTCGATCCAGAGTTCCGCGGCACCGGCGGCAGCCGCCGCCAGCGACCGGGGATGGTCCAACGGAAAGTACGCGTCACGGTCCCCGTGCACGATCAGCAACGGCGTGGGCGCGATGAGCCCCACCGCCTCGACCGGGGAGACCGGAACGGGATCCCACCCCTCCGGGTGGATCCGGGTTTTCAGGCCGTACCGGGACACCGTGCGGCCGACCGGACGCGTCACCACCCAGTGCAACCGCCGCATCGGCGCCGTCCCCCGGTAGTACCAGCGCGCGGGCGCGCTCACCGACACCACCGCGTCGACCGGGGCCTCCCGCACCGCCGCCTGCCGCAGCACCACGGAACCGCCCATGGAGAAGCCGACGGTGGCGACCCGCCGGTACCCGAGCCGACGCGCCCAGCCCACCGCCGCGTCCACGTCCAGCACCTCCCGGTCGCCGACCGTGGAGCGTCCGCCGGACCCGCCGTGCCCCCGGAAGGAGAACGTGACCACCCCGCCGAACCCCCGGAACGCCTGCGCCGCGCGCCGCACCGCGGGCCGGTCGAGCGAGCCGGTGAAGCCGTGCGCCAGCACCACCGCGAGGTCGTCGGAACCGTCCAGCGCGCCCTGGTGCCCGGCCTCGATCCGCACCCCGTCCCGTGTCAACAAGATGTGACGAGAGGGTCTCTTTCGGGTGTATTGCCGACTACGTGAAGTGATCGAGGAAACACCGAACCGTGCCAACTCGTTCTCACCCGTGGCGTCCATGTCGGCTATTCTCCTGAGGCAAGAGGATCCGGGCAGCGCCGCCCCCGGGTCCTTTCGTGCTTTCGGGCACTCCAAAAGCCGCAGGGCGCCACGTCCTCGCAGGGACCGAGGAGGGTTCGCGAATGAGCAAACCGGGCAGTACACGTACTTCAGACGGTGCGTATACGACGCCGTATACAGCCGACGGCACGGCCGGGCCACGCCGGCTGGGTGGGCACAGCGCGTCCGGCGTGCCGTGCCCCTGCCTTGACCGGACGACGGAGGGGAGCCTCCGGTGAGTTCACTGCTCCTGCTGACCAACGCCCTGCAGCCGTCCACCGAGGTGCTGCCCGCGCTCGGCCTGCTGCTGCACAGCGTGCGCGTCGCCCCCGCGGAGGGTCCCGCGCTCGTCGACACGCCCGGCGCCGACGTGATCCTCATCGACGGCCGCCGCGATCTGCCGCAGATCCGCAGCCTGTGCCAGCTGCTGCGGTCCACCGGTCCCGGCTGCCCGCTGATCCTGGTCGTCACCGAGGGCGGTCTGGCCGCGGTCACCGCCGACTGGGGCGTGGACGACGTACTGCTGGACACCGCGGGTCCGGCCGAGGTCGAGGCACGGCTACGGCTGGCCACCGGCCGCCAGCAGATCACCGCGGACGACAGCCCGCTGGAGATCCGCACCGGCGACCTGTCGGTGGACGAGGCCACGTACAGCGCCAAGCTCAAGGGCCGGGTCCTGGACCTGACGTTCAAGGAGTTCGAGCTGCTGAAGTACCTCGCCCAGCATCCGGGCCGGGTCTTCACCCGCGCCCAGCTCCTCCAGGAGGTCTGGGGGTACGACTACTTCGGCGGCACCCGCACGGTCGACGTCCACGTACGGCGGCTGCGCGCCAAGCTCGGTCCCGAGCACGAGGCGCTGATCGGCACCGTCCGCAACGTCGGCTACCGCTTCGTCGTACCGGAGAAGGTCGAGCGCGCCACCGAGGAGGCCAAGGCCGCCCAGGCCAAGCAGACCGGACGGGCCGCGCCGGAACGGAACAACGCGGCGCGGGAGGAGGCCGCCGCGGGCGCCGGGCCGACCGCCCGCACGACCGGTGAAGACGGCCGGTAAAGTCGGCGGTTCACCCGCGTAGACTACGCCCGTGCCCAAGGTGACGCGCGACGACGTGGCCAGGCTTGCGGGGACCTCGACCGCGGTCGTCAGCTACGTCATCAACAACGGACCGAGGCCGGTCGCACCGGCCACCCGCGAACGCGTGCTCGCGGCGATCAAACAGCTCGGCTATCGCCCGGACCGGGTGGCCCAGGCGATGGCCAGCCGCCGCACCGACCTGATAGGGCTGATCGTCCCTGACGCCCGCCAGCCGTTCTTCGCGGAGATGGCGCACGCCGTGGAACGGGCCGCCGCCGAGCGCGGAAAGATGGTGCTGGCCGGGAACTCCGACTACCTCGACGAGCGCGAGGTGCACTATCTGCGCGCCTTCCTCGGCATGCGGGTGGCGGGCGTGATCCTGATCAGCCAGGGTCCGAGCGAGAACGCGGCGGCCGAGATCGAGGCCTGGGACGCCCGGGTGGTACTGCTGCACGAGCGGCCCGCGGCGATCGACGACGTCGCCGTGGTGACCGACGACATCGGCGGCGCGCAGCTGGCCACCCGGCACCTGCTGGAACACGGCCACGAGTACGTGGCCTGCCTCGGCGGCATAGAGGGCACCCCCACGGTGGGCGACCCGGTCACCGACCACGTCGAGGGTTGGAGACGCGCGATGCAGGAGGCCGGGCGGTCCACGCAGGGCCGCCTCATCAACGCCCCTTACAACCGCTACGACGCCTACCGGATCGGTCTTGACCTGCTGTCCCGCCCGGACCGGCCGACCGCCGTGTTCTGCTCGACCGACGACCAGGCGATCGGCCTGCTGCGGGCGGCCCGGGAGCTGCGCATCGACGTGCCGCGCGAGCTGGCCGTCGCCGGCTTCGACGACGTGAAGGAAGCGGCACTGACCGATCCCGGGCTGACCACGGTGGCCTCGGACCGCGAGGCGATGGCCCGCTCGGCCGTGGACCTGGTGCTGGACGACGGGCTGCGGTTCGCCGGATCGCGCAGGGAGCGGCTCAAGCAGTTCCCGTCGCGTCTGGTGATCCGCCGCTCCTGCGGCTGCGCGACGTAGGCAACAGGTAGGCCGCGGCCTTTATTTCGGGCATAACTACTTCTGTCGGGCTTCTCAGCTGGCGCTCAGACGGCTCTCATGATCAGCGCCGAAAGTCATTGCCATGACGGACAGCACCCACTTCAGCAGCGGCTCGCAGCACAGTGCCGAAAGCCTCTCCGGCGGCGCGTACCCTCCCCCGCCGCCCTACCACCCGTCGCAGCCGCTGGCCGAGCCCGGCGGCCCCAGGCCCCGGCGCTCACGCCGGTCCGTCGCACTGGTCGCCGCGGTCGCCCTGGCCTCCGGTCTGATCGGCGGCGGCGCCGCGGTGCTGATAGGCAACGCGACCCGCACCGACACCGTCTCGTCGTCCGTCGTCGGTTCCCCGACCTCCGCCAAGTCCCTCGGCAGCGTGAGCGCCGTGGCCTCCGCGGTCAGCCCGAGCATCGTGGAGATCACCGCCAACACCGGCTCCGGCCAGTCGATCGGCTCCGGGGTGGTCCTCGGCTCCGACGGCACGATCCTCACCAACAACCACGTCATCGCGGGCGCGGACACCGTGAAGGTGAACTTCACCAACGGCAAGAGCGCCTCCGCCAAGGTCATCGCGACCGACGCCTCCAAGGACCTCGCGGTGATCAAGGCTCAGGGCGTCAGCGGGCTGCCGACCGCCACGCTCGGCAACTCCGACTCGCTCGCCGTCGGTGACCAGGTGGTCGCCATCGGCTCCCCCGAGGGCCTGTCCAACACCGTCACCAGCGGTGTGGTCTCCGCGCTCAACCGCGATGTGACCGTACCGGTCGAAGGCGGCGACTCCAGCGGCGGCGACTCCGGCAACGGCAACGGTTTCGGCGGCTGGGGCCGCGGGGGCGGACAGCAGTGGCCGTTCGAGTTCGGCGGCGGCCAGTACAACGGCCAGGTCGGCGGGAACACCACCACCTACAAGGCGATACAGACCGACGCCCCGCTCAACCCCGGCAACTCCGGTGGCGCGCTGATCAATCTGAGCGGCCAGGTCGTCGCCATCAACTCCGCGATGTACTCGCCGAGTTCCGGCAGCGGCAGCTCGTCCAGCGACGCGGGCAGCATCGGCCTGGGCTTCGCCATCCCGATCAACACCGTCAAGTCGTTCCTCAACAGCAACCACATCAGCTACAACAGCTGAGGAGCCGTTCATGGCCCGCCTCACCGTCGGCGCCTACCGCGCCCGCCACGCCCTGGCCGCCGCCGTAACCTGGTGCTCGGGCGGTGACCGCTCGACCGTCCCGGTCCACCGTGCCGTGCACCCCGGGCTCAGCGCGGGCCCGGCCGATCTCGACCTGGCGATCGCGCTGGCAGGCTCGGTACCCGCCACCCGCCCCGCGGAGATCGCCGCCACCGCGCCACGGCGCGGACGTACGACCAAGCACGCCACCGCGCGCCGACGCACCGCCCCCGCATCCGTGCGAGGCTGAAGCGAAAGCCGCGCAGGCCGTGAGCTGGACCCCACACCCGTTACGAGCGACAGCGAGGTACGCAGACGATGAGCCCCGCCGAGAGCGGCGAACAGCCGTCCCGGATCCTGGTCGTGGACGACGAGCCCGCGGTACGCGAGGCAATCCGTCGCAGCCTCGCGTTCGAGGGGTACGACACGGAACTGGCCGCCGACGGCTTCGCCGCGCTCGAACAGGTCGAGGCGTACCGCCCGGACGCCATCATCCTCGACGTGCTCATGCCGCGCATGGACGGTCTCACCACCGCCCGCCGACTGCGCCACAACGGCGTCACCACGCCCATCCTGATGCTCACCGCGCGGGACACCGTGGGCGACCGGGTCACCGGGCTCGACGCCGGTGCGGACGACTACCTGGTCAAGCCCTTCGAGCTGGACGAGCTGCTGGCCCGGCTGCGCGCCCTGCTGCGCCGCACCTCGTACGCGGCCGCGGCGGCCGCCAGCGCCGCCGACACCCCCCAGGACGCCGCGCTGGTCTTCGCCGACCTGCGGATGGACCCGGCCACCCGCGAGGTCACCCGCGCGGGCCGCCCGGTGGAACTGACCCGCACCGAGTACACGCTGCTCGAACTGTTCATGAGCCACCCGCGCCAGGTGCTCACCCGCGAACAGATCCTCAAGGCGGTGTGGGGCTTCGACTTCGAACCCAGCTCCAACTCCCTCGATGTGTACGTGATGTACCTGCGCCGCAAGACCGAGGCGGGTGGCCAGCCGCGACTGGTGCACACGGTGCGCGGTGTCGGCTACGTCCTGCGCTCCGCCGAGGCCAGGCCATGAGCCGTCTGCGCCTGCTCAGACGCTGGCGCTTCAAGGCACTCCCGCTGCGCTCCCGGTTGGCGCTGCTGGTCGCGGCGGCGGTGGGGTTCGCGGTCGCCGCCGTGGCGGTCGCGGCGTGGTTCACCGCGCAGCGGCAGTTGCTTAACCAGTTCGACAAGTCGCTGGCGAGCACCAACCCCCGGCTCACCACTGAGCGGTCGTTGTGCACCCCCGACTCCAAACCCGGCCCAGGACCGGTGGTGGGTCCCGAGACGTACGTACAGGTCGTGCAACCGGCCGGGCCGGCCTGCGTGGTGGAGGGCAAGGCCGTCGAAGTGACGCGGTGGGACCTGGCCGTCGCCAACACGGTCGCCCTCGGCACGTGGGAGGCCGGGTCGCGGCCCGTCTTCCACGACGCCAAGACGACCGACGGCAAAGAGGTCGTACGGGTCTACACCCGGGTGATGCCGGTGTTCCAGCCGGGTATCGGCAGGCAACCCGCCGCCGTCTCCGTGTCACGTCCACTGAAGGACATCACCAAACCCCTCGACCATCTCGCCGTCATCCTCGTCGTCGTCGCCGGAATAGGAGTCATCGGCGCCACCAGCGCCGGTCTGGGCATCGCCCGCGCGGGCCTGCGCCCGGTGGACCGACTCACCGACGCCGTCGAACACATCGCCCGCACCGAGGACCTGGCGGTCCGCATCCCCGTCGAGGGGGAGGACGAGATCGCCCGGTTGTCCACGGCGTTCAACTCGATGACCGCGCAACTGGCCTCCTCCCGTGAGCGCCAGCAGCAGCTGATCGCCGACGCGGGCCACGAACTGCGCACCCCGCTGACCTCGCTGCGCACCAACATCGAGCTGCTCGCCCGCAGCGAGGAGACCGGTCGGCCGCTGCCGCCCGAGGACCGCAAGGCGCTGCTCATCTCGGTCAAGGCGCAGATGAGCGAACTCGCCCTGCTCATCGGCGACCTACAGGAGCTGTCCCGTCCGGACGCGGTGCCCGGCAGCGCCCCGTTCCAGACCGTGGGCCTGCACGAGGTGGCCGAGCACGCCCTCGAACGCGCCCGGCTGCGCGGCCCCGACCTCACCATCAAGGCGCACCTCACGCCCTGGTACGTACGCGCCGAGCCGTCGTCCCTGGAGCGGGCGGTGGTCAACCTGCTCGACAACGCGGTGAAGTTCAGCCCGTCCGGCGGCACCATCGAAGTGATGCTGGTCAACGGCCAGTTGAGCGTACGGGATCAGGGACCTGGCATCCCCCCGGAGGACCTCCCGCACGTCTTCGAGCGCTTCTGGCGCTCCCCGTCCGCCCGCGCCCTGCCCGGATCGGGCCTGGGCCTGTCCATCGTCGCCCGCACCGTCCAACAGGCGGGCGGCGAGGTCGCGCTCCAATCCGCGCCTGGCGGCGGCACGGTGGCGGTCGTCCGCCTACCGGGCACGTCGGCGGCGCCGCCTGAGTGACCCGGGACGGTCGGCGCAACCGGGTTGACCGAGGGGGAACCGAACCGCTGGGATGGACGTGGTGATGGGAGAATGGAACTGGCCTGAAAGGCCGGGGCCGAAAAGCATCGGGGGCTGATGTGAAGTTCGACATGGGGAACACCACCCTGTCCACGTTGATCAAGCAGACCCAGGGATCGAGTGAGGATCTGGGGTCGTTGATCAAGCAGTTGATCGCTGCGGCGCAGCCGTTGGAGGGGAAGTTCAACGGTGCGGGGAAGGCGGCGTTTGACGCGTTCAAGGCACAGTCGGACCGGATCACGGCGGATTTGAACAGTTCGCTGGGTTCGATCCTGGGCGGTCAGTCGGGCATGAACAAGTCGTTCACCACGGGTGACACGCAGATGTCGGATGACGCGCGGTCGGCGATGGGTTCGGCGAACTTCGACGCGGCCCGGTTCTCCGGCCGCTGAGACACAGGGGGATTGGGTTCATGGGTAACGCTGACCGTCGTAGCTATGACACGGGTGCGTCCGCCGAGGCGCAGACGAATCTGGCGGGTGTGATCTCGCAGTTGGAGACGGTGATCAACGCGCGGGACCAGCAGGTGAAGGCGGCGATGGCCGACTTCCAGGCGGACGGTGTCTCGGACGAGTACCACGGCAAGGAACAGCGGTGGAACCGCGCGGCCAACGAGGTGCGGCAGATCATCCACCTGGTGCGCTCCACGCTGGAGAAGAACGACGGCACGGCGCAGCAGACGCTGTCGCACGCGAAGTCGGCAGTGGACGGTATCGGCTGACGTCTGGTGGCCTTGACGGCGCGCTCTGGCGTCAGCCGCTAGGTTTACCTGTTTTACGGGGATTTCACGGGGAGGGGCGGCAGCGGTATGTCGCATCCAGCGGGTAGGTGGAACATCGATCCTGCCGGTGTGAGCACGGTGGTGGGTAAGACCGGTGACATCGCCAAGGGTCTTCAGGACCAGGTCACCGCATACGGCACCCATCTGCAAAGTGCGGCCAAGGACGCGGGCACGATCAGCAAGGGCGGCTCAGGCGACTACGGCGGCAAGGACGGCATGGGCCTGGTCGCACTCGCGCTGTCCAACTTCGCCGAAGCCACCAAGGGCCAGTTGGAGTTCATGGCCGAGCGCAGCGGCAAGTCGCTGACCGGCGCGGTGGATGCCACCAAGGACTACCTCAACGGTGATCTGGAGATGGCCGCCCAGGCGCAGAGCAACGCGCTGAAGGACACCACACCGCCTCCAGTCGCCCTGCCGCCCGCTGGGGGCAAGAAGTGAGCGGCGAGCTGATAAAGCCCGAGGAGATACCCCAGTTCACCGGCAACGTCGACCAACTCGAATCCGACGTCACCGACCTGCGCAACGACGCGGGTGCGATCGCCGGGACGGGTTCGGATGTCCACTCCACCTTCCAGGGGCTGTCCGCGTTCTACGAAGCCCCCGAGGCCGAGCAGCTTTTCGCCACCACCAAACCGGTCGCGGACGCGGGCAAGACCTTCGGTGACGACCTGAAGACGGTCGCCGGGGCGCTGTCCACGTACGCCAGCGAAGTCAAGCCGATCGCGGCCAAGCTCAAGCAACTGCGCTCGGACGCCGAGGCGTTCGTCGCGGACGCCAAGAAGGACCACGACTGGCAGTACGACAGCCACAAGGTCGACCGCAACAACGATCTGCGCAAGCAGGTCGACGCCGCCGTCGCCGCCTTCTGGGACGCCGAGATCCGCTGCGCCAACGCGATCGACGCGATCTTCGGTGGCACCCGCTACGTGCACAACGACGGCAGCAACAAGTCGAACATGTACGGCTACACCGCCGACCAGCTCGACGGCGCCAAGGGCCTGCCGTGGGGTGACGCGGTCGATCTGAAGTACCACTGGTACCGCATCGACCACTGGGCCAAGTCCTTCGTGTGGGACGGCCTGATCGTCGACGGCATCTGGGGCACCCTCAAGGGCCTGGGCGGGCTGGTCGGACTGGAAGGCTGGGACACCTTCGTCAACTCCTGGAAGGGCCTCGGCGAGTTGGCCGTTGGCCTGGCCAGCTACTCCGTCCCGTTCGGCTACCTCGTCCCCGACTCCGCACTGCCCGGCTGGGTACAGGAGAGCCGCAAGACCACCCGCGCGTTCGGCAAGAGCCTGGTCGCCTGGGACGAATGGGGCAAGGACCCCGCCCGCGCCGCGGGAGGCGTCGTCTTCAACGCCCTGACCCTGCTGGCGGGCGGCGAAGGCGTGGCCGCCAAGGCCGGAACGGTCGGCAAGGTCGTCGGCGTGCTGGGCAAGGCGGGCAAGTTCATCGACCCCATGACCTACGTCGCCAAGGGCGCAGGCGTCGCGTTGAAGGGCATCGGCGACCTCCCCAAGGTAGCCGCCGCCATGGACGCGTTGAAGGGCCTGAAGGACCAGGCCGTCTTCAACGTCAAGGGCCTGATCAACGTCGACGCACTCAAGGCCCGCTTCGGCTCCCTGCCGGACGGCACCGTCCCATTGCCCGACGGCGGTCACATCGACGCCAACCTCAACTACCACGCACCGGACGGGACCGTCCACGAGCCGGTACACGAGCCGTCCGCGACGGACCGCGCCACGGCCCCGACGACCGACGTCCACGTCGAGGTACCCGCAGAACGCCAACTGGTCACGGTGGGGGGCGGCAGCCACGACCTCGCCCCCACTCTCGGCCACGACGGCGGAAACGTTCCGTCCGACATGAGCCACGGCGGCGGCAACCACGAGCCACCCAACGCGATGGCCCACACGGACCACCAGGTACACAACAGCACTGGTGGGGGCCGCGAGCCACAGAATGGTTTCACCCAAACAAGTCACGACGCGCACAACTCGGCCGGCGGAGGTCACGGCACAACCACCACTGAACACGCTCCCGGCCACTCCGGCAGCAACGTTCCATCGGGTACCGAAGGGCACCACGTGCCCTCAGGGCCGACCCACGGCCCTGATGTTCCAGGCGACCACTCAGTGCCGGGCGAGCATGACCACGGTGGTTCCGGTGGCCACCACGGCCACCGCCCGTACGACCAACTCACACAAGACGAGCAGCGCGAAGTCGTTCGGCAGCAAGTCCAAAAGGCCAACCACGATCCCGAGTGGTTCAAGAAGCATTACAACGTCGACGGCCATCGGCACAGGATTGAGAACACTGACGAGAGCGGCTACCCGCTGGCGAAGCTGAAGAAGGTCACACCCGACGCACAGCATCCCAAGGGGTGGATCGCAGCAGACGATGCCCCGCCGCCAATCCCGCCGAAGTACAAGCACGTCAATCCCATAGTCGGAGACAGGGCGACGGTATCCCCTGAACATCTCGGCCAGCTCGATGAACAAGCCGCCCGACGAGACCACGCAGTCGCGGCAGATCAGGCCGCGGAGCACCACCTGGACGCGGCCAAACAGGCACACGAGGCCGCCAAACACACGCACGACGCCAACGCCATAGAGGCAGCGCACAACCACCTGGAGCAGGCAAAGGAATCTCACAGCCCCCTGCATTCCGCGATGAACAAGGCGAGCGAGGAATTTGGGGACAACTCAGCCGAATACCACGCAATACCGCACCACTATCCGGATGCGGTCCGGGTCGACAACCGGGCGACGGGAAACAACCGCTTCGACCAGATATGGCAGCGGCACGACGGACACTACGTGGTCGTCGAGGCCAAGGGTTCGCCTAGGGCCGAACTCGGACATCGCCAAGGCCTCACCGGCCGCAGCGTCAAGCAAGGGACGCGGGAATACTTCGAGACCATCCTTAAGGAAATGCGCAAGCGGGCCGCTACCGATCCGCAGGAAGCAGCACTTGAGCGGCAGCTACGCAAGGCCCTCAAACAGGGCAAGGTCGATTACGTACTGGTCAAGGCGGTGCCCAACGGAAGCGAGTATGCTGGTTACTTGATGAAGCACTTCGACATCGGCTAGAGGAGCAATACAAGTGGCTGTTATCGTGCCACGCCACGAATTCCCCACCGCCAATGCGGCACGGGGCGTAGAGGTGCTCAGCGAGGGCACGAAGGAAGAAATCGCCGACCTGGAAGAGTCGCCCGACTTCGACAGTGCACTGGACGCCGCCCTCACCGAGGCCCAGACGCGCTGTGTCCTCGACCCCACGGCGAACGAGCTTGAGACGTGGGAAGCCTATGTCGCGGCCATGCAGATCGGTTCCGCGATGTTCGCGTCAGCGACCGCAACAGAGGACACGGTGCAGTGCCGGGTCGCGCACAAAACGAGGACGATCCCAGCCACCGGCGTCCAGTACTACACGGATGCCGGAAACTGGATCACCTCATTCTGGCTTGCCATCATCTGCCGCGAACAAGCTCGCATGACCCAGCTGTGCAACGTCCCTATCGACGTACTGCGCGAATCCGGTGCGGTGTTCGACGAGTACATCTACTCATGGGTGGACACGCTCCAGGCGTACTGGCTCGAACGGCCGGAACTGGGCGACAAGTTGGTCGCTGCCATGGAGGGAACCGACCCCGAGGTGCTGCAGGTCGCCGACCGTGAACTGATCCTGAAGATCCTGTATCCGCCGATCAACCTCTTCTACCGCTTCCTGCGCCAGGACCACGAGCAGTTCAACTCCGAGCTGGCCAAGGCCCTGCAGTGGCACAAGGAGTACTGGACCAAGGACGAGGAGCGGGCAACCAGCAGCGAGGGCCTGGTCGCGCTCGGACCGCTGGCCATTGCATGCCTCGCCTACGACGCCGGTGTGCCCATCGAGGTCGAGTCCGAATACCTGCCTAAGCATCTGCTACGGCGCAGTTGGCTGGGCGAGTTCGAAACCTGAGATCTCAACCTGACGGAACAGTAACTGCGTTGGCGCAATACGTTCAACCGCGCACTGAGTACGTCCCTGACCGCTGCGAAGTCGCGCTGCGTCCTCGACCTCACGGCGAACGTGCAGCGCGCCGTGGGTGAGGCGGGCAGGCGGTTGGAGGAGGCGCTCAGCGGGGCGAATCGGGCCCGGCGCACCTCGTGCCCCCACGCTAGTTGATCTGACCGGCAACGATGACCACCGCGCTGTCTGGCGGAGGGACTTCCTGCTGGTGACCAGTTCGCACGTTGCCGTGCTTGCTTTGAGCATCGACGACTGAGGCCCTGGCCCCCCTCTCCTGCCGACAGCCTCAGCGGCGGGTGGCGGTAGCGAAGGAGGCCGAAAGCCGTACCGAGGCCCCCTAGCCCCGCTGCCGGATGACGGCCGTCTGTACGGCCTTGTCGTGTAGGCACTGGTAGAACGGGCGGTCCCAGAGGAGCCACAGCGCGTTGAGCAGGCCCACGAACGGGATGAACGTCATCACCAGGTGGAGGAGCCAGCGGCCCAAGGCCTGGCCGAAGCCGAGGCGTTCGGTGGGGCTGGTCAGTGGGACGGCGCGAGTGCCCGCGCAGCGCTTGCCCAGTGTGCGGCCCCACAGGACGGTCTGTACCGGGTCGTACAGCACGACGAACGCGAGCATCACCACTAGGTGGCACACCAGCAGCGCGCCGCTCTCCGGCGCGCTCCCCGGGCGGCCCGTCGCCCGGCCGATGAGCAGGAACACGATGCCCACGAGCACGGCGCCCAGGAAGACGAACAGGAAGTCGAGGGCGTGACCGCCCAGCCGCTGACCGGGGTTGGCCAGCACCGGTGGGTTACGCGGATCCTGCTGCACGGCGGGCCACGCCTCCGGCGGTAGGTAGCCCATGGGCGGTGGCGGATACGCCCCGGACGGGGTTCCGCCCATGGGCGGGTACGGGGCCTGGCCCGGGTAGGGCGGAGTTGGGTAGCGGGGCGGTTCTGCGTTGTATGGGCTGCTCATCGCACGCCATTCAAACAGGCCTGCCCGCTGCGGCGGTCACGCCGCCATGTCGAACGCGTCGCGCCTCAGGATCTCGAACCACAGCAACTTGCCTCGTCTGCCGCCGAGTTCCTCGCCCATCTCGTATCCGCCGTAGTTGTCCGCCCAACGCCGTACGAGCATCAGGCCGCGGCCCTGCTCGCTGTCCGGTTCCGGCACCGGGAGCGTGCCGTTCGCGAACGGTGGCGGGATGGTGGGATTGGTGTCCCATACGCCGATGCGCAGCCGGTTAGCCATGCTGCGGACGCGGAGCAGGGACGGGCCGCTGGAGTGGCGGTAGGCGTTGGTGACCAGTTCGCTGGTCAGCAGCTCTGTCGGGTCCAGGAGTTCGCCCAGGCCGTGAGTGGTCAGTACGGTACGGAGTGTGAGGCGTGCGATGCGTACCGCACGTGCGTCGTGCGGGAGTTGGAGCGTGTACGTCCAGAGGTCCACGATGGCTCCTGAGGAGAGTGGAGTGGCTTGCGTCACAACATAGCGAGAGGTCGTGATAGATCTACCATTCATTCGGAGAGATAACTCTCAAGTGACCTCTTGTGGGTGACAGCGAGGGGGAGAACGATGCCGACCGGCAAACCACCGACTCTGAGGCAGCAGCGTCTCGGTGCCGAACTGCGCAAACTCCGCGAACGAGCGGGCTTGTCGTCCACCGACGCAGCCAGGCTTCACGGCGTCAACCAGGCACGCATGAGCATGATCGAGGCCGGTCGCTACGCCGTGAGTGCGGATCGCGTGCGGACCTTCGCAAGGAACTACAGGTGCCCTGACAGGGAACTGGTCGACGCCCTGGCCGCGATGACCGGAGGACGCACACGCGGGTGGTGGGACGAGTACCAGGAGTTGCTGCCGAACGCCCTGCTCGACCTCGCTGAACTCGAACACCACTCAACCGCCTTGCGTATCGGCCTTATCGTCCACGTCCCGGGCCTGCTCCAGACCGCAGACCACGTTCGCGCGGGTCTGCGTGAGACCGTTCCGCCGTTGCGGCCGTACGAGGTGGAGCATCTGGTCTCGTTCCGCATCAAGCGGCAGGCGGTGCTCTACCGCGACCGGATGCAGTACACAGCGATCGTCCATGAAGCCGCTCTACGGATGGAACGCGGTGGGCCGGAGGTCGCCCGCCGACAACTTGAGTACCTCATCGAGGCGAGTGAGCAGGACAACATCACGATCCGCGTGATTCCCTTTGGCGCCGCTGCGTTCACACCGTCGGGCCAATCCATCACGTACGCCTATGGCCCCGTGCCGCAGCTCGACACCGTCGAACTGGACACGGACCACGGCTGCGACTTCCTTGATTCAGAAACGCAGTTGACCAACTACCGTTCCGTACTGGATCGCATGGAGGGAAGCTCCTTGCCGCCCGAGAAGTCCCGCGACCTGATCCGCCAGATAGCACAGGACACGTGAGAGGAACGCAAGTGCTCGCGCTCGACTGGCAAAAGTCCTCCTACAGCGACAGGGCAGCCAACTGCGTCAACGTCGCCATATCCTCCGGCAGAACACCGCGGATCCACCTCCGCGAAAGCGACGCCCCGGAGGCCATCGTCACCACCACCCCCGCCCACCTCGCCAGCCTGCTGCAAAAGATCAAGGCAGGCGAGCTCGACCAGCCGTAGTTGCCGCGCCCCGGGGAGGGCTACCCTCGTCACCCCACACACCCAGCGGAGCGGAAAGCGATGGCACGCGACTTCGACAGTCAGCTTCTTGAGTCCGTGGCCGTGCGGCGGAGGCGGTTGCGGGACGCGTTGCTGCACGGGGCGATGCGGACTCGGCGGAGCACCGACGAGAACCTGCGCAAGGCGTTCGCCGGGGTGGCGTTGGCGGCGGTGATGTGTGCGGGGTGTGTGGGGTGGTCGTTCGTCTCGCATCGGCTGGCGCACCAGACGCAGCCCGGTCTGGTGCCGGTCACCTCGTCCCCGGGCCCCGCCAGCGGCTCGCCGCGATGATAGGTTCGGCGAAATGGTGAGTACGGGGGCCAAGCGTGCTACGCGGTTGAGTCGGGTCACCCTGGTGGGTGAGCGGCGACGCGTGGATCTCGTGCTGCCCTCAGAGGAGCCGATCGGACGGCTGCTCCCCGAAGTCCTGGTGCTGTTGGACGACGCGGTGAGTTCGCCGCCGGTCCCCCGCCACCTGGTCACCGCGCACGGAACCGTGCTGCCGCAGGACAGTTCGCTGGCCTCCGCCGGAGTGGCGGACGGTGCGGTGCTGCGCCTGGTGCGCACCCAGTACGCGCCCGCGGCGCCCGTCGTGCACGACGTCACCGACGAGGTGGCGGACGACCTGGACCTGCGGGCCTGGCGCTGGCGGCCCGCCGCCCGGCGGTGGACCGCCGGGGCGCTGGTCCTCGTACTGGGCCTGGTCGCCGCGCTGTTGGCCTGGGGTGATGTGGGCGCGACCGCCGTCGCCCCTTGGCTGCTGGCGATCGGCGCCGCCGCGCTGGCGGGCGGCGCGGTAACCGCCAAGGTGGGCAACCGGGGTCTGGGCACCGCCCTGATGGTGACCGGCGGCGCGCTGGGCGGCTGCGGCACCTGGGCGCTGTCCGACGCACACGGCTGGCCGGTCGCCGCGCACTGGGGCGGGCTGGTCGGCGTACTGGTGCTCACCCTCGCGCTGCTCGGGCTGTTCTCCCCGGTCGGCCGCGGCGGTCTGGTCGGCGCGGGCGCGCTGACGCTGACCGGCGCGGCGTGGGAGGCGGTCGCCGCGCTGACCGGCGCCGCGCACGGCGCGGTGGACCAGGCGCGGCTCGGCGGAGTGCTCACCGTGGCCTCGGTCGTCGCGCTGGGCGTGCTGCCGCGCTGTGCGCTGGTGGCGGCCGGGCTGACCCGGCTGGACGACCGGCGGGCGGGCGGCGCGTCGGTGAGCCGGTACGAGGTGAACACCGCGCTGGCCGCCGCGCACCGCGGGCTGTCGGTGGCGACGGTGACCGTCGCCACCTCCTGCGCGGCGGCGGGCTGGCTGCTGCTGGCCGCGCCGAACGCCTGGACCGTGCCGATGACCGTGCTGCTGGCCGTGGCGCTGCTCTCCCGTTCCCGGGCGTTCCCGCTGATCGCCGAGGTCGTGGCGTTGCAGGCGGCCACCGGGGTGCTGCTGACCCGGTTGGTCGCGGTGTGGCTGGCGCACTCGGCGCACGCCTGGCCGGTGCTGGTGATGTGTGCCGCCGCGCTGCTGCCGCTGGTGGTGCTGGCCGTCGAGCCGCCGGAGCACGTACGGGTACGGCTGCGCCGGGCGATGGACCTGGCCGAGACGCTCAGCGTGGTGGCGCTGTTCCCGCTGGTGCTCGGCGTGTTCGGGGTGTACGGGCAACTGCTCGGCGCCTTCGGGTAGGACGTTCACGTGAGTAGAGGGGAGGGGCCGCGAGTGCCCGAGGACGACTGGCAGCGTGCCGTGCTCAACGATGTCGCCACACCGGCCTCCGAGCCCACCCCGCCACCGGCGGCCCCGGCCCCCGTACCCCCGCCGCCGGAGGTGGCCGACGTACCGCCGCCCGCCCCTGAACCGCCCGCGCCCGCACCGACGTTGCCGCCGGAGGCTGCGGCGCTGCTCACGGGTAAGCCCAAGAAGGGCGACTCGGCGGGCCGCCGGATCAAGCGCGCGCTGGGCGGAGTGTTCTCCTCGGCGGCCCGCGAGACCGCCGAAGTCACCGGTGTGGCACGGCAGTTGCAGCAGCCGATCACCACCGGTCGGCAGATCGTGGTCACCAGCGTGCACGGCGGGGCGGGCAAGAGCACCGTCACCGCGCTGCTCGGCTCCGCGTACGCGCACTACCGGCCCGACCCGGTGCTGGTGATGGAGGCCAATCCGACGCTGGGCACACTGCCGGTGCGGCTGGCCGCGCCGTCGCTGCGCTGGACGATGGGCGATGTGGCCAGGGTGGTGGCTCCGTCGATGCGGTTCGACCAGGTCATCGGGTACCTGGTCGGGCTGCCCGAGGGCGGCTGGCTGCTGCCGGGCAGCAAGGGGCAGATCGGCGCGCAGGTGAGCCTGGCGGAGTACCAGACGGTGGCCGTGGCGCTGCGCCGCTACTTCGCGATCACGGTGGTGGACTGCGAGACGCTGCCGGGCGAGTTGGCCCGTAGCGCGCTGGCCGGTGCGCAGGCCCGGGTGCTGGTGGCACCGGCGACGGTGGAGGGCGTGGCGGCGGCGCGCACCGTGCTGGAGTGGATGGGCAGCGTGCCGCGTCCGATGCTGCCCGGCACCGTGGTGGCGCTCAACTCCACCTCGCCGCACACCGCGATCGACCTCGAAGCCGCCATGCGGTACCTGCGGGTCGGCGACACACCGGTGGTGCACGTGCCGTACGACCGGCATCTGGCCGCGGGCGGGGCGGTACGGCTGTCGCTGCTCGGGCAGGAGACGCGGGACGCCACCGCGCGGCTCGGCGCCGAGCTGCTGGACCGGGCCGTGCGCAGGTGACGTACCAGAACCCCGTATTCCGGAGGCGGTCATGACGATCCGGCTGGTGCACCGTCCGGCGCGGACCACACGCCATCTGGTCGGCAGCGAGCCGCGCACCGTGGAGGCGCCGCCGAACCTGCCGGAGGGCAAGACCGGTGGCGCCGCGCACACCCTGATGCCGATCGCCGGGGTGATGAGCTCGGTCGTGATGATGACGGTGCTGCGCAGCGGGCAGTACGCGGCCGTCGGCGCCATGGTGCTGGTGGTGACCGTGCTGGGCAGCATGGGGCTGCTGCTGTCGCAGCGCGGCAAGGCGCAGCGCACCCGGCGCTCCCAGCGCGAGCGGTACCTGGAGTACCTGGAGCAGTTGCGCGAGGAGTTGGCGGCCGACGAGCGGGCGCACCGCGAGGCGTCGCGGATACTCAACCCGCCGCCGGAGGCGCTCTACGACGTGGTGCGCGACCCGGCCCGGCTGTGGGAGCGGCGCCGCCTTGACCGGGACTTCCTCCAGGTGCGCATCGGCACCGGCGAGTTGGCGGTGCGCGAGTTGACGCTGGCCAAGCCGGGCAGCAGCGTGCTGACCCCGCCGGACCCGTTCATGCTCAACGAGGCCAACGCGCTGCTGCACCGCTACCGCACCGGAAGCGATCTGCCGCTGCCGGTGCCGCTGGACCGGGCGGGCAACGTCAGTGTCGTCGGCCCGCGCGAGGACGTGCTGCGTGCGGTGCGCACCCTGCTGGCGCACGCGTCGGTGTTCCACGCGCCCGACGACGTGGCGATCGCGCTGGCCTGCCCGGCCGAACGGCTCGCCGACTGGGAGTGGTTGAAGTGGCTGCCGCACGCGGTCGACGCGGAGCAGTTGGACGGTCCGGTACCGGCCCGCCGGATCGCCCCCGACCTCGGCCAGCTCGGCGTACTGCTCCGCGACGACCTGCGGCAGCGCGCCGCGTACGCCGCCGAGGTGCGGCGCGGGCTGTCCGACAAGAGCGCGCTGGCGCAGACGCCCCGACTGCTGGTGATCAGCGACGGCTACGGCGCGGTCGCGGACGAACTGCCGCGCACCGACGAGGCGGTGCCGCTGGAGGCGATGGGCGTCACCGTGCTGCACCTGGTCGCCGAGCGGGTGGCCGAGCCGGGTCAGGTGGCGGTGCGGATCACCACCGCCGACGGCCAGGCCACGGTGGAGGACCTGCGCGGTGAACGGCCCGTGATCTCCCAGGGGTTGGTGGACGAGGTCGGCATCGCCGGGGTGGAGGGGCTGGCCCGGATGCTGTCCCCACTGCGGCTCTCGGCCGACTCGGTCACCGAGGACGGGCCGGTCAGCGGTCCGCTTGACTTCCCCGCTCTGCTGGGCATCGACGATCCGGCCGCGCTGGACCTGGAGCGGCTGTGGGCGCCGCGCGGGGAGCGGGGCTTCCTGCGGGTGCCGATCGGGGTCGCGGACGACCGGCAGCCGGTGCTGCTGGACCTGAAGGAGTCCGCCGAACTCGGTATGGGGCCGCACGGGTTGTGCGTCGGCGCCACCGGCTCCGGCAAGAGCGAGCTACTGCGCACGCTGGTGCTGGCGCTGGCCGTGACCCATCCGCCGGACGCGCTGTCGATGATGCTGGTCGACTACAAGGGCGGCGCGACCTTCGCGCCGTTCGCCGAACTGCCGCACGTGGCCGGGCTGATCACCAACCTGGAGAACGACGCCGGGCTGATCGAGCGCGCGCACGCCAGCCTGGCGGGCGAGATCCAGCGCCGTCAGCAGGTGCTCAAGGACGCGGGGAACGTCGCCGACATCTCGCAGTACGCGGCGGAGCGCGCGGTGCGCCCCGAACTTCCGCCGCTGCCGCACCTGCTGGTGGTCATCGACGAGTTCGGTGAACTGCTCACGGCCAAGCCGGACTTCATCGAGCTGTTCTTGTCCATCGGCCGGATCGGCCGCAGCATCGGCGTCCATCTGCTGCTGTCCAGCCAGCGCATCGAGGGCGGCAAGCTCAAGGGCCTGGACACCTATCTGTCGTACCGGCTGGGGCTGCGCACCTTCTCGCCCGAGGAGTCCCGCACGGTGCTGGACACCCCGGACGCCTTCCATCTGCCGCCGCTGCCCGGCTTCGGCTACCTGAAGGTCGACACCAGCGCGTACGAGCGGTTCAAGGCGGGGTACGTCTCCGGCCCGTACCGCGGCCCGACCCGGCAGGAGGAGGCAGCCGAGGGGCCCAGCGCGCTGCCCTACCCCGCGTACAACACCCTCGCCGCCCCCGAGCCGGGCGCCGCCGACGCCGAGCCGGTGGTGCCGCGGCGCACCGTGGGCGCCACCGAACTGTCGGTCATGGTCGAGCAGTTGCGCCGCGCCGCCGAGCCGGTGCGGCGGATCTGGCTGCCGCCGCTGCCGGAGGCGCTCACCCTGGACTCGGTGGCCGGTCCGGTGGACCTCACCGCCCGCGGGCTGCACCTGACGCGGCGGCCGGGGCCGATGCGGGTGCCGCTGGGCCTGCTGGACGATCCGACCCGGCAGTGGCAGGGGCCCTGGCACCTGGACCTGACCAGGGCGGGCGGGCACGCGGCGATCATCGGCGGGCCGCAGTCCGGCAAGACCACGCTGCTGCGCTCCCTCGTGCTGTCGCTGGCGTTGACGCACACCCCGCAGGAGGTCGGGGTCTACGGGCTCGACCTGGTCGGCGGCGGACTCCAGGCGCTGTCCGGGCTGGCGCACGTGGGCGGTGTCGCGGGACGCTCGGACCGGGAGCGGGTGCGGCGCACCGCGGAGGAGGTGCGCGGGATGCTGGCCGCCCGCGAGGAGATCTTCCGCGAGCACGGTGTGGACTCCGTCGAGCAGTTGCGCGCGGCGCGGGCCGCCGGTCAGCTCGGCGAACTGCCGTCCACCGACATCGTTTTGGTGGTCGACGGCTTCGGCGCGCTGCGTGACGACTTCGACGACATCGACGGCCTTGTCACCGACCTGCTGCAACGCGGCGGCGGCTATGGCATCCACGTGGTCGCGGCGATGCTGCGCTGGAACGACGTGCGGATCGCCGCCCAGTCCACCTTCGGCACCCGGATGGAACTGCGGCTGAACGACCCCAGCGATTCCAGCATCGACCGCAAGCTGGCCGGGGCACTCTCCCCCGACCAGCCCGGGCGGGTGCTGACCGACGGCAAGCTGGTCGCGCAGGCAGCGCTGCCCCGCATCGACGCACTGGCCACGGCGGACGGGCTGGGCGCGGTGGTGGAGCGGACCGCCCGTGCCATCGGTGACGCCTGGCCCGGCGAGCCCGCCCAGCCGGTCAAGGTGCTGCCCACCCGGCTGTCGGCCGGCGCGCTTCCGTCGGTGGGCCGCGAGCCGCGCAGGGTGCCGATCGGCGTGGACCAGACGGCGCTCGCCCCGGTGCTGCTCGATCTGTTCGACCGCGACCAGCACCTGCTGGTGCTCGGTGACGACGAGTGCGGCAAGACCAATCTGCTGCGGTTGATCGCCCGCGGGCTGCTGGACCGCTACTCCGACGAGGAGTTGGTGTTCGCCGTGATGGATCCGCGGCGCGGCCTGCGCGAGGTGGTGCCCGAGCCGTACCGGGGCGGCTACGCGCACAACACCCGGGTCTGCGGCGGGCTGGCGACCGGCATCGCGGGAGAACTCGACAAGCGGATCCCGGAGGAGCTGACGGACGGCGCCACGTTCACCGGCCCGCGGATCGTGGTGCTCATCGACGACTACGACGTGCTGACCACCGCGGGCCAGCAGCCGCTGGCGCCGTTCCTGCCCTACGTGCCGTCCGCGCCCGACATCGGTCTGCACTTCGTGGTCACCCGCCGGGTCTCCGGCGCGGCGCGCGGGCTGTACGACCCGTTCCTGCTCGCGCTGCGGGAGAGCGGCACCACCGGGCTGCTGCTGTCCGGGGACCGGTCGGAGGGCCAGCTGTTCTCCAACCTGTACGCCACGGCCCAGCCCGCCGGACGCGGCACCCTGGTGCGTCGCGGCGAGGCCCCGCGCCTGATCCAGACCGCGCTCGTCCCGGAGGACCCCGCCACGTGACCAAGGACGCCATCGCCCTGACCCCGCGGATGCCGGACATCCGCACGATCGCCGGTGCGCTGCTCGCGGCGGGGCCCGAGCTGCGGCTCCAGTCGCTGGCGGACGGCGCGGTCGTCCAGCTGTGCGACGACGCGGGCCGCCCGCTGCTGTCCGTGGAGGCGCCGGTGCTGGTGGAGGTGCCGGGCGAGACCCGGCGGCTGCTCGGGCCGCAGGCGGACGACCGCACCCCGCTGTGGTGGACCGAGGCGCGGGCCTCCACCGCGGTGCCCGGGGGTGAGCGGCTCGCCGCCGCGTTCGCCGGGCATCTGGCCCGCCACCTCGACGGCACCACCTGGCCGCCGGACGCCGCCGACGTGCCGGACGCCCCGCTGGACGGCACCGCCACGGTGGCGCCCGCACCGGCCGCCGCGCAACCCGCCGTCGACGTGCTCACCGACCGGGTGGCCGTGGTGATCCAGGAGCGCCCGGTCATCGCCATGACCACCTGGCTCTCCGATGTGCTGCGGGCCTGTGTCGGCAGCAACCGGGCGTTGCAGATCGTCTCCCCGGCGGGCTCCCGGCTGAGCCTGCCCACCCGGCTGGCGCTGTCCGGCCCGCCGCACCGCTGGGTCATCCGCGATGAGGCGGGCGGCTACCACGACGGCCTGTCCGGTGCCCAACTGCACTGGCGGGACGGCGCGTTCCGGCCGGTCGAGGGAGCCGGGCCGGCCGAGGCGTTCCTCGGCGCCGTCGCCACCGACGAGCGGCAACTGCTGCTGTCGTTCCGCACCTGCCACCCCGCCGAGGAGCAACTGGTGCTCGGCGGCGCCCTGGAGAGCGCCTGGCGGGCGTTGACCGGTTCGCTCCCGGTGGGCTGGGGCACCGCCGAGCCGGTGGGCTCGCCCTGGTCCCGGCAGGAGATCACCGCGCTGGCCCGGGGCCGCGCGCCGGACGGCACCTGGCTGGTCGTGGTCGGCGGCCAGGACCGCCCGGCGCACGCCACGATGCGGGTGGCGCGCACGCGGGACGGGGTGGAGGAGGACATCAGCCTGGTGGTCGGCGGCACCGACGGCGGCCTTCCGCCGGCCGACCGACTGCGGTCCCTGGCGGATGAGTTGACCTCGCGGTACGGGTTGCGGAACCTGCTGGTGCAGCGTCGGTCGGCGCGCGGTGACCTCACCGTGCCCGCCCGGCTGGAGGCGCTTCCGGTTCCGCTCGCGTTCGCGGTGGGGCCCGCGGAGGTCGACGAGATCGGTCTGGACCGGGCCCGCCGTCCACCGCTCGGCCAGGCGCCGCACACCCTGGGGGCGGCGGCCCCGGGCTTCTACTACGAGCTGGGTGACGGGACTTCGGCCGCCGGTTGGGCACACCTGGAGCAGCTGATGCGGCATCTGCGGAACCCCGTGGGCGGCCCGCCTAAACTCTGAACCATGACGGACCCAGCGAAGCCTGCCGCACCGCGTCGGATCGAGACCCTGGACGAGGTGCCGCCGGACACCGCCCGCGAGGTGCTGGAACTCATCGAGCGTGCGGCGGCCCAGGACGGCCAGTCCGCGGTCTCCGAGCAGGGACGGCTGAACCTGCGCGGCGGACGGCGCCCGGGGATCCGGCATCTGCTGCTGTACGTCGGCGAACGGCTCACCGGGTACGCGCAGTTGGAGGAGAGCGACCCGGTCGAGGCGCCCGCCGCCGAGCTGGTCATCGACTCCGGTGCGCGCGGGCGCGGCCACGGGCGGGCGCTCGGGCACGCGCTGCTGGACCTGTCCGGCAAGCGGCTGCGGGTGTGGGCGCACGGCGGCCACGCCGCCGCCCGGCATCTCGCCGCGCAGCTCGGGTTGGCGCTGTTCCGGGAGCTGCGGCAGATGCGGCGCCCGCTGCCGGGTGGGGCGGCGCTGCCGGAGCCGGTGCTTCCGGAGGGCGTCAGGCTCCGGACGTTCCGGCCCGGGGAGGACGACGCGCAGTGGCTGGCGGTGAACGCGGCGGCGTTCGCACACCACCCTGAGCAGGGCTCGCTCACCCAGCGTGACCTGGACGACCGCAAGGCCGAGACGTGGTTCGACCCGTCCGGGTTCCTCCTCGCGGTGCGTGGTGAGCGGATCGTGGGCTTCCACTGGACCAAGGTGCATGCCGACGAGAAGCTCGGCGAGGTCTACGTACTGGGCGTCGCCCCCGAGGAGCAGGGCACGGGCCTCGGCAAGGCGCTGACCGCGGCGGGGTTGCGGCACCTCGCGTACGAGCGGAAGATGCCGACCGCGATGCTGTATGTCGACGCCGACAACGCTCCGGCCGTCACGGTGTACGAACGGCTTGGGTTCACCACCCACGAGGTGGATCTGATGTACCGGACGGAGACCTGATCCCGCGGGGGTGCGCCCTCGTGGCGGGGCGGTTTTCGTCAGCGGACCCGCACGTCCGCGTGGCGGAAAAATCTTTGGGATGCGCCCCGCTAAACAGGACGCCATGTTGCCGTTACCGGTGATTCAAACTGCCTTGCGAGCATCGGTGAATGCAGCCCGCTGTGCCGACCCCACGCGCGCATCGCGACGGACGCCCCCACAAGATGCGACTTCTTGGCCCCGACACGTCCGACCTGCCGGTTTCGCTCCCGAAGCGGGAGAATGGGGAACACCTACCGGAAGTGGAGGAGGCCGGCATTTTGATGCCCGCGCGAAACCCGTCCCCTACGGCCGACACACCTTCCCTGGGCTCCATCGGAGCCCGTCGCAGCCTGGGCGTACCCGACCTGGACGGCGACCCGGACGACGTTCCGGATCTCGGCCAGACAGGCGCTCCCGCCACCACCGCCGCGCCCCGTGCGGCGGAGGCAGAGCTTCCGCCAAGCCGCTTCCTGGACCGGGAGCGTAGTTGGCTGGCGTTCAACGAACGCGTTCTGGAGCTCGCGGAAGACCCCGCGACGCCGCTGCTGGAGCGCGCCAACTTCCTGGCGATCTTCGCCGGGAACCTCGACGAGTTCTTCATGGTGCGCGTCGCCGGTCTCAAGCGGCGCATCGCCACCGGTGTGGCCACCCGGTCCGCCTCCGGGCTCCAGCCGCGCGAGGTGCTGGAGCAGATCTGGAGCCGGTCCCGCGAGCTCATGGCCCGGCACGCGGCCTGCTTCCAGACCGACATCGCGCCCGAACTGGCCGGGCACGGCATCCACGTCATCCGCTGGCACGAGCTGACCGAGAAGGAGCAGGCGCGGCTGTTCACCCTGTTCCGCCAGCAGATCTTCCCGGTGCTGACCCCGCTGGCGGTGGACCCGGCGCACCCGTTCCCGTACATCTCGGGCCTGTCGCTGAACCTGGCCGTGGTGGTGCGCAACCCCGCCAGCGGGCACCAGCACTTCGCGCGGGTGAAGGTGCCGCCGCTGCTCTCGCGCTTCCTGGAGGCCGGGCCGCAGCGGTACGTCCCGCTGGAGGACGTGATCGCGGCCCACCTGGAGGAGCTGTTCCCCGGCATGGAGGTGCTCGCGCACCACATGTTCCGGGTGACCCGCAACGAGGACCTGGAGGTCGAGGAGGACGACGCGGAGAACCTGCTCCAGGCGCTGGAGAAGGAACTGATGCGGCGTCGCTTCGGCCCACCGGTGCGCCTCGAGGTCGAGGAGTCCATCGACCCCTACGTACTCGACCTGCTGGTACGGGAGTTGAAGGTCTCCGACGCCGAGGTCTACCCGCTGCCCGGTCCGCTGGACCTGACCGGCCTGTTCGGCATCGCGGCGCTCGACCGGCCCGAGTTGAAGTACCCGAAGTTCGTGGCGGGCACCCACCGCGACCTGGCGGAGGTCGAGACGTCCTCGCCGCCGGACGTCTTCGCCGCGCTGCGCGAGCGCGACGTGCTGCTGCACCACCCGTACGACTCGTTCTCCACCTCCGTGCAGTCGTTCCTGGAGCAGGCCGCCGCCGACCCGGACGTTCTGGCGATCAAGCAGACGCTGTACCGCACCTCGGAGACCTCCCCGATCGTTGACGCGCTGATAGACGCCGCGGAGTCGGGCAAGCAGGTGCTGGTACTGGTGGAGATCAAGGCGCGCTTCGACGAACAGGCCAACATCAAGTGGGCGCGCAAGCTGGAGGAGGCGGGCTGCCATGTGGTCTACGGCCTGGTGGGGCTGAAGACGCACTGCAAGCTGTCGCTGGTGGTCCGCCAGGAAGGCGACGTACTGCGCCGCTACAGCCATGTCGGCACCGGCAACTACCACCCCAAGACGGCCCGGTTGTACGAGGACCTCGGGCTGCTGACCGCCGACCCGCAGGTCGGCGCGGACCTGTCCGACCTGTTCAACCGGCTGTCGGGCTACTCGCGCCGCAACTCCTTCCGCCGGCTGCTGGTCGCCCCGCGCTCGCTGCGCGACGGGCTGATCTCGCGGATCGAGAAGGAGGTCGAGCACCACCGCGCGGGACGCCCCGCGTTCGTCCGGATCAAGGTCAACTCCATGGTGGACGAGGCCGTGATCGACGCGCTGTACCGCGCTTCGCGGGCGGGCGTACCGGTCGACATATGGGTGCGCGGCATCTGCGCCCTGCGCCCGGGCGTGCCGGGCCTGTCGGAGAACATCCGGGTGCGCAGCATCCTGGGGCGCTTCCTTGAGCACTCCAGAGTGTTCGTCTTCGGCAACGGCGGCGAGCCCGAAGTGTGGCTGGGCAGCGCCGACATGATGCACCGCAACCTGGACCGCCGGATCGAGGCGCTGGTCAAGGTCTCCGACCCGGCGCACCGCGCCGCCCTCAACCGCCTTGTGGAGACGGGGGTTTCGGACGACACCGCGTCCTGGCACCTCGGCCCGGACGGCAACTGGACCCGGCACAGCACGGACGCCGAAGGCCGTCCGCTACGACACGTACAGGAAATGCTCATCGATGCGCGGAGGCGCCGGCGTGGCCCAGCGACACCCTGACAGCGCTCCGGCCGTCATCGCCCCGGTGGCCGGCCGCACGGCTGGCGAGGTGCTGGCCGGTTACCTCGGCGAGCACGCGGCCGAGTTCCTGCGCGGGCTGCGGCTGCGCACCGACGACGAGGCGGCGGGGGCACGCGCGCTGCGCCACGCGTCGCGCCGGATCAGCGCGGTGCTGCTGACCTACGAGCCGCTGGTCGACCCCGGCTGGGCGGAGTCACTGCGGTCCGAACTGCGCTGGCTGTGCGGCACGTTGGCGCGCGAGCAGCGGTACGGCGCCGATCTGGCCCGGCTGCGCACGGCGTTGCACCGGCTGGTCTCCGGTGTGCCGGGCCCCGACAACGATGCCGGGTCGGTGACCGGTGAGGGTGCGCCGGACAGTCCCGGCGAGCCGGTGGCGGCCGGGGACGGGCCGGGGCGGCGCGGCACCGGTCGGTCGGGCGCCCGGCGCGGACCCGTACTCTCCGCGCCCGCGGCGCCGCAGGGGCCCGCCGGGCCGCCGGGGCGTGGGCCGCTGGCGATCGGGGCGGCACGCGCCGGGGCCTTGCTGGAGCGGCAGTTGACGCTGTCCAGGACCCGGGCGCACTCGGCCACCCTGCAGGCCTTCGGCTCCGCACGGTTCCACGCGGTGGCCGACGCCGTCGCGCTGCTCGCCTCGGATCCGCCGCTCACCTCGGCCGCCTCGGCGCCCGCCGACCAGTTGCTGCCGCCGCTCGCCGAGCACGCCTACCGGCGGCTGGCCGAGGCGGTCGAGGCGCTGCCGCTGGCGCTCGCCGGCTACCCGTACAACACCCACGCGCTGCGGGCGACGCTGGTCGACGCGCCCGTCGACGAGCAGCAGGACCTGCCCTGGCACCAGGCGCGCGGGCTGCTGCGGGTGTGCCGGTACGCGCTGGAGCCGCTGCCCGAGCCGCCGTCCGGGATCCCGGAACCGGGCCGGCTGTACGGTGCCGGGCGGGCGCTGGACCGGCACCGGGACGCCGCCGCTGCCGCCGCTGCCGCCGCGTCGGCCGCCCGTACGCCGCGGATCACCCCGACCACCGGGTACGCGCTCGGCGTGCTGCACGCCGACCAGCGGGCCGAGGTGGAGGCGGCGCGGTACGCGTTCAGCCGGATATGGCTGGGGATCTCCCCGATCGCGTAGCGGCCCGCAGCGTTTCGTCAGGTCAGTCAGCAGCCACGAGCGGCCGTGCAGGCCGCGCTCATCTGTGAAGGAAGGCCATGGGACAGCCCGCCACCCAGACGCCGATCCGTGCCGCGGGGGCGGTGCTGTGGCGTCGTACGCCCGCCAGCGGCCTCGGGCACCGCGAACCCCTCGGCCGGGTGGAGATCGCGTTGATCCACCGGCCGCGCTACGACGACTGGTCGCATCCGAAGGGCAAGCTCAAGAGCGGTGAGGCCGTCGCGCAGGCCGCGCTGCGGGAGGTGAAGGAGGAGACCGGCATGGACTGCCTGCTCGGTCCCCAGCTGCCCGCCTCGTACTACCTGGTGAACGGGCGGCCCAAGGAGGTCCGCTACTGGGCCGCCGAGGCGATCGGCGGCACCTTCCTGCCCAACCGTGAGGTGGATCTCCTGCTGTGGCTGCCGCCGGCCGCCGCCCGCAACCGGCTGACCCACGAGCGGGACAGGCCGTTGGTCGACGCGCTCGTTCGCACGCTGGGCAACATCACGTAACCGGGGCGTACCGGACTGGTGGCCGTATGCCACTCCGATGGGCGAGGTTCACCCTGCGTTCACCAACCCCCGTCGGCCACTTCATCTGATCTGCTTACTTTCGGCCGTACCGGTGAACCTCCGTCACCGGGCTCCAGGGAAGGAACACTCGAAGGTGAAGCTCACTCGCAAGACCGGACTGCGCTCCTTGGCCGTCGGCGCGATCGCGGTCTCCAGCGCGTTGGTCCTGACGGCCTGCGGATCGGACAACAACAGCGGCTCCAGCAGCCCGTCGGGCGGCTCGTCGAACGCCGCCGCCTCCATCAAGTGCGGTAGCAAGGCGAACCTGCTCGCCTCTGGTTCGACCGCCCAGAAGAACGCGATGGACGTCTGGGTCAAGAACTACATGCAGGCGTGCTCCGGTACGCAGATCAACTACAAGCCCACCGGCTCGGGCGCGGGCGTCACCGAGTTCCTCCAGGGCAGCACCGCCTTCGCGGGTTCCGACTCGGCGCTGAAGGCTGACGAGGTCACCAAGTCGAAGGCGGTCTGCAAGGGCGGCCAGGGCATCGACCTTCCCATGGTCGGCGGCCCGATCGCGGTCGGCTACAACCTGCCGGGCGTGGACAACCTGGTGCTGGACGCCCCCACGCTGGCGAAGATCTTCAACTCGCAGATCGTCAAGTGGGACGACCCGGCGATCAAGAAGCTCAACCCGAACGCCAAGCTGCCGTCCACCTCGATCCAGGCGTTCCACCGCTCCGACGAGTCCGGCACCACGGACAACTTCACCAAGTACCTCAAGGGCGCCGCGGCCAGCGACTGGCCGTACAGCGGCGGCAAGGCCTGGCAGGCCAAGAACGGCCAGTCCGCACCGCAGTCCTCCGGTGTGGCCGCGCAGGTCAAGCAGACCGCGGGCGCGATCGGCTACTTCGAGCTGTCCTACGCCACCGCCAGCAACATCCCGACGGTGAAGATCGACACCGGCGCGTCCGCCCCGGTCGCGGCCACCTCCGACGCCGCCTCCAAGATGATCGCGGACGCCAAGGTCGTCGGCACCGGCAACGACCTGGCGCTGCAGCTCAACTACGCGACCAAGGCCGACGGCGCCTACCCGATCACCCTGGTCACCTACGAGATCGCCTGCGACAAGGGCAACAAGCCCGACACCCTGGACGCCACCAAGGCGTTCCTGAACTACATCGCCAGCGACGACGGCCAGAAGGGCCTGAGCAGCCAGGGCTACGCCCCGCTGCCGGCCGAGATCGCCACCAAGGTCCGCTCCGAGATCTCGTCCCTGTCCTGACCGCCTGACCGCCTGGCCGGTCCCGTGCCCCCCACGGGACCGGCCCCATCCGGTGCACCGCCGCCAGGGGCCGATCGCCCCGCCAGACCGGAGCCAATCCCCATGGACATAGTGAACACATCCGGGGAACACCCCCCGCCCTCCCGGCAGCCCGCCGTGACCCGGCCCGGTGACCGGGTCTTCCTCGGCCTGTCGCGCGGATCCGGCATCCTGCTGCTGGTGATCATGGCCGCGATCGCGGTCTTCCTCACCGTGCGGGCGATCCACGCGATCTCGCTGGACCACTCCAACTTCTTCACCACGTTCGAGTGGAACGCCAGCCTCACCCCGCCGTCCTTCGGCATCGCCGTGCTCGCCTACGGCACGGTGGTCAGCTCGCTGATCGCGATGATCATCGCGGTGCCGGTCTCGGTCGGCATCGCGCTGTTCATCACGCACTACGCGCCGCGCAGGCTGGCCTCGCCGCTGGCGTACCTGGTCGACCTGCTCGCCGCCGTCCCCAGCATCGTCTACGGCCTGTGGGGCGGCCTGTATCTGGTGCCGCACCTGCAGGGCCTGAACCTGTGGCTGAACGAGTACCTGAGCTGGACCGGGATCTTCCACAAGTCCGACCCGAGCAGCGCGGCCCGTTCACTGTTCACCGTCGGCATCCTGCTGGCGATCATGATCGTCCCGATCATCACCAACGTCAGCCGTGAGGTCTTCCGGCAGGTGCCCAGGGCGCACGAGGAGGCGGCGCTGGCGCTGGGCGCGACCCGCTGGGAGGTGGTGCGGATGTCCGTGCTGCCGTTCGCCCGCTCCGGCATCATCTCCGCCTCAATGCTGGGCCTCGGCCGCGCGCTCGGCGAGACCATGGCGGTGGCCACCGTGCTGTCCGCGTCGCCGGTGCTCAGCCTGCGGCTGCTCGACCCGGTCGGCGGAACGTTCGCGCAGAACATCGCCGCGAAGTTCGCCGAGGCGGACAACTTCGGGCGGGACGCACTGATCGCCTCCGGTCTGGTGCTGTTCGTCATCACCCTGCTCGTCAACGGCGCGGCCCGGCTGATCATCGCCCGCCGCAAGGAGTACTCGGGGGCCAACGCATGAGCGACGTCGCCTACCAGGACGCGCCCGCCACCGCGCCGTCGCAGTCGCCGCTGGCGCACCGCCGGATACCGCGCTGGGCTCCGGCCGGATTCGCGGTCGCCGCCGTCGCCCTCGGCTGCGGCATCGGCGCGGGCGCCGGTCTCGCGAGCCGTCTGCAGTGGGGCCTGATCTCGCTGCTGCTGTTCATCGGTCTGACGTACGCGATCACCGCGGGCGTCGAGGGCCGCCGTCAGGCCAAGGACCGGGTGGCGACCAGCCTGGTCTGGGCCTGCTTCGTGGTCGCCGTGGTGCCGCTGTACTCGCTGTTGCAGACCACCATCAGCAAGGGCGTGAAGGTGCTGGACGGCAACTTCCTGTCCCACTCGATGGGCGGCGTGATCACCACCCAGCCGGGCGGCGGTGTCTACCACGCGGTCATCGGCACCCTGGAGCAGGTCGGCCTGGCCTCGCTGATCGCGGTGCCGGTCGGCCTGCTGACCGCGATCTACCTCGTGGAGTACGGGCGCGGCAAGCTGGCGAAGGTCGTCACGTTCTTCGTGGACGTGATGACCGGTGTGCCGTCGATCGTGGCGGGTCTGTTCATCCTCGCCTTCTGGATCATCATCCTGGGCTTCGGCTACTCCGGCTTCGCCGGCGCGCTGGCGCTGGCGATCCTGATGATGCCGGTGGTGGTGCGCTCCACGGAGGAGATGCTCAAGCTCGTGCCCAACGAGCTGCGGGAGGCGTCGCTGGCGCTGGGCGTGCCGAAGTGGCGCACGATCCTCAAGGTCGTGCTGCCCACGTCGATCGGCGGCATCCTGACCGGTGTCATGCTGGCCGTCGCACGTATCGCCGGTGAGACGGCGCCGGTGCTGCTGTTGGTCTTCGGCAACCAGTTGATCAACAACAACCCGTTCAGCGGTGCCCAGTCCTCACTGCCGTACTACGTGTACGAGCAGTACACCAACGGCAACGACGCGTCGTTCGACCGGGCGTGGGCGGCTGCGCTGGTGCTGATCGCCTTCGTCATGATCCTGAACCTGGTCGCCAGGGGCATCGCCCGCTGGAAGGCCCCCAAGACCGGCCGCTGAGCCTTACCGCAGAAGAGAAGTGATCCACATGGCCAAGCGCATCGACGTCAGCGGCCTTTCCGCCTACTACGGCACCCACCGCGCCATCGAGGACATCTCGATGACCGTGGAGCCGCGCTCCGTGACCGCCTTCATCGGGCCGTCCGGCTGCGGCAAGTCCACCTTCCTGCGCACCCTGAACCGGATGCACGAGGTCACCCCCGGTGGCCGCGTCGAGGGCAAGGTGATGCTGGACGACGAGAACCTGTACGGCGCCGGGGTGGACCCGGTGGCGGTGCGGCGCACCGTCGGCATGGTGTTCCAGCGGCCCAACCCGTTCCCCACCATGTCGATCTACGACAACGTGGCGGCGGGACTGCGGCTGAACGGGACGGCGCGCAAGAAGTCGGAGCTCGACGGGATCGTCGAGAAGTCGCTCAAGGGCGCCAACCTGTGGAACGAGGTCAAGGACCGGCTGAACAAGCCGGGCGCGGGGCTGTCCGGCGGTCAGCAGCAGCGGCTGTGCATCGCGCGGGCGATCGCCGTGGAGCCGCAGGTGCTGCTGATGGACGAGCCGTGCTCGGCGCTCGACCCGATCTCGACGCTGGCCATCGAGGATCTGATCGGGGAGCTGAAGGAGCGGTTCACGATCGTGATCGTGACGCACAACATGCAGCAGGCGGCCCGGGTCTCGGACCGCACCGCGTTCTTCAACCTGGCGGGCGTGGGCCAGCCGGGGCGGCTGATCGAGATCGACGAGACGCAGCGGATCTTCTCCAACCCGTCCGTCCAGGCCACCGAGGACTACATCTCCGGCCGCTTCGGCTGAGCCGCGCGGTCGCCTGACGCTCGGGCTTCGGATCTGCCTGCGGTGCTGCATGGCGGTGCCACCGCAGGCCAAGGGCCCGCCCCCTCCGGGGGCGGGCCCTGTTTTCCGTCGGAGGGCCGGGGCGAGCCCCGGCGAGGGCTCACTCAGGCGAAGAGGAGTTTGACCACCAGGTACGCGAGTGCGGCGACACCCGCGGCGGCCGGCATGGTGATGAACCAGCCCAGGACGATGTTCTTGGCGACGCCCCAGCGCACCGCCTTGACCCGCTTCGTCGCGCCGACGCCCATGATCGAGGACGTGATGACGTGGGTGGTCGAGATCGGCGCCTTGAAGATGTACGACGTGATGTAGAGGATCACCGCCGATGTCGTCTCCGAGGCGAAGCCCTGCGGCGGGTCCAGTTCGATGATCTTGCGGCCGAGGGTCCGCATGATCCGCCAGCCGCCCGCGTACGTGCCCAGCGACAGCATCAGCGCGGTGACGATCTTGACCCAGATCGGGATGCCGCTGCCGGACTGGACGCCGGAGATGGTGAGCGCCATCACCACGACACCCATGGTCTTCTGCGCGTCCTGCAGGCCGTGGCCGAGCGCCATGCCCGCCGCCGAGACGGTCTGCGCGACCCGGAAGCCGCGCTTGGCCTTGTGCGGATTGGCGCGGCGGAAGAGCCACAGGATCAGCAGCATCACCAGGTAGCCGACGATCAGGCCGACGATCGGCGAGAGCACCATCGGGATGATGATCTTGTCGATCACGCCCGACCAGTGCACGGTGCTGGCCCCGGCCAGCGCGGCGCCGACCAGTCCACCGAACAGGGCGTGGCTGGAGGACGACGGCAGCCCGTAGTACCAGGTCGTGAGGTTCCAGACGATGGCTCCGGCCAGCGCGGCGAACAGGATCGCCATGCCGTGTCTGCCGCTCGGCGCCTCGATCAGCCCCTTGCTGACCGTCTGCGCGACCCCGCTGCCCAGGAAGGCACCCGCCAGGTTCATCACCGCGGCCATCGCCAGCGCCGCCTTGGGCGTAAGGGCCCGGGTGGAGATGGAGGTCGCGATCGCGTTCGCGGAGTCGTGGAAGCCGTTGGTGTACGTGAAGAAGAGCGCGACGCCGATGACGACGACGAGTGCGAAGGTGTCCACCGCGGTCAGGACTCCTTGACCGCGATGGTCTCCACCGTGTTCGCGACGTGCTCGAACGCGTCGGCGGCCTCTTCCAGCACGTCGACGATCTGCTTGAGCTTGAGTACGTCCATGGCCTCGTACTTGCCGTTGAACAGGTGCGCGAGCAGCTTGCGGTGGATCTGGTCCGCCTGGTTCTCCAGCCGGTTGACCTCGATCCAGTACTCGGTGAGGTTCTGCATCGTGCGCAGGTTCGGCATCGCCTCCGCGGTCAGCTCCGCGGCCCGCGCCAGCACCTCGATCTGCTGCTCGACGCCCTTGGGAAGCTCCTCGATCTGGTAGAGGACCACCAGGTCGACGGCCTCTTCCATGTAGTCCATGATGTCGTCCAGCGAACCGGCGAGGCTGTAGATGTCCTCGCGGTCGAACGGCGTGATGAACGACGAGTTCAGCTGGTGGAAGATGGCGTGCGTCGCGTCGTCGCCCGCGTGTTCCGCGGCGCGCATCCGGTCGGCGATCTCGGCGCGTGCGGAGGAGTCCGCCCCGAGCAGTTCCATCAGAAGCTTCGATCCTGTGACGATGTTGTCCGCTGACGCGGCGAACATGTCGTAGAAGCTCGTCTCCCTGGGGGTCAGACGAAGGCGCACTGGGGGTCCTCGGGGTGCTCTGGGGTCGGTCTCGTCGATGCTAGGTGCATCATCCGGCCACTGCGAAGCGGCGTCATCCAGTGTCGCCCATAGGACAGAGTGCTCCATACAGGTGGGTCCCAACCGGGACCGATTCGGTATCATATACCCGCAGGGGGTATAACGGGCACGCCAGGACCGGAGGACGAGGGCATGACGGTTGACGACACGGCGCGGCCCCCGGCGGACCCCGCCGCCGCGCACTCCTCGGCCAGCCCGCCGGGGCCGCACGGCTACTCCAAGCAGAAGGACCAGCACCTCAAGCGGCTGCGCAGGATCGAGGGCCAGATCCGCGGCCTCCAGCGCATGGTCGAGGAGGACGTCTACTGCGTCGACATCCTCACCCAGGTCTCGGCGGGCACCAAGGCGCTCCAGTCGTTCGCGCTGCAGCTGCTGGAGGAGCACCTACGGCACTGTGTGGCCGACGCGGCGATCAAGGGCGGCCCGGAAGCGGACGCCAAGGTGGCCGAGGCCACCGCCGCGATCGCCCGACTGCTCAGGACCTAGCAGACACCCAACAGACGCAGGATTTAACGGACATTGCGGACTTACCGCACTCCGAAGGTCCACGCGAAGCGGCCTCACCGCACCCGCTGGCCGTGCAACGGCACCCGCGCCGCACCACCACCGGTCCGGCGCACCTCAAGCACCTCGTCTATCCGCGCGGTGCTCAACCGTTCCTCGCCGACCGCCGATGCCGCGATCATCAACTCGCCGCACAGCTCGATCTCGGCGAGGGCCACGCGGTCCTGATGGTCCGTCGTCTGGGACCCGCACGACGACCCCACGTGCGCCACCTCCTCGTCCAAGAACGCCGGGGTTCCGGATGTCCAGCCTAGGGAGCGGCGCGCAGGCGGCGCATGGCACGTAAGGACCATTTCGCCCCGCTCTCGAACGCCGGGTTCCGAGCCTCGACGCGACCAGGTAGCGTTGTTGCGTGCTCAACCAGCATGAGGACCGGCACACCGAATCCCCCGCCCTGCTCCATCGGACGACGACGGTCGAACGAGGTGCGTTCGCCATGGGCCGCTGCAGTTGCGGCTGGACGGGTCCCGCACGGCGGGCCCGGGACAGCGCACGGCGTGACGCGGCACGCCACATCGACACGCCCTGAGCGCAGTTGGCGCCCGGCACACCCTGACGCCGATTGACAGTACGGCGGAACCGTTGACCCGCCGGCGGCAGTCCCCATCCGTAAAACCCCTAGCCAAAGGATGCTGCGGATGGTCGACCGGCGATCACTGCTGCGCGGGAGCGCTGGCCTCGGCCTGGCCGCCGTCGCACTGCCCTCCTGCGCCACCACCGGAGCGGCCCACGCCGCCCCGGTCAACGCCCGTAACGCCAGCGCCAAGGGCGCCTCCGCGCCCGACTGGTCGGCGCTCGCCCGCGGGCTGCACGGCAAGTTGATACGGCCCGCGGACGCGGACTACGACATCGGCCGCAGGCTGTACAACACGCGCTTCGACGGGCAGCGCCCGGCCGCCCTGGCCTACATAGCCAACACCGCCGACATAGCGGAGTGCCTGGCCTTCGCCCGCCGCACCGGCGTCCCGGTCTCCATACGCAACGGCGGCCATTCCTATGCCGGTTGGTCCTCCGGCAACGGGCGCCTGGTGATCGACGTCTCCAAGCTGTCGGCCATCTCCGTCTCCGGCGGCGCCGCGACCATCGGCGCGGGCGCCAAGCTGATCGACGTCTACAACACCCTCGGCGGGCACGGCGTGACCATACCCGCCGGCTCCTGCCCGACGGTCGGCGTCTCCGGCCTCACCCTCGGCGGCGGCCACGGGGTCACCGCCCGCGCGTACGGGCTGACCTGCGACAACCTCACCGGCGCCACCCTGGTCACCGCCGACGGCAAGACCATCACCGCGGACGCCCGCACCAACGCGGACCTGTTCTGGGCGCTGCGCGGCGCGGGCAACGGCAACTTCGGCGTCGTGACCGAACTGCGCTTCCGCACCCACCCCGCGCCCGCCTGCGTCACCGCCTACATGACCTGGCCCTGGTCGAAGGCGACCGCGGCGATCAGCGCCTGGCAGGAGTGGGGTCCGGACCAGCCGGACGAGATCTGGTCGTCGCTGCACCTGGACTGCGCGGCCGGCGGCTCGCCCACCCTGTCGGTCGCCGCCTTCTCCCTCGGCTCGTACTCCGACCTGCAGAACGCGGTGGACCGACTGGCCCAGCGGATCGGCGGCCCGGCCAGGAGTGTTTCGCTGCGCCGCCACACCTACCTCGACGCGATGAACTCCTACGCGGGCTGCACCGACCGCACTCCGAGCCAGTGCCATCTGCCGGGCCGCACTCCGGGGCGCACGCCCAGCGGTCAACTGGACCGGGAGACCTACACCGCGCGCTCCGACTTCTACGACCGTTCGCTGTCCGCGGCGGGCGCGGCCGCGCTGGTGGCCCAGTTGGAGCGGCTGCGGTCGGCCTCCGGCGGCGGTGCGGGCAGCGCCGCACTGACCGCGCTGGGCGGTGCGGTGAATCGGGTGGCGCCGGGGGCGACCGCGTTCGTCCACCGCCGCTCGCGATTCCTCGCGCAGTACATCGCCTCCGGCCCGCTGAGCGGGACCGGCTGGCTGGACGGCGCGCACCGGGCGATGCGCCCTTACGCCTCCGGCGCGGCGTACCAGAACTACATCGACCCGACGCTGACCGACTGGCGGCGCGCCTACTACGGCTCGGCCGCCGACCAGCTGGCCGCGGTCAAGCGCAAGTACGACCCGAACCGCCTCTTCGACTTCCCGCAGGCGATCTAGCGGTTCACGGGGCCTCGCCGCCGACGCGTCAGGCGGCGAGGTCCTTGTCGCACGCCGTCGGCTCCGGGTACGGCTCCCCGCGTACCGGCGCCTTGCGCACCGTCTTGGCGGACCGGACCAGGGCACCCGCCCAGGTCCGGGCGAGCGCCGTCATGGCCGGCCCGAGCAGCAGCATCGCCAGCGGGGCGAGCAGCAGCGCGGTCGCCGTGCCCAGGGCGAAGCCGCCGATCACATCGGTCGGATAGTGCACCCCCACGAACACCCGGGTGAACCCCTCGGTCATCGCCAGGGCGATACCGGTCAGCCCGGCCCTGCGGTGGACCATGAACAGGCCGACGCCGACCGCCATGGTGAACGCCGAGCGGTCGCTGACGAACGAGAAGCCCGACGTGCCGTGCAGCAGCACATCGAGGTTCTGGTGGTCGGCGAACGGCCGGGGCCGCTGCACCAGGGAGCGCACCGGGACGTTCAGCAGTACCGCGATCAGGGCAGCGAGCCCGGCCCACACCACGCCCGCCACGGCCGACGGGGCGTCATCCCCCTGTCGCCGGGCACCCCGCCACCAGCTGACCAGCAGCAGCACGGCCATCGCCGCGACCAGACCGTACTGGCCGATGAACTCAACCGTGCGGTCCAGCCAGCCGGGGGCGTACCGGGCCAGGTCGTTGATGTTGTAGAGCAGACCGACGTCGGGGTTCTGACCGTCGAACGCCAGCTCGTTCATGGTGAGCCGCCCCTCCGCCTAGTAACCGATCGCCGGTCGCGCACCAACCCCCGTTGTCGGCACAGTTCGTTCGTCGTTCCATTGAACGGGCAACACGGCAGGAAGCGTTCCGCCCTTACCGGAAGATCACCAGGAAGTTATACAAGGGAGACCCCGGCGAGCCCACCAGTGGCCACGGCTTGACCGCCGGTGACCACCGCCCCGTCAGTGCGACGCCGACGGCGATGGCAGGGCCTGCGCCCCGGCCTGCGTCACCCGTGTCGCGCCGATGTAGTCCGGTACGTCGATCGGGTCGAACCGGATGCTCGCCCCCGTGTGCGGAGCGTCGATCATATAGCCGCCACCGACGTAGATCCCCACGTGATGGATGCTGCGCGGGTCCGTCAGATCGGTGGCGAAGAACACCAGATCGCCCGGCAGGAGTTCATCACGACCGGGATGTGGACCGGCGTTCCACTGGTCGTTGGCCACCCGCGGCAGCTCGATCCCCACCGAGTGGTACGCGGCCTGCGTCAACCCCGAGCAGTCGAACCGCCCGTTGTCCGCGGCCGTCCCGGTACCGCCCCACAGGTACGGCGTGCCCAGCTTCGACTGGGCGAACTCGATCGCACCGGCCGCCTGCTGCGTGGGCGGGACCCGGCCCACCGGCGCCGAGAAGCTCTGCGCCAGGGTGCGGATCGACTTCACGTAGTCGCGGGTCTCGGCGTACGCCGGGATGCCCTGGGCCGCGATGACCGCATAGGCGCCCGCGTTGTAGGCGGCCAGCATGTTGTCGGTGTTGTCACCCGGCACGCCCTTGACGTCCTGGGCGAGTTGGCAGTCGTACGCGGCGGCCGACGGGATCGCGTCGGCCGGATCCCACACGTCGGGCTTGCCGTCGCCGTTGGCGTCGATGCCGTGGGTGGCCCAGGTGTCGGGCATGAACTGGGCGATACCCTCGGCCCCGACACCGCTGCGCGCGTTGGGGTTCCAGCCGCTTTCGGTGTACAACTGGGCGGCCAGCAAAGGCGGACTGATGGCGGGACACATCGTGCCGTACCGCTCCACCAGCGGCTGGTACGCCGCGGGCACCGCGCCCGGCGCGAGACCGACCGCGCCGCCACCGCCGAGCAGCGACGCGGCGGCCGAATAGGTACCGATGACCAGCAGCGCGAGGAACGAAAAGCACACCCCGACGGCGATGATGACGATGAGCCAGGTCTTGCGCACTGTCCCGCCCAAGACGGCGTCCCTCCCTCGCCCCACATGCCGGTTCGTTGCTCTGAGCTACTTACCGTGATACACACAGTAATGACTACCGTAGGCTTCACAGTAGGCCCGGGGCCCCGTCGGACACCGGCCTGGGCCCCAGTGTGACCGTCAAGTCGCGAATCACACGGGGAATCCGCCGAGAAAGTCGCTCAGTCGACATCCACTGGCGACATTGTCGGCCAATATAGAGTCTGGATCCTTGCGCCTCCGCAAGGGTCCCAACTGATCATGCGGGGCGGTGAGTTATCCATGTTCCTGGCAGCCGGCAAAGGCGACATCAACACCATCATCGGCGGGATCGCACCAAACTGGGGTCCCTTCGGCAACCTCGGGAACGAGGCACGGGTGATGGTCGAGGTCGTGATGGCGGTGGCCATCCTGCTCTGCCTGGCGATCGCCATCTGGGGCGCGGCCAAACAACGCATCGGCGCCACGGCGCTACGCGATACGTTCAGCGCCGAGCAGGGTAAGGGTCTGATCATCGCCGGGCTGACCGGCGTGTTCATCATCGGCTCGCTCGGCACCCTGTTCACGATCGTGTACGGGATGGCGGTCTAGCCGCACCCGCGCCCCCAACGCCTACGTACGCCCCCGAAGGGCCCGTCCCCGGCCCCCAATCCCCCATCTAGGCTGCGTGCTGATGCCCACTCATCCGAGCCACCACGACCCTGACGACGCCACCACCACCCGGACCCGGCTGCCGGAGGGCGAGTCCGCCGCCCTGGCGGCGGGTCGCCGACCGGTCCGCACCTCGCGGACCATGGTGACCGTCGTCGGCGTGGTCGTGCTCCTCATCGCGGCACTGGCGTTCGCCACGAGGGGGTCGTCGGGCGGCGGCGCGGGCAGCGGGGGCGACGGCGCCAAGGGCGGTGGCCAGGCCGCCCCCACCGCGCCCACCGGAGTACGGCCGGTGAGCGGCAACACGTCGGGCATCGCCACCGGCTTCCCGAAGACCCAACAGGGCGCCCAGTCCGCCGCCGCGAACTACGCGGTGGCGCTGGGGGGTGACGGGATGTTCAAGACGAACACCCGGCACGCCGTCGTCGACGCGGTGTACACCGCCGACGCCGCGGCCAAGCTGAAGCCGACTCAGGACCAGGCGTACTCCAAGGACTTCCTCAGCAAGCTGGGGCTCGATGCCAACGGCAACCCGCCGTCCGGGATGACCTTCATCTCCCGCACCATTCCCGTGGGCACCAAGGTCGAGCAGTACGGCACGGACACCGCCACCGTCTCCGTCTGGTACACCGGCCTGATCGGCATGGCCGGAAACAGCTCCACCGACCCGGTCCACACCGACTGGATGACCTGGACCTTCAACCTGGTGTGGACGGGCTCCGACTGGAAGGTGGCCAGCGACTCGCAGAAGAACGGCCCGGCTCCCGTCCCCGGCGACGACACCGCGGCCACCGCGGCCGACATCGCCAAGGCGGTCTCGCAGTACGGAGGGTTCACCTATGCCAGGTAGGCCGCGTTACCGCATCGCCGGGCGGGTCGGAGCGTTGGCGGCCGTCCAGGCCGGGCTGGTACTGCTCGCGACGCGCGTGTGGGCTGCGCCCACGCCGAAGCCGTCCGGGTCCCCCTCGGTCTCGCCGAGCCCCAGCACCGGATGCGTCAACGCCGGTCCCGTGAGCGCCTACTGCCAGGGCGGCACGGGGAACACCGGACCCAGCACCCCCAGCCTCACCTCCACCCTCGACCCCCTCTCCTCGCTGGCCAAGGGCTGTGCCGACGCCGCCTCGTGGATCGTGGAGAAGCTCAGCCACCAGATCACCTCCACCTCCCAGGTGGACTTCACCAACCCCACCTTCCTGCGCCAGTACGCCGTCGTCTTCGCCGCCTCCACGATCCTCACGCTCGTGCTGTGGCTGCTCGCCGTCGCCAAGCGCGCGGTGCGCGGCGTACCGCTCACCGAGGCGCTGAGCGAGGCCGTCGGCTTCCTGTGGCTCACCGTGCTCGCCTCCGCCTTCACCCCGCTGGTCCTCTACACCGTCGTCTCCGCCGTGGACGCCGTCACTCAGGTCATCGGCTCGGGTACCGGCGCCCACAGCGACGTGTTCTTCGGCGCGTTCTCGGACGCGCTCAAGAAGGGCAACAGCATCGGCGGCGGCCCGATCATGCTGATCGTCGTCTCCCTCGTCTCGGTGGTCGCCGCGGGCGTGCTGTGGATGGAACTCGTCATTCGCGCCGCCCTCCTCTATGTCGGCGCGCTGCTGGGCACCGCCGTCTACGCGGGCCTGGTCGACAAGAACATGTGGCACCACGTACGCCGCTGGGCCGGAGTCATGATCGCGGTGATCCTGGTGAAGCCGGTCATCGTGGTCGTCCTCGGCCTCGCCGGAGCGCTGTCCGGGTCCGGCGGGCCGACGTCGTTCTCCGCCGTCGTCTCCGGCCTCGCCATCATCTTCCTGGCCATCTTCGCCAGCGCGATGATCTACCGCTTCGTACCGGGCTTCGGCGACGACGTGGTCAAGCTGCGCGGCGACCACAAGGCCGCCGGCAACCCGGCCGCCGCCCTCATCTCCTCGCCCGCCGCCCTGGTCAAGCAGGGCATCAAGACCCACAGCACCCGCGGCGTCCCCCAGGAGCAGACCGCGTCCGGCGGCGCCCAGCCCGCCGGCGCCGTCTCCGGCGGCATCGCCGCCCACAGCACCCGCGGCGGCAACACCCCGGCCACCCCTCCGGCCCCGGCGCCCGGCCGCGCCCCCTCGCCTCCCGCACCACGCACGTCAGACGTTAAGAACGGAGGGGACCGGTCGTGACGACCCAGCCGATCGCGCAGCGCCGCACCTACCTCATCGGCAAAGCGCGCCCGAACGCCATCGTCGGCAAGAACCGCGACACCGGCGAGATCACGCTGCTGGTCATCGGGGCGTTCATCGGCATGGTGTGGGGACTGGCCGTCACCATCCTGCCGCTGCGCATCGCCGGGCTGATCGGCTTCCCGCTCATGGCCTTCGCCGCGGTCTTCATGCCGTACCGGGGCCGCACCTTCTACCGCTGGTTCGAGATCAACCGCAGCTACCGCCGCACCCTGCGGCGCGGCGCCACCTACCGCTCGGCCGCCTCCGAGGCGGGCACCCGGCTGGACGGCCGGGAGGTGGAGGTCGGCCCGCCGCCCGGCATCGGCCAGGTCCACTGGCTCGCCGCGCCCTTCGGGCCGGACGAGATCGCGGTACTGCTCCACCTCGACCGGCGCACCGTCACCGCCGCCATCGAGATCGAGGGCCCCGGCGTCGGACTGCGCGACAGCGAGGACCAGGAGGCGCTGGTCGAGCGCTTCGGCACACTGCTCAAGCATGTCGCCAACGGCGACGGCTTCGTGACCCGGCTGCAGATGCTGGCCCGTACGCTGCCCGCCGACCCCGACGCGCACGCCAAGGACGTCGCCCAGCGCGGGGACGACAACTCCCCGGCCTGGCTGCGCGGTTCGTACGACCAGTTGCAGTCGATGGTCTCCACCTCGTCCGAGCAGCACCGCGCCTACCTGGTCGCCTGCATGCACTACACCCGGGACCTTGCCGCCGAGGCGCAGGCCATGGCCAAGGCCACCGGACACACCCGGGACGAGGGCCTGGCCATCGTCATGGCCCGCGAACTCAACGACATCTGCGCCCGCCTCACCGAGGCCGACATCCGGGTGCGCCAACCACTCGGCCAGGCCAGGCTCGCCTCGCTGCTGCACTCGATGTACGACCCGGACCACCCCATCGACCACATCCAGGCGATGACCCGCCGCAACGCCTGGCCCGCCGAACTCGACGCCACCCAGCCCACCTACCTCCAGGCCAAGACCCGCGAGTCGACCACGAGGGCGCCCTGGTGCCACGCCACCGCCTGGGTCAAGGAGTGGCCGCTGACGCCGGTCGGCGTCAACTTCCTCGCCCCGCTGCTGGTCCACACCCCGGACGTGATCCGTACCGTCGCCGTCACCATGGACCTGGAGCCCACCGACGTGGCGATCGAGCGGATGCTCACCGAGAAGACCAACGACGACGCGGAGGCCAGCCGCGCCGCCAAGATGAACCGGGTCGTCGACCCTCGCGACGTCGCACACCACACCCGGGTCGACCAACGCGGCGAGGACCTCGCCGCGGGCGCCGCCGGAGTGAACCTGGTCGGCTACATCACCGTCTCCGCCCGCTCTCCCGAGGAGTTGGCCCGCGACAAGCGCACCATCCGCGCCTCCGCCGGAAAGAGCTACCTCAAACTGGAGTGGTGCGACCGCGAGCACCACCGGGCCTTCGTCAACACCCTGCCGTTCGCGACCGGCATCCGCCGCTGAGGGGATGGCCACCATGCACAGCACCAGCCGTCCCACCGGCAGTCGGTAAGGAGAGCGCGTCATGGCCATGCTGGATCCGATCTCCGTCATCACCGACGCCTTCACCAGCTTCCTCTTCGGCAGGGTGGAGACCACCCGACTGCCGGTGCGTACCTCCACCGGCCAGGCCCAGGCCGTCTACCTGCCGACCGCCGCGCCCGGCCTCGGCGACTCCGGCGTGATCATCGGCCGCGAGGTGTACTCCGGCAAGGGCTACATCTACGACCCGTTCCAGCTCTACGGCCAGCAACTCCCCGCCCCGCACTGGCTGGTACTGGGCGAGTCGGGCAACGGCAAGTCGGCACTGGAGAAGACCTACGTACTGCGTCAACTGCGGTTCCGCGACCGGCAGGTGGTCGTACTGGACGCGCAGGGCGAGGACGGGGTCGGCGAATGGAACCTCATCGCACAGCAGTTGGGGATAACACCCATCCGCCTCGACCCCATGTCCGCGCTCGACGGCGGCATCAAGCTCAACCCACTGGACCCGTCGATCACCACCACCGGCCAGCTGGCGCTGCTGCGTACGATCATCGAGGTCGCGATGGGCCGCGGCCTGGACGAACGCTCCGGCTTCGCGCTGAAGGTCGCGCACGCCCACGCCGTGGAGTCGGTCACCGAACGCCAGCCCATCCTCACCGACATCGTGGAACGGCTGCGCCACCCCGCCGAGGTGTCGGCGGAGTCGATGAACGTCGACATAGACGACGTACGGGCCTGGGGCCTGGACGTGGCACTGGTGCTGGACCGGCTGGTCGACGGTGACCTGCGCGGCATGTTCGACGGTCCGACGACCGCGGGAATCGACCTGGACGCCCCGCTGATCGTCTTCGACCTGTCGCACATCGACCGCAACTCGATCGCCATGCCCATCCTGATGGCGATCGTCGGCGTCTGGCTGGAACACACCTGGATCAGGCCCGACCGGGTCAAGCGCATCTTCCTGGTGGAAGAGGCCTGGCACATCATCAACAGCCCGTTCGTCGCCCAGCTCTTCCAGCGGCTGCTGAAGTTCGGCCGCCGCCTCGGCCTGTCGTTCGTCGCCGTCGTCCACCACCTGTCCGACGTGGTGGACGGAGCGGCGGCCAGGGAGGCCGCGGCGATCCTCAAGATGGCGTCCACCCGCACCATCTACGCCCAGAAGGCCGACGAGGCCCGCGCCACCGGACGCGTACTGGGCCTGCCACGCTGGGCGGTGGAGATCATCCCCACGCTGACACCCGGCATCGCGGTGTGGGACGTCAACGGAAACGTACAGGTCGTCAAGCACCTCATCACCGAGGCCGAACGCCCCCTCGTCTACACCGACCGGGCGATGACGGAGGCATCCGCGGAACGCACCAAGGCCGAGGTCGACCTGGAGAAGCAACTCGCCGACGACGCGGTGGCCTGACCGGCGCTTCTGGCACCAACCGCGGCACGGTGGCGTGACGAGTGACGGCACGAACGGGTGAGGGCATGACGCAGCAGCGCCGCGAGGGCGGCATTCCGGACGGCCTGCTGGTGGCCATCATCGGCTTCCTGCTGGCTGTGACCGTCCTGGTGTGGACCGGCACCGGACTGAGCGGGCTGATCGCCCACGGCCGCTGGCCGGACGACCTGCACTTCACCCGCACACCGGTGGCGATGCGCGAACTCATCAGCGAGCCGAAGGACATGTCCGCCGCCTGGCCCCAGGTCCCGACCACCGACCTGCCCCGCCCCGGCCTCTTCTGGGGCGTGTTCATCGGCGAACTGCTGGTCCTGCTGGTGCTGACCGGCTTCGTCATCGGCACACTGACCCGCTACCGCGCGGTACGGGCGGCGGCCAGGCAGGCGAAGAACGCACCGCCCGCCGCCCACCCCACCCCGCTGCCCCGGCAGAAGCGCACGGAGACGGCACCACCCGAGCCCGCGGTCGAAGCCGTGCCGCACGACGGGGAGTTGCCGGTGCGCACGGCCGAAGTACCGCTGGCGGTACCGGCCGAACCCCCGGCCCCTGCCGTCCCTGTAGTGCCAACGGCACCAGCAGCGCCCGTGGCGCCTCGCGCGGACCGGTTGCCGGACGGCCAACTCGTCGGCAGCCATGTGCTGTTCGCCAGTCCGCGCGGCAGCGACAAGGGCAAGCGCGTCATCGAACCCACCGTCCTCGACGCCGAGGGGCCGGTGATCGTCACCTGTGCCGACGACCAGACCTGGCAGCAGACCGTCAGCGCCCGCGCCAAGCTCGGCCCGGTCCATCTCTTCGACCCCGAGCACCTGGTCGACGCCCCGGGCCGGTTGCGCTGGGCCCCGCACCACGGCTGCCAGGACCCGGCCATCGCCGCCTCCCGGGCCCGCGCGCTGCTGGCCCCGCTGCGCACCCACGACGTGACCGCCAACGACGCCGCCGCAACCCTGCTGCGCTGCTGGCTGCACGCGGCCGCCGTCGACGGCCAGCCGTTCCGGCAGCTGCACCGCTGGGCGTCCGGCTCCGGTGCGGCCGACCCGGTGCGCATCCTGCGCACCGCGCGGGACGCGGCGAGCGGCTGGAGCGGTGATCTGGAGGCTACCCTGCACGCCCATCCGGAGCGCAGGGACACCGCGCAGGGCCTCATCCAGCAGGCACTGTCCGGCCTCAACTCCATTCACATCAGGGACGCTTGCAACCCGGGACGAGCTGATGGGCTCGATCTGGAATCGTTTGTGAACGAGCGGGGAACACTGTATGTAGTGGGTGAGCCGCGCGAGGATCCGCGAGCCCACCCGGGTGCGATGCCCCTGCTCACCGCACTCGTATCAAGCGTGGTCGAGCACGGCCGGCGCATGGCCGCAGGGTCATCCCCCGGTCGGCTCGACCCACCAATGACCTGCGTCCTCGATGACATCGCGACGCTCGCCCCGATTCCCGAACTCCCGGCTCTGATGGCCGAAGGGCCTGCGGCGGGGATCCCGGTGCTCGCGGTACTCCGCTCCGAGGAGCAGGCCAGGCACCGCTGGCCGCGTCAGGAGGCCGAATCGATCTGGCGATCGGCCAACTCCCGGCTCAGCGAGGGGCGTTAGTCAAACGGTCAGTACGGACGCGCGAGCTCCATCTCGTACCCGGTGATGGACGGGTCCGGTGGATGCGGCGCGGATACGCCGGTCTTGCTGAACCCGAGCCGGGTGTAGAAGGCGAACGCCCGCGGATTCGCACCGGTCACCCACAACCGCACCCGCTCAACCTCATGCTGCCGCCATGACCACTCAACAGCCGCCCGCAGCAGGCGCTCCGCGGTATCGCTCCCGCGCACATCGGGCCGTACGTACATCCCGACGACATGGGTCTGCGGGATCGGATACTCGGTGCCGGTCTCCATCAGCACGGTCGCCGAACCGACCCAGAGGCCGCTGCCGTCCTCGGCCACGAATCCGGTGCTCTGCTGGGCACGGCGCTGCCACTCCTCGTCGGTCAGCTCCGCCTCGCGCTGGTAGGTCGAGGCGAACGCGAGACGCGCCACCGGGTCGCTCAGCGCCGCAAGGCGAAGTTCCTTGATCCGCCGCCACTCTTCGGGGGCCGCTGTCCGGATGCCATATACCATCCGGGGATCATCGCACCGGGGGCCGTGGCGGGACAACGCAAAAAAGCCGTTCCCCCGGGGCCAGTCAAGGCCCCGGGGGAACGGCTATCACAATTTGTTCGGCGGTGTCCTACTCTCCCACAGGGTCCCCCCTGCAGTACCATCGGCGCTGAAAGGCTTAGCTTCCGGGTTCGGAATGTAACCGGGCGTTTCCCTAACGCTATGACCACCGAAACACT